>JBEANH010000181.1:0-2579 GCA_041165505.1 Chloroflexota bacterium | reverse complement strand
GAGACCTGCTGGGGCGGCGAGGGCTTTTTGCGAAGCGCTAATACAGATGTCAATACCCCAGGCATCCATTTCGAGCGGAGTCCCTGCAAATCCAGTAATCGCATCCACAATGATGGGGATACCGAATTCTTTGGCGACGGCTGCTAATTCTGGTAGCGGATTGAGTGCCCCCGTGGATGTTTCAGCATAGACGACGCCGAGCACATCGAATGGGCCATTGTTGGCGAGTGCCGTGCGTACCGTATGGACGGTGATAGCACGCCCCCATTCGCCGGGGATGTCATAGACGGTGACGCCGTAGGCCTGGGCAATGGTAGCAAGGCGGTCACCGAAGTACCCATTGCGCACAATAGCCATGCGCTTGCCTGTGGCCACGGCACTCGCAATGGCAGCATCGAGCCCCGTACTCCCTGATCCCACCATCGGGAATACATCGCCGGATGTGCCAAATAAATGCTTTAAATTGTCAACAACGTCGTGGTAGAGGGTTGCCCATTCTGGACCGTAATGGGGGACAGTTGGTCCTGCGAGAGCCTGCAGTACCTCGTCATCAATGTCAACAGGTCCGGGAATGAGCAGACGATGGGTGGCCATGGGTTGGTACTCCTAATCTACGGTGAATCGTGATGCCTAGTATAGCACTGCGCTCCACGGTATGGGCGCGCAGTGCACCAACGAACGAACTATGATTTGAGGCGGTCGGTACCCGCAAATGCGGCAAAGAGTCGTTTCATGTGTGCGGATGGGTCTTGGTAGAATTCCTCGGGGCTACAATCGAGCACCACCGGGCGGGTGGCAGGAATGACGGTCGGCGTCGTGGCAGCAAATTGCCGAATCACTTCGGCATGTGGTTTGAGGGTGCCGTCTGGGCGCACCATGCCAAAAAAGCGCTCGTGGCGTGCGTCGTCGCAGGGTGGCTCGTTCCACAAATCGGAGCTGTAGTCGGCAAAACACCACAACATGGCACCCGTGGCGCCGACCTCGACGAGTTTGGGCAGGACGGCAGCATAATAGGCGGCCAAATCCTCTTCGGAAGCCATGAATTGACTGCGTGGTTTGCCGTATGCCGTCCAATTCCATACTTGCGATGGTGCTCCTGGTGGTGCCGTACAACCACCGAATTCTTCCATCAAGGTTGGTTTGCCACAGAGTGCACTGACGACGGCGCAGGTGAATGGCACATAATCGGGGTCGAGCGGGTTTTTCATCCATGATCACCGCTAGATCGGTTTCGGCATAGACATCGTGGACGCGTAGATGATTATCACGGAAGAGACTATCGGCATGGAGCCCACAGGCCACGGGGTGCACGGTATCAATGGATTTGATGAGTTGTGTCATTTCGTGTACCCAGGCCCGCCCGCTCGCCGCATCACGCGGCCAGGCAAAGAGATCGGGTTCGTTGCCTAGATTCCAGATGCCAATGCCTGGATGGTTGTGCAGAGCACCGACGACCGTGGTCAGCAACAGGCGCGCAGCAGCATGTGCGATGGGGTCGTGGTATGGGCTACGATAGGCGCGATTGACGATTTTGCCATGACTGACCACCTGTAGATTGTGGAAATTGGTGGGATCGCTGGGCTCGCCCAGCAACCAGCCTGGCGCCCAGTTGGGGCCACTCATGTGTCCAGTAAAAAATGTCACATCGAGGGTCAGGTTATTGCGGGCCGCAATATCGGCGACAGTGCGTAGATGGTGTAGGCGTTGAGCATCAACACTGTCGGGTGTCGGTTGGAAATCTTCCCACAAGAGGAAAATACGTACGACCTTCATGCCGAGCTCAGCGATTAGCGCAAAATCGGCGTGAACTTCGCCGGCATCGAACTGTTTCCACCAACGCATGGCCTTGCGACGCGGCCAGTAATTGACGCCTAACACGAATGGTGTTTGCATGGTTGTTGCGCTCCTATCTGCTCCCAATACCGTCTCCATCATACCGCATTTCATGATGGGGGTGCGTAAATGCCGACCACACACGTACTCTGGTACGTGTGTGGTTCTGTGGTGTGTATGGGTGATACGCTCGTTAGCGCGTGCGGGTAGGTGTGCGTGAGCGTGTCAATGTGATACTCGGTGTGAGCGTTTTGGTATTTGACGGTGTCAACGTATCGGTGGGTGGGAGTGTTTCGGATGCGGTGAGTGTGGGCATCGACGTGCGTGTGGGGGTGCGTGAGACCAGCCCGCCGAACTCGGGATCACCAATCGAGATGATGGTACCGTCACGCAGTCCGATAACCGTGTTGATGTGGGCCACGCCAATGACAACAACGCTGTCGAGTCTCGGAGGGAAGTTGCGCACCCCTTTGTCGGTGCTGCCCCACCCAGTGATGGTGCCATCGAGCATTGCTGCAACGGAATAACGTCGGCCGGCACCGATGTGCACCACATCGCGCAAGGTGGCTGGGATAGAAATCTGCCCACGGTCGTTGGCTCCCCATCCGACCACACGCCCATTATCGAGGAGGGCCAGGGTATGATTCTCTCCCGCAGAAATTTTGATGACGTTGCGTAGCCCAGGGGGGACCCGCGTCTGACCAGCACGACCATCACCCCAAGCCACTACGGTGCCATCGCTTTTG
>JBEANH010000180.1:0-3133 GCA_041165505.1 Chloroflexota bacterium | reverse complement strand
GCAGCGCTGTTGTCGCGCCTCGGCTAGATGAGCTGATGCACGCCCCATGGGAGCCTGCTCCCATGGGGCGTGTGGTGTTTAGGCGGGTGGAGTGCGCCAGTAGATGCCGTTTTCGCGCTGCATCAGCTTACTGCCAACCAGTTCGCGGCGCAGGGTGGCGGTGTCGGGGTGGTAGCGCTTGATGATGCTGTTGACCTGAGCTTCGGGGTAGTGGATGCCGACTTCGAATTTGCTGACCAACCAGGCGAGGATGACGTCGCGCTTTTTGTGCGTTTCGGGGATTTTGCTGAGTTGGTCGTCGATGAGGTAGGTGGTGAGGACTTTGCGCTCCCAGGCGTCGCTGACCACATTGTCGGCGATGCTGGCCACTTGCTCGGGGGTAAACAGTTCACGATTGATTTTTTGCAGGGTGTCGTGATTGAGTCGATAACGGTGACTCGTGCCGTCGATGCGCATGTGTACCAAATCGAGCTCGAGGAGTTTGGCCAGATGATGCGATACGGTGGGCTCTTTGAGGTCGAGGAGCTCGGCGAGTTCCCCCACACTGTATTCACGGTCTGCCAGTAATCCTAGCAACTTGAGCCGACTTTCGTGGGCCAGTACTTTGAGAAATTGTAACAACAGCGCAAAATCGTGCGTTTCCATTGGTTTTCCTTCGAACATAATCTAATTAGATGCACATCTAATTAAAAGCATATCAAAGGAAGAGATGTATTGCAAGGGGATGTGTACGCTCCAGGGATAGATTTCCCTGGAGCGTGTGAGTTGGATTTAGGCGGGGTCGGTCTGGAGTTGGTCGAGGCGGATGCCACGGTCTTGGATGGCGGAGAGGTTAGCGGCTTCGACGATGGCGCTCAAATCCAGTGCTAGGGCGGTGTTGTCGCTATCGCGGGTGCCTTGGTGCACATGGCCAACCCACTGCGAAAAGGCGCTGGGCGGGTCGATGCCCATGGGGATTTCTTTGACCATCCAGCCTTGGGTGGCACCATCGAGGCGGGTGCTGCGCACGCGGATTTTGCGGTGCAGGCCAAACAGGCGTTGGGCGGGATCGACGGCGATGCCGGCGTCGCTGAGTTTGCGTTCTTCACCCAGATCATTCCCGCTACTCTGGTTGTACATCAGCGAACCTTCGGTGCCGTGGGCTTCGATGGTAAAGGGCGCATAGCGCGTGGTGAAGCTGGTTTCGGCGATACCGATGGCGCCGTTATCGTAGCGATAGCTGAGGGCAGCGTTGTCTTCGACGGCGCGCTGGGTATGCCAGCCGTAGCTGGCACTGACGCTGGTGGGGCGCCCCAGCAAAAAGCGCGTCAGGTAGACGGGGTGACACAGGTCGGTGAGCACGCCGCCTTGGGCCTCGATGGGGTCAAAGAAGCGCTCCACCAGCCAGCCGTTGGGGGCTTCGGGGGTGCGCAAGGCGCCGTTGTGCGAATCGCGTACGCGTAGCAGGGTGACGTGGCCGAGGGCGCCGCTGTCGATGATTTCTTTGATGGCGAGGGTCGAGGCGTGGTAGCGGCGGAACATGTTGACAATAAAGGCGATGCCGGCGGCCGGCATGGCTGGCGGCCAGCATGATGTCGCGGTGCATGGCGGTGGGAGTGGTCACAATCACGCCATCGATGGTTTTGTCGCTCCAAATGCTATCGAGGCTGGCGATAAACGGCACATGGTACTGCTGGGCGGCGGCTTGACCGCGTGCCACATCGTTGTCCCAGATGCCGGCGAGCTCGACGTCGGGATGGTTGATGGCTTCGGCGGTGTAATCTTTGGCGTGCACATGCCAGAAACTCAAAACAACGACACGAATCATGGGCGGGCGTCCTTTCTGCTGACGCAACGACGGCTGTCGAATAGCGCTATGATACGTGAAAAGTGGCGGGCTGTCATGTGGAGGACAGTGATGCGCATTGGTATCTTTGCTAAATCGATCCCGCGTGTGACGCTGGCTGGTACGTGTGCGGCCATTGGTGCGCTGGGGTGTGATACTGTGCAGTTCAATATGAGTGTTGTGGGGCTGCCGACGTTGCCGCTGGGCATTGCAGATGCGCTGTGTGACCAGATTGCGAGTACGGTGCGTGCGCATGGCCTCACAATGGCAGCATTGTCGGCGACGGGCAATATTATCCACCCGGATCTCACACAGCGCCAGGCGGTGCTGGACGGCATGCATACGCTGATCGATGCCGCCCCACTGCTCGGGTGTCAGGTGCTGACGATCTCGACGGGGACGTGTCATCCCGCTGATATGTGGGCGGCACATCCCGATAATGCGACGCCACAGGCTTGGGCGACCATGTGCCAGAGTGTGCGGATGTTGTTGCCCCATGCCGAGCGCGTCGGCGTGCGCCTCGCCTTTGAGCCCGAGCAGGGCAACGTGGTGCGCACGGCGGCACAGGCACGGACCCTGCTCGACACCATGGCATCGCCGGCGCTGGGTGTGGTGCTGGACGTGGCTAATTTGCTGACAGTGGATACGATTCCCCACCAGCACGCCATCATCGACGAGGCGATGACGGTGTTGGCGCGGGATATTGTGGTGGTGCACGCCAAGGAATTGCCGGCGCCGCCACATACGGGGGCGTGTGCGCCAGGGATGGGTGTGGTGGACTTTGGCTATTTGGCCAGCGCACTGCGCCGCATCAATTACCGTGGCGCAGTCATCATGCATGGTGTGGACGAGGCGGCGACGCCGCATGGCCTAGCGCATTTGCGTAGGGTGTGGCGGGTGGGTGTGGGGGATTACACCATGTAGGCCAACACCACCAAAAAGCCCAGCACACCCGCTACCACCGCATACACGGGGTAGGCGGCTGGGGCCAGGAAGGCCCGGATGCCGTTGATTTCGGCGGGGTCATCGACGGGCTCGTACGGCTCGAAATGTGAGGCCACCATCATCACGTTGATGATAAAAAATGCTACCAACGCCATAAAGGGAATGTTGATAAAGCCCAAAATATTGAAGTAGTCGACAGTACACGGTACCCCGTCGAGACAGGGTGGCGGTGGGAACCAGTCGGTTTTGATGAGCAAATAGTGGTAGAGCGAGGTGCACATGCCGACGAGCGAAAAGGGCAACACGTAGTGATGAATATCGCTGTTGCGCCGGATCATGCCGATGGCAAGCAAAATCGCCAGC
>JBEANH010000179.1:0-2604 GCA_041165505.1 Chloroflexota bacterium | reverse complement strand
GGCAAGTGTGCCGTTGTGCATCAAGCCGAGCACGTACAGATTGCCAATGGCCGCATCTTTGAATGCCACCGGTGCCACAGTACGGGTCGGTGTGTTGGTACGAGTAGGCGTGTTGGTGCGAGTCGGTGTGTTGGTGCGGGTTGAGGTGCGTGTGAACGTATTCGTGAATGTCCGTGTTGGTGTTGGCGTAATGGTCGGCGTCCATGTACGCGTAAAGGTTCGTGATGCGGTAAATGTACGACTACGTGTCAACGATGCCGTTGTTGTTATCGTCGGTGTCATGGTGCTGGTTGCGGTACGCGTGAACGTGCGTGTGATGGTGCTGGTGGGTGTCAACGACGGCGGTCTCGTCGAAGTAATTGTGCGTGTGTTGGAACGTGTGGGTGTATTTGTGCGCGTAGGTGTGATGGTGATTCTGGCAACTGCAAATCCTTTGCCATATTTGTAAATCAATGTTGCTGCTGCATATGTCGCATTACCTGATTGTACGGCCATTAGGTAACATATACCTGGACCGACCAGGCGGAGCGTAGTCCCTGATACCGTACATGTGGTCGTCGGTAATGCACGGTATGTCAGTGCCAACCCGGAGCTTGCAGTAGCCAGCCCGGTTAAGTTGTATGTCTGACCAATATACGGGTTCGCAAACACGGTAGCACCCCAATCTACTGTTTGGGATGTACCGAACGTCGCATTATCAACGTAGAGGGCACCACCAGCCGATCCATCGCCGTTTTTGTCGAATACACCCATGACTACCACCACGCGGTATGTACCCGAGGTTGCTACGGTTGCGGATCCCGTTGCAAAATGTCCATTACCACCACTCGTGTCATGGCTTGCGCCACTCGCAAGTGATACTTGTGATGCCGCAGAACAGTCGCTCTTTTGGATCCACGCTTGCACTGCAACAAGGTCAGGAGATGCGGTTAGATAATTATTCGATAAGCCGAGAAATTCCATTCTGACCACTTGCCCCGCAGTCGCAGAAAATGTCGAACTGTAGATGTGCGGTCCATACGCCACAAAATAACGGGACGCCGAGGTTGCCGACATCGTCATATTCATGGAACGGACACCGCTTGCTTTCTGCAGGTTCGTCAGTGAGGCACCAAATGTACTCGTTGATAGCACTGCGTTATCGTTGATTGGTTCACCCGTTGGCGTGTAACTCTGGAGCACGCCATATGGCGTAGTATCAACCGTCGCACATCCAGCAATTGATGTAACACCCAGATTGGTGCGATTCTGTACGACAGTCCATCCAGTGGGTGTAATACTGTCTTCGAATCCGCCGTTGGTGACATCAATGAGTGGCGCACTAATTGGAGCGGCATATGATGTAGGGGTGTGTGTGAACAGAGTGCTGTACAATAGCACGAACACTGCTACCGTGTGCAGAGTAAGTCTCATAGCATTACACTTTCATGACAGTGGCATATAGAGTGATTATACAAGTTATTTAAAAAATTACAACATCTACCAGTATCGAGACGCATAGATATAGATTTTGTGGCGTCGGAAGTGATCTATGTACAGGGCTGTTCCGTTGGAATGATAAAACGACACGCAGTGTTACCACACTGCGTGTCTTCTCTTGTATTACATTAGGGTGTAGGTGTAGCAGTGCGAGTGGCGGTACGCGTATGCGTGCACGTGGCCACCGACGAGCACGCGCCCATCGCGTTTGGCGATGATGGAGTTCTGTGCGTACGAATCCACTAACACGGCATCAACTGCTGCGGGGAAGGTTTGGATGTACGTGCCTCCTGGTGGGGCAGCCAATCCAGCAGCGGTGAAGTTGCGGTATTCGGTTTGTCCCCAGGCAATCACACTGCCATCAGCACGCGCCGCAATCGAGACTTTGCGCCCCGCCGCGATGCTCACCACGTTGGTGGCCCCGGCAGGAATATTAATCTGGTTCTGGTCGTTACACCCCCAGCCATCCACGGTGCCATCGGCGAGCAACACCAGGGTGTGGTCTTCGCCAGCACTGGCCTGAATGACGGTGCGTGATCCGTCCGTGTATTCTGCGGGGACATCAGCGGGGCTGGGTTGCCCCATACAGCCAAAGATATGACCACCCGTGAATCCCCACGATACCACGGTGCCGTCTGATTTGAGGGCGACGAGGTGGTGGTTGCCGCCATCAACGGCGGTTACACCAGTCAACCCACCGGGCTTGGTAGCAATTTGTCCATTACTATCATCGCCCCAGCAAATTACATCACCTTCGCTGTTTCCATTTGCGACGTCTGCTTCTTTGACGACGCATGCAAAGCGTCCCCCTGCGCCTACCGCTTTGACTTTGGTCCATGCCGCCGCCGGGGCATTGAGTTCATTGAAAATATTCGAACCCCATGCATAGAGATCGCCGTTGGCATCAACGGCATAGCTCGATTCCACACCAGTGGCTACGTCTATGTATGGACCATTGAAAAAGAGCGATTCAGGCTGCACGTTGATGTGAAATTGTGCTTGGAGCATGTGGTTTTTGCCCCAGGTGGCAAGTGTGCCGTTGTGCATCAAGCCGAGCACGTACAGATTGCCAATGGCCGCATCTTTGAATGCCACCGGTGCCACAGTACGGGTCGGTGTGTTGGT
>JBEANH010000178.1:0-4690 GCA_041165505.1 Chloroflexota bacterium | reverse complement strand
CGTGGTCTTTTCGGGGTCGGCGGGGGGGAGTTGCTGGGCGGACGTCTTTTCCAACGATGCCAACGTGGACGCCTATCTGGTCGAATACGGCGACAGTACGCCGTTTAGCGGGTTTTACACGGACAGCATGACCATCACCGTTCCCGCAGTGCCCACCACCAGTAATCCGGTGGGTAGTGGGAGCAAGGCGGTGCGCACATATGCGAACACGTCGTTTGAGAATTCAGACTACGCCTGCTGGTACAACTTCAACAACAATCACTGGGCATATGTGGGCATGGACAAGATGCGGGGGTGGTTTACCGCACATTCACCGACCGGGGAAACCAACTGCCCAGGCAACATGCGTACAGTCCGTGTGATTGAGCCACAAACAAATCGCAATGGTGCGAATCAACCATTTCAAGGCAATATTTTCTCCGAATTAAATGCAAACGAAGCATCTTTCATTTACCAACCGATGTGTGTGGTGAATGGC
Source organism: Chloroflexota bacterium (assembly GCA_041165505.1). Classification (GTDB taxonomy): domain Bacteria; phylum Chloroflexota; class Chloroflexia; order Chloroflexales; family Roseiflexaceae; genus UBA965. The sequence continues at coordinate 4,212 of JBEANH010000178.1, read as the reverse complement.
GATCTCATCGAATTTACATTTCACCACAAAACGTTGAGTGCAAATCGTTCCGATATCGCGGCATTCCGCTTCGGTATCCCATCGGGACTCCCCGCAGGTGCAGTGAGTGCTGATTCGTACAATCGCCCCATCATGTATGCACGTACCACCGCGAGTTCGTCATCACGCAATACGTCGGCCGTTGCACATACCGGATTTTCGTTTAATTCGGTGTCATATTCCACACCTCCTGGGACAACCAATGCATCATCAGCAGTCGTCAACAATGTTTCCAATACGATGACGTGGGGCAAATATAGTGGAATACACACGTTACCATCAACGGGATGGAACGGGGTACGCAACTTGGGATTCTTGGCGATTGATGGCGATAGCCCTACGGGGGGAAATCTCCTCGATGAAATCAGTGTCGGGCTCAGTCCACTCATTGATATGGGGACATCGCGAGATGCGAGTGCATTGGAGGGTGCGAATCCTACTTCAATTAATATTCGCATCAACGGTCGCGTCACCAGTAATACCAAAATTGCCTTCCGGCGCAAACTCGATAACCCGGGGACGGCCACCAGTGATACCGATTTCACGATTGGCACCATTACTGCAGGGGCATACGGCAATGCGACAGTCGCTCACACGACGGGGAGTGATTTGTGGCTCATCACTGTGCCGCCAGGTGACTATGATGGTGGGAATGTTCCCGCAAACAATGTTGGTGGGCTCACCATTCCTATCAACTATAGCAGTGACGCGACGAGTGAAGGTACCGAGTGGGCATGGTTTGAACTCGCCCGCCCCACCAAAGATGGCTCAAGCCCCTATTACAGTAGTGACTACAATACGATTACCGGCAACTGGGAGTTCGCCGATCCGGTGTGTGACAACTCGTTCAAGAGCGACGGGGTAGTCTACCGCATCACCGAATTAGGAGCAACATCACGGACGGCCACTGCGACACGCACGGCTACGGCCACAGCCACACCGAGTAGTACGCGCACCAACACACCAACCCGCACGGCTACGAGTACCCCCACCGACACGGATACAGCGACTGCCACCAATACGCCAACGAGTACGCGGACAGCATCACGCACCGCCACCAATACGCCGACGGTGACAGACACCTTTACCCCGACTGATACGTCCACACCGACCAATACGCCAACCCCCACCTATACGCGCACTATCACGCCATCACCGGGGCCGTTTGCGCAGATCAAAACCGCCATTGGTGACCTGTTTGTGCTTGGTTTGCTCCAGAACGGCACGCTGGTCACATGGGGTATCAATGAGCTGGGAATTAATCAATCCACAGTGCCAGCAAATCTGCGCACCCTCCTCTTCAAGGATATTGCGGCATCGGTGGCCAATGGCTATGCCCTTACCGAAGATGGCAATCTCTATACGTGGGGAGAGAATCTCTACGGCGAAGGGAATATTCCCGTCATCGCCCAAACAAACGTCAAAGCGGTTGGTGCAGGGGCACGCTTCGCCTTTGCCATCCTCTCCGACAATACGATAGCAGCGTGGGGACGCAATGAGTGGGGGCAGACCAACGTGCCCACCACCGCCACCGATGTGATTGCCATTGATGGCGGCGACCGGCATGCGGTGGCGCTCAAGTCTGACGGCACGGTGGTGGCATGGGGTGATAATCGGCTCGGTCAAGCACGTGTCCCAGCAGGATTAATTGGTGTGATTGGTATCAGTGCCGGTGAAAATCACACCCTGGCCTTGCTCGACACCGGACGTGTTATCGGCTGGGGGAGCAATAGCAAGGGGCAACTGAGTATACCAGGCAACGTCAACGATATCGTTGCGATTGCGGCGGGACGCGAATGCTCGCTGGCCGTCAAGGCTGATGGCACGCTCATCACGTGGGGTGATGCACGCTACCTCAACTTCCCCTTGGACGTACGCTATCTGCCGATTGTGGCCATTGACTCCGACAACCAGAATTCGGTGGTGAGTACGCGTAACGCGCCGTCACTCACCCGCGTACCCACTGAAAGTTTTACGCCATCACTGACACGCTCCATGACACCCACACGGAGCTTGACGCCGTCACGTACGCTGAGCCGCACACGCACCCCGTCGCTCAGTCGCACACGGACTGCGTCACGCACCAAGTTCCCCACCTGGACACATACACCGTAATGACATCAAATGGGGGTGGTATAAATCCACCCCCATACTCTTTTTGATATCCATACCGCTTTCAAAAATTCCACCAAATCATACTCGGATTCGTCCAACAGGCCATTCGATGCACCGAGACATGTCCATTTACTCAATATATTTCAACAACATATTTGTGAAAATTTCATCATTCTATTTACAAATTTTTGACAAGTCACTCGTTTTTTTATACTATAATACACGGAGTTATTGTACTGACGTTGGATTGTAAGTATTCTGTCAATATTTACTGTCACATGCGTATGTTGTGCATGTGTACAGTGTTTTGTGTGTGTGTAGTTGTGGGCAATGGGCATTTGCGGTATGGGAGTACAGGGATTCATATGTTGCATCGTTATTTATACGTATGGGTATTACTCGGCTTACTGGGCATGGTCGGCAGTGTAGTGGTGGTCGCATCCGACACAGCCATACTGACCCAACAGCAAAGTCTCACACAACCACAAAGCGTGCCTACCACCAGTAATCCCACTATTAATACCGCCAATGGTGGCTTACGTACCATGGCCAATACGTCGTTTGAAAATACGGATACCTCCTGTACTGTGGGCTGGTACACGTGGGCATACATCCGCATGGACCACATGCGTGGCTGGAAGACTGCCCATCCTGCCATGCAAGAACGGTGTAATAACGGCAATGCGTTTGGCACCACGGCTCGCGTCATCGAGTTGAATTATTTCACCACACCACCCGATGGTACCAAATACGCCTCACTCAACGCCGATGTCGCATCATTTCTCTATCAAACACTCTGTGTTGAGAACGGCGATAGTTTCGACTTTCAGTTTTATCACAATGTGGGTGGCTCAAGTCGTACCGACATTGCGTCATTCCGCCTAGGAATCCCTTCCGGCTTACCCTCTGGATCAGTGGCTGCAGATACCTACGATCGTGAAGTCTTGCGCGCAAGTACGACCGTCGGTGGCACACAATTCGCTGCCACATCCGCAGTGATTGCACAACAAAGCACGGACAACACCAATTCATCTGCGACAATTGTCGGCGGATGGGGCGTCTATGGCGCACGCCACAAACTGCCCAACACCAATTGGTCAGGATTGCGCAACATTGGGTTTTATGGCATCCAGTCTTCCTGTCCGGCGTGTGGCAATCTACTCGACAAAATCACCCTCGGACTTGTGCCGTTCATTGACCTCGGCTCGTCACGTGACCGCACCGCCCTCGAGGGTGCAAACCCCACTTCCCTCAATGTGCGCATCAATGGGCGTGTCACCAGTGGCACCAAAATCGCCATCCGGCGCAAACTCGACAATCCGGGCCCCGCAACAAGTGATACCGACTTCACATTGGGCACCGTGAGCGCAGGGGTCTATGGTAACGCGACCGTAGCACACACGACGGGGAGTGATTTGTGGTTGATTACGATTCCCCCGGGTGACTACGATGGCGGGATTAATCCAGGCAATAATGTGGGTGGGCTGACTATACCCATTTCCTATCTGAGTGACAGCAGTAGTGAAGGCACCGAATGGGCGTGGTTCGAACTCGCGCGCCCCACCAAGGATGGCTCGAGTCCCTACTTCAGTAGCGACTACAGCACTGTGACCGGGGAATGGTCGTTCTCGGATCCGACCTGCGATGGCTCATTCAAGAGCGATGGCGTCGTCTATTCGATTACCGAAAACCCACCCCCACCAACTCGCGCACTGCGACAAGCACACGCACCAACACGCCCACGCGTACGTATACCAGCACACGCACCAACACGCCCACACCAACTGCAACCAACACGCCGACGGATACCTATACGCCGACCAATTCACGGACCAACACACCCACCCGTACCCCGTCGAATACACCGACCAACACTTTTACACCCACGGATACGGCAACACCCACCGATACGCCGACCCCCACGAACACGCCAACCAACACCTTTACCCGCACCATCACCCCATCACCGGGACCCTTTGCGCAGGTCAAAGCGGCCATTGGTGACCTGTTTGTGCTCGGCTTACTGCAAAACGGCACGCTGGTGGCGTGGGGCATCAA
>JBEANH010000177.1:0-2543 GCA_041165505.1 Chloroflexota bacterium | reverse complement strand
TGCCATGCAAAAAGGTGGCGGCGAGCGCTACTTCCAGAACACGCGCGAAAGCCGCAAAATGGTGGCCGAAGGCATCGTCGGGCGCGTGCCATTCAAGGGGGCAGTCGGCGATACCGTCTATCAGCTGGTGGGTGGCTTGCGCGCCGGTATGGGCTATGTGGGAGCGGCCACCATCGAGGAGTTACGGGTCAAGGCGCGCTTCAATCGCATCTCGATGGCCAGTCTCACCGAGAGCCACCCGCACGATATCACCATCACCAAAGAAGCACCCAATTACGAGCGGCGCTAGGCGCAAGCCCGTGATGTGGATACGTATGACCACGCCGGTCAGGGTGAATGTGATTCGCCCCGACCAGCGACCTCACGTCCCGTGCGCGGGCGAATATCATTCGCCCCTACGAGCACACGGTGTATCTCTTAATTCTTAATTCTTAATTCTTAATTTCCCTCACCTCCCATCTATTGAATATTTTTTACAACATGCTATAGTACACACAAATCCCACAATTTATTACCATACACACATGGAGCACACCATGAAAAGGGCAACACACGCAGGAACCGGCACCATTGGGTTTAGGCGGATTCTTGTCTATGCGGGCATGGTTGTTTTGGTATCGGTGGTAGCCAATGCCATGTTCGGTATCAGTGAATCACTACCCATCCTTGTCCCCATGTGGGGCATCGCCGTGGCAGGCACATTTTTGTACTTCCTGGCACAGCACGAACGCATCCCCGATATGTCGGGGCTCGCAAGCCGTGCCGTGCTCATTGATGCGCATGCCACCAACACCACCGTCCAACCAGAAACCGTCTATGCGGTCAGCAGTACCGTGACAAGCGATACACCACTGGCCGATCTACCGTACCACAACGGGGGCGATTATTTGGCACTCGAGCGCTTCATGGAGGAGTTCCGCCGCCAAGAAGGAACCGACGAAGACACATTATCGTGGGAAGACGCAAACCGCCAGACCGTGTATGTGGCCCACGCACGGATTGGCAGTTTTACGTTTACACCGGATAGTGAGACGATGAGTATGGTTCCCCTCACACCCATTCCACCCGATCCTGCCATGGATCGTTTGATTGATGCAGAGGTCAACGACAAATACCTCTACCGCTACGCACCAGGCATGCGGCTAGGCAAGTGGACATCGGTGGTGGGTGACGAGCGCTTCTCGTACAAAGCGGTACCCAGCAACGTGCCCGCCACGCTGATAGGTGTCCCACAGGGCAACACATTTGTACCGTATGTGTCGGCCAACGGCATGGTGCTACACAATCTCTTTTTGGGGTCATTGCAGGATGCGGTGGCCACCTTGCGTGGCAGTTACACCACGGCTCAACGGCGCACACGGATTGCCGTGGCCGTCGTCGAAATCATCGCCTGGACGGTGCTGTTGGGTGGGCTCAACGTGGGGGCCATGCTCGGTCTCGGGAGCGATGAAGCAGCGTTTGTTCACCTTGCGCTGGGCATCATGTGTGGCATCGCCAGTGTGGTAATTGTGGGGAAATTTTTCAATCCACGCAAATAATACGCTCGATGGGGCATTATGCGCACACGCAAAAAACACAACGGGGGTGGTGGGCTGACGCCCACCACCCCCGTCAGCGCGGTTTAGGCGACGGCTTCGACGGTGTCGAAACCGGCTTCGTTGATGGCGCTCACCAACGCGGGCGCTGGTACGTTTTCGTGGTCAATGGTAACCAGCTTGCTGGGAATGTCCACCGTCACCTTGGCCACATGCGCTACGGCACTGACTTCGGTGGTGATGGCGCGCACACAGTGATCGCACGAAATATCGGGGACGCGGAATTGAGTCGTGGTCATCGGATTCCTCCTTGCATTGGCAGATTTCACAGAACTGCAAATGCAGTATAGAATGATGCTACGAGTACGTCAATGCAGACCCAACAGGAATGAGAGATTTGTCATGTCACATGCCACAATCGGCGTTATTGGCGGCAGTGGGCTCTATAGTATGCCCGGCCTCAGTGACGTGGAAACGGTGCGACTCACCACCCCCTTTGGCGACCCCAGCGATGCCTATGTCATCGGTACCATTGCGGGCACGCGCGTGGCCTTTTTACCGCGCCATGGTGTGGGGCACCGCTATACTCCGAGCGAAGTGCCCGCACGCGCCAACATCTACGGCTTCCGCATGCTGGGTGTCACATCCCTGATTGCGGTGAGCGCCGTGGGGAGCCTACGCGACGACTACGCTCCTGGTCATATCGTTATCCCCACCCAGCTCTACGACCGCACCAAGGGCATCCGCCCCAGCACGTTTTTTGGTGAAGGGATTGTGGTGCATGTGGCATTCGACAAACCGTTTGATGCTGCCCTCTCTGCGCGACTAAGCGATGCAGCGACACAGGCAGGGGCCACCTACCATCGTGGGGGCACCTATGTCTGCATGGAGGGGCCACAGTTTTCGACACTAGCCGAAAGCAACGAAAATCGCCGGCGCGGCTTCGACCTCATCGGCATGACAGCCTTGCCCGAAGCCAAACTCGCGCGCGAAGCCGAAATCGCCTAT
>JBEANH010000176.1:0-2569 GCA_041165505.1 Chloroflexota bacterium | reverse complement strand
TTGATGGCGGTAGCCCGGTCACATACATGCCCAGCATGCTGAACCAAAGCATCCCAGTCTCGCTCAACGCGATCACTACCACCGTAGGAATCTCGTTGACACTCACTGACGGTGCACGGAACAGTGAAACACGGGGATTGCGTTCACTAATCGTTGACACGGAACCACCCACGGTAACCACACCACCGTCACTTACCTTTACGCCAGATGCCGCTGGATCATTTAGTGGCACACTGACACTCTCTGGCGGGAGTGTCAGTGACACCATCTACAACAGTGCCACTGGTGACAACTACTGGGGTATTTGGGTGGCAAATGCCGTGCAGAGTGGCAGTTGTCCGGCAGACGATGCACCAGAACTCCGCTGGGGTGCCGTCGAAGTTGATGCATCTGCGCCATCCGCAGAATGGAATCTCTTGCATGGTCTGAAATCGGTTCCCGCAAGTGGCACATACTGCACCTATGTCCGATTCCTCGACGGTGCCGGGAATGCGAGCACCACCGCCGTCTCAACCACCACCGCAGTCACCGTTACTGCATATCAATCCTACGCACCCGTGGTATTCGGACAACGCTAACACATGCGCACACGTCTCCTCCAGTGGTATACACGCGACGCCGGGCACATCGTGCTCGGCGTCGTGATGCTGATTTGTTTGGCTGTATCACTCCCACGCATCTATGCGACTGACGAAGTACAGTACTACGCCTGGGTACGGTCACTGTGGTTCGACCACGATGTCAACTTCCGTAACGAATACCAAACTTTTGCACAACTCAATCCGAATTCGGGCATTGATACGAGCCTCTTGCAACCAAACCGCATGCGACCGTTGACGGGTCTCTATGGCAACATTGCACCAGTCGGTTCAGCGTTATTGTGGGCCCCATGGTTTGTTGCCACCGATTACGGGCTCCGTGCGCTACACGCAGTCGGCATCGCACAGCACATCCCTGCTGACGGGTACAGCTGGCCGTACCAACGTGCAGTCTGTTATGCGTCTGCCATTTACGCGTTTCTCGGCATACTCATTTGTCATCGCCTCGCACGAGTGTGGTTCAGTACACCACACAGCACACTCGCCACCGTGACCATTTGGTTGGCCACCCCGCTTGTGTACTACATGAGCATTCAGATGCCGTTTGCACATGCGAACGGTTTTTTTGCGAGTAGTTGTTTTGTCTGGTTGTGGTGGAAAAGCACGCAACCAAACGCCACATGGCGCACATGGGCACTCCTCGGCGCAAGTGGTGGGCTACTCTTTCTCGTACGTGAACAACTCATTCTACTGTGCATACTCCCCGTAATTACCGTACTCTACCAGCTCTGGCAGAGTGGCAGAGCCGCCCGAGCAACACAGTGGCACACACGCATCGCCCAGTATGCACTCGCAGCACTTTGCCTCGTAGCAACGCTATCGCCGCAATTCGTCGCCTACTGGGCAGTCAACGGCACACCTGCGCCCGCTCGTGAAGTGGCGAGCAAGTTGAATCTCTGTAGTCCTCACGCCATAGACACATTAATTGATTTTGACCCACGACCAGAGCCAATATGCAACGTGGGAGTCGAGCCCGTCAGCATACCGGCATGGAGTCGCGGTGCCCTCATCTGGAGCCCCATTCTCCTCTTCGCACTCATCGGGTTAGCGCTATTTGTGCGCCAACACCCGCTCATCGGTGGCGCCATGCTCGCCGCGCTCTGTTTACAAATTTGGATCAACGGCGCATTTGGCACCACATGGCATCTGAGTGGTGCCTTTGGCTTTCGCCGCTACATCGAATGCACACCCTTTTTCATCATCGGGCTAGCAAGCGCACTTACCCAGCTCCAGCATCGCGTGTCATGGCGCATGTTGGTTGTGCTTATGGCACTCTTTGTGGCATGGAATATTGGTTTAATTGTCAACGCAACTATTTTTAATGGTGAAACCCAGTTACGCCGTGGTTTATCGTGGCCGCAACTGTGGCAATGGCAATTCACACTGCCACAACGCTTGTGGGAGCGCAGTCAAGATCTATTTGACCGCTGCAAACTGATTAAAAACAGCTGTTCGTAGCGTAAATGTGACGTACCCCGTACTTGCCAAGCACCCATCTGCGTGCTACCATAGTCAGCACAGGGGCCGATAGCTCAAAGGCAGAGCACGTCGCTCATAACGACTTGGTTACAGGTTCGAATCCTGTTCGGCCCACCACACATCACTAATCTTCCCAATTTGCTCAGACACATCACGCAACGTTGTGGCAATATCCGTACACGCACTTGCAATTAATGCACCATCTGCCGTGGTGAGTGCCTGCTCTAGGGTGCGTTGCCCATACTGCTTGTACAACACACCCGCATAAAAACAGCAGTCGTCGAGTGCTGTAGCCAGGCGCATCTGTGCGTCGTGAGGCGCAGTTGGAGCCGACCACCGATTAACGGCTTCGCGCATTTGCATCAAGCGCCATGTGTAGTCGCTGATTATCCGTGCCACATGTGTCGAAATCAACGAAAGTGGGGCAGCCTGCTGCGCTGTTGCCGCAAGCATATGCCAGGCGTCAATACCACAATGCCACGTCTGATACG
>JBEANH010000175.1:0-2980 GCA_041165505.1 Chloroflexota bacterium | reverse complement strand
AATCTGGGTTATGACGATATTTCCCACTATCAAAAAATCATCGTCGCATTGGCCGAAACACACGCACTCATGCAGGCGATTGATGCAATCGACATCGTGCCGTGAGTGAATGCGTGGTGGTGTTTGCCATCCTGCGCATCGAAGAAGAGATGATAGGCGGGTGATACGAGATTTGACAAATCTGTAGGCTCACCCGTATAATCTCGCAAAATAGAACCGTTTCTTTGGCACCTGCGATGAACGCAATGAAGCTTTGCACGGCACTGCTAGCCGTGGCGCATCTGCAGAGACTCTCATGTGAGGTTGTTGCATGCAATACCAATGTGGCGCGAATATCCTAGAGCTTGTGTCAGGTGATATCTGTACACAGCGAGTCGATGCCATCGTCAATGCGGCCAACGAGCAGCTCGCAGCCGGTGGTGGCGTGTGTGGAGCCATCCACTATGCGGCTGGGGCTGAGCTGGCCGATGCGTGTCGCCAAATCGGGCATTGCCCGACAGGCGAAGCACGCATCACACCGGGCTTCAAACTCAAGGCGCGCTATGTCATCCACGCCGTAGGACCGCGTTGGCGTAGCCTGAGTGGTGATGCGCAGCAACTCGAATCTGCGTATCACAATGCGTTACAGGTGGCCAGCAACAACGGCATTACCAGTGTCGCATTCCCGTCAATTAGCACGGGCATCTTTGGCTACCCACTCGACGAAGCCGCCACGATTGCGATTCGTACCGTCTCACGCTTTCTCGAGGCGCAGTCGCACATCACGCTGGTCCGGTTCGTCTTTCTCAGCGAAGAAACATTTACCGCCTACCGCTATGCGGCACGGCGCTTGCTGGCCAGCACCAGCATGGCAGGGCGCTAACACACTACAATTGCATACCGCATCACGAAAGCCGAGGCACACCATGTGGTACCGTATCTGGATTGCCATCGTCGTGGCAGGGGTGTGCCTGAGCGCATGCGCTGAAGTTGTGGGTACAGACCAGTGGGATGGCACGGATGTGATGGGCAGTAACGTATGGCACCTCGTCACACTCAACGGCGCTCCCATTGACCGCAGCGATGTCACGATTCAATACGAACACCTGAATCTGGCCGGTCACGGATTTTGTGCCGACGTTCGCATCGCCCCCGTCAGCACTTCGGCGGACACCGTCCGCATTGATACCGTGGCAACACCACAGCACGCATGCGCCGCAGACGCCCGACAACACGAAAATGACTACATTGCAGCACTCATCGCAACGACCAGTATCACCGCCGTAGACAACACACTTGTGTTTCGCACGGCTGCAGGCCAACCGGTGCTCGTATTTGCACCGTAGCCATACGTCGCACTGCATGAAACAAATCACCCTGCAATTGCGTCTACACGATGGGTAAATCATTGTTTCACGAAAGTAAGGAACCACATGCGACAGCGCATCTTTTTGCTGATACTCGTTGGAGCCACACTCATGGCCTGTAGTAGCACCAATTCGCCTGCTGCAGCATCCTGGGATACACAGATGGGCACCACGTCGTGGCAACTCATGCAACTTGGTGAAACCTCCGTAGCAGATGATGCCGTGACCATCGAGCTGATTCGTGACGATCAGGGGGGGCTTTCTTTTAATGGGCAAGGGTTTTGTAACAACTACAGTACGCTCATCACCGTCAATAACACCACCAACACGGTGACGTTGGGCAGTGTGGCATCGACGCGGCGCATGTGCCCAGATCCACAGATGCAGCAAGAACGTGACTACTTTGCAGCACTCGAAGCAACCACCAACATTACCATTACCGCTGACAAGCTCATCTTTGCTTCGGCACAAGGGCAAGCGCTACTGACGTTTGTCAAGTAATCATGCAGAAACAGGTGAAATCATGGTCAACCGCCTCATCTTGTGGCTCATCTGCCTCGTAACCATGGTTGCCTGTAGTAGTGCACCGAGTAACACGCTCAATGGCACCACATGGCAGCTGCGCAGTATCGACGGTACTCCCATACCCACAGATGTCACTGCAACCATCGTATTTGTGGATGGTCAGTTCAGTGGGAATAGTGGATGCAATAGCTACGGTGGCACGTATGCCTTGGACAATGCAGCTATCGCATTCACACTCAACCAAATGACGATGATGGCCTGCATAGGGGCTGGTGGTGATGTCGAGCAACAGTACATGACCGTCCTGCCGCAAATCACGACGGTGGTCGCACAGACCGACACCCAACTCACGTTGGGTAATACCCAAAACGCTCATCGACTGGTCTTTGCCCGCGTTACCCCCTAGTAGGGTGATATCACAACCCAACGCCCGTGGAGAAATTGTATTCTCCACGGGCGTTTCGATTGCGCTACGGTGCCACTTTACCACTCGGCAACAGTGCCGTCCTTGTGACGCCAAATGGGATTCTTCCAGTTGTGGCCTTCTTTGGCTTTGGCACGCACATACTCTTCGTTGATTTCGATGCCCAATCCAGGACCATTGGGGATTTTCACCATGCCATCTTCATATTTAAAGCAAGTAGTCGAGCAGGTCATTGCCCTTGTTGTAGTGGATACCCAGGCTCTGCTCTTGGATGGTGGCATTGTGGCAGGTGGCATCAATTTGCAGACAGGCGGCCAGTGCAATGGGGCCAAGTGGGCAGTGTGGAGCGAGAGCCACATCGTAGGCTTCGGCCATGCTGGCGATTTTCTTGGTTTCGGTGATACCACCAGCATGCGACAAATCGGGCTGGATGACATCCACCAAGCCATCGGCGAGGATGCGCTTGAAGTCCCAGCGCGAAAAGAGGCGCTCACCGAGGGCGATGGGGATAGCAGCCGTGCTGACAATGTCACGGATGGCTTCGTAGTTTTCGGAGAGCACCGGCTCTTCGATAAACAGCAAGTTGTGCGGCTCGAGCGCACGCGCCAGCACCTTGGCCATGGGGCGGTGCACGCGCCCGTGGAAGTCCATGGCGAAGCTGACGTCGGGTCCCACCGCTTCACGC
>JBEANH010000174.1:0-3251 GCA_041165505.1 Chloroflexota bacterium | reverse complement strand
ATTCTAGTGACCACAGACATGCAGATGGCACAGGCTGTCCAGGCCGAGCTAGCCATCCAGCTGGCCGCCCTGCCCGACAACAGTGGTGCCGCCGAGACGTTGGCACTACGCAGTGGCATTGTGGTCGTCTCTGATTTGCGTACTGCGTTTGCGGTGGCCAATACCTATGCGCCCGAGCACCTCTGTCTGCTGATTGACGATGCCTGGGATTATCTAGGCTGGGTGCGCAATGCGGGTGGGGTGTTTGTGGGCGGGCTGGGTGCGCAATGCGGGTGGGGTGTTTGTGGGCGAGCGCTCGTTTGAGGTGCTGGGTGACTATATTGCTGGGCCGTCGCATATCATGCCTACGGGGGGCACGGCACGCTTTGCGGCGCCGGTGAATGTTGACGACTTCCGCAAAATCATCTCGGTGGTCGGGCTCAACCAGCACGCCCTGCGTCGGATTGGTCCAGCAGCGGCACGTCTCGCCGATGCCGAGGGATTACATGCGCATGCGGCCGCAGTGCGGATTCGTCTGCGTGATGAAGGCTAGTGTTTTGTGGGATATATGAAAGGAACCGAGAATGGCGTTCTTCATGAGTTTCGTGTTGTTGTTCATTCAGATATTGTCGTATGCCATCATCGGGCGCGTCATCATGTCGTGGATCGATCAGCCGGGGAGTATGCGCATCACGCAAATCCTCAACGAAATCACCGAGCCGATTTTGGCACCGTTGCGCAGTATCATTCCATCGGTGGGTATGTTTGACCTCACCCCAATCATTGCCATGCTCTTGTTGCAGTTGCTTGAGGGATTAGTGCGCTCTGCAGTGATGGGCGGGTAAGGCATATGGTGCATTCACGTCTGCCTGTAACCGTCTTTTTGGCTGGGGTCGGTACCTTGGCCATCGAAATGGCCGCGCCACGGTTGCTGGCGCCCGCCTTTGGCACATCGCAGCCGATCTGGGCAGCAGTCATTGGCATGACGCTTTTATACTTGGCTGTAGGCTACCACATCGGCGGGCGCTGGGCCGATGCCCATGCCGCCACCGATGCCGACCTGTTGGCCCGCTTAATCTGGTATGCGGGGATTGCCACCGCATTGATTGCACCCATCGCCCCGCCACTGATTTCGTTTGCGCGGGTTGCGCTCCAAGAGTTGGCAGTGGGTGGGTTTGTAGGGGCCTTGGTGGTGGCGCTGATTTTGTTTGCAGTACCAATCGTGCTGTTGGCTGCGGTGTCGCCATTTGCGACGCGTTTGACGCTACTGACCACCGCGCCAGACGCAGTTGGTGGTGCGTTGGGGCGTTTGTCGGCGCTGGCCACAGTGGGGTCCCTGGTGGGCACATTTATGGCTAGTTTGTGGCTGATTCCACAGATTGGCACCACACAAGCCTTGTTGTGGATGGCTGCCGGGCTGATTATCCTTGCTGCCTGGGTGTCACAACGCTGGCGTCGCCTCGGTGCACTGGTGCTCGTGGCCGTGTTGCTGGCGTGGCGCATCATTTATGGGCCGCCGAGTCTGGCCGCCGGGTGTCGCGATTGTACCGTGCAGTCCACCATCGAATCGGCCAACAATATCATTCAAGTGGCCACCCGCGTGGATGCAACGGCTGGTGCGCAAACACTGCTTCTCCTCAACGAAGGCTTGGCAGTGCATTCTCTTTATAATCAACGCTATACACAAAGCCAAGATGTGCGTGATTTGCTGACGGGTGGTGGTCCATGGGATTATTTTGCAGTGGCACCATATGTCTTGCCTGACATGCAACAAGACGACATAACGCGTATGGCGTTAATTGGGGCGGCGGCAGGAACCGCCGCCAATCAGTTTTTGGCGATATATGGGCCACGGGCACAGGTGGATGCGGTCGAAATTGACCAGGCCATTGTGGATGTGGCGCGGCGTGATTTTGGCATGCGTGATAGCCAGGTGGCTGGTGGCAACCCCAACTACCGTGTGCATGTCGCCGATGGGCGTACGTGGCTGGCCGGTCAATCAAGCACATACGATGTCATCGGCGTGGATGCCTACCATCAGCCGTATATTCCGTTCCATCTCACCACCGTCGAATTTTTTCGTTTGGTGCGTGATCATCTGACACCCAAGGGTGTAGTCGTGCTGAACGCGGGGCTGGGGGCTGACGGCGATATTCGCTTGGCGCAGACGCTTGCAACCACGATGCTCGCAGTCTTTCCCAACGTGTTTGTGCTCGAAACTTCTCAATTCGGCAATTGGATGCTGGTTGGGAGCATGACGAACATCAGCGATGGGGCGGCCAATTTTGCAGCGAATTATCAACGTATATCCAATCCTGCGTTACGCACCACCATGGCTGATGTACAAGGGTTTGCATTTTTGACACACCAACGTGGTGATATCGTGTTGTACGACGATCATGCTCCAGTAGAACGCCTGGTTGATGAGATGATTTTTGGTGCCGTGCGCTAATTTGTCGTGTATGGAAAGGCCGCCCCGTGCTCATCCAAGCATTTATACAGGTCTTGTTGCCGATTGTGGTGGTGGTGAGTGTCGGGTATATCCTGAAACGGTTTCTGCCAATTGACACGCGTTCGCTCAATCGCGTCAGCATGTATGCCCTCAGTCCAGCACTGATTTTCATCAATATCATCAAAATCCAAATCCCCGGAGTCGAGGTGCTACGCATTTCACTCGTCTCGGTAGCAGTGTGCTTTGGCTCGGGAATCTTCGCATATCTCGTTGCACGTTGGATGCGCCAAGATGCCAAAAGTACCGCTGCGTTACTCCTTGTCACCATGTTTATGAATTCTGGTAATTATGGTCTACCGACAGCACAATTTGCCTTTGGTGAGGCTGGATTACAACGTGCATTGTTGTATTTTATTGCCCAAGCCATGATGGCACAGACACTGGGCTTTGGCAGGTGTTGCGCATGCCCCCCATCTATGCGGTGGTGGCAGGCCTCGTATTGCGCTGGCTCGGTGTATCGCTCGATGCCCCCACGGTAACAGGCTCATTACTCACTGGCATTGATATGATTGCGCAGGCCACATTACCGTTCCTCTTGATGTTGCTCGGTATGCAACTCGCCCAGAGTACGGTCATCGATGATGCACGCCTTACTGGTGTGGGTGTGGCGATTCGTCTCGTTGCTTCGCCGTTGCTTGCATGGGCGATGGCTGTGATACTCCAGCTCGATGCACTCGCAACGAATGTGGTGATTATTCAGGCGAGTATGCCTACTGCCGTCAACATGGTGCTCTATTCACTTGAATTCGATGCACGACCA
>JBEANH010000173.1:0-2824 GCA_041165505.1 Chloroflexota bacterium | reverse complement strand
TACGCGCACATCGTCACGGACACGGACACCGTAAAAACGTACCACCACACACCACCACATGGGGTAAACCCGTGTGGTGGTGTTTTTATTTAGCACGTCAGACCACCATCCACGGGAAGGATTACACCAGTGATATATGCAGCACTGGCAAGAAATAACACGGCCTCGGCGACATCGCTAGCCGTGCCCACACGGCGTAGTGGTACCGCATTGACTACACGTTGGATTTGCGTATCCTGCCAATCAGCGGCAGGCAACACCAGACCCGGGGCAATTCCGTTGACACGGATATCGGGGCCAAGCTCGCGTGCAAGGGCGGTGGTCATCGTGACCAATGCACCTTTGCTGGCCAAGTAGGGCGTATAGTGACGCCATGGACGATACACGCCTGCATCACAGATGTTGACCACGGCGCCGGCAGTTGCCTGCAAGGCGGGCACCGCCTGTTGGATGGCGTGAAACGCGGCTTTTACATTGAGGTCCAGGAGCACATCCCAATCGTGCCAGTCTACGTGCCCCACGGGTGTCGCCTGCCAGACACCCGCGTTGTTGACCAGCACATCGAGGCGGCCATACTGCGCGATCACCGCATCTACAAAGGCTTCTGCAGTCCCTGGTACTGTCAGATCACCCTGCCACGCCCATACCTGCTGTCCTAATCCCTGCAATTCGCTACACAAGGCATGCGCAGCTGGTTGTGCCTGATGATAGCTGAACGCCACGCGCATGCCATGCTGGGCGGCCAATCGCACCACCGCTTCACCCAATCGGTGGGCTCCCCCAGTAATCGCAATAACGCGCGTTGTCAGTCGCGGTGCAAGCCACATTGCCGTCTCCTTGTTTATTACTGTCGTGGTTGTGATACGATAATTTTACCAATATACACACAAGGACGATTATGCGCATTAGCACGTTTATTTTTGATTTCGATGGAACGATTCTCGATACCGAGTCGCAAGATTTTGTGGTGGTGAGTGAAATGTGGCAGGCACACGGGCAGACCCTGGCCATCGAAGAGTGGCGCAACGGGTTGGGGACAGTTGGTGGGTTTGACCCGTATGAGGCACTCGAAGCGAAGCTCCAACAGCCCGTTGATCGTGTCCATTGGCGGGCGGTCAATCATGAACGTTACCACGAGCGGGTGATGATGCAATCGCTCCGTCCAGGCGTAGTCGCACTGTTTGACTATGCGGATGCCCATGAAATCACGTTGGCAGTTGGCTCAAGTGCGGATCGTGCCTGGGTAACCCGCTGGCTGACCCACCACCAGCTCATCACACGCTTTGCGGCTATTGTGACGCGCGACGACGTGGTACAGGTCAAACCATCACCGGAAATATTCCTGACTGCGGCCAACGCTGTTGGCGCCGCCCCAGAAACATGTGTAGTCTTTGAGGATTCTGCGCACGGCGCAACGGCTGCGTCACGTGCGGGGATGCGCTGTGTGGCCGTGCCCATTCCAGCTCTTGTGGATGCATGGATGCCACCAGTCTCACTGCGCTTACGCACACTGGCCGATCTCACCCCGGCACAACTCGTCGCACAGCTCAGCGGGAACGATGCCTCATCCGCGCACACCACGTAAAAACAGCTCTACCAGCGTACGGCTCAAGGAAGGGACGTCGTAGCCGCGTGATGACATCAATGCAAAAGGATACAACAAACCGAGTAGCGCCCATGTCCCCATTTGGATGTCAACGGTGGGGCGTACATCCCCCTGCTGTTGCCCATCACGCAAGATGCTCCGCAGGCGTTCGATGAATTCACGGTCGTAGCGCTGGGCAAATGCCTTGCGCTGTGCTTCACCGAGATGTTGTAGCTCAAACATGGCTAACCGCATGGCGGCACGTTGGACTGCGTTGAGTCCCAACAACCCGCTAACAACCGCCACGAGCCGCGTCTCGGTGTCGTGTGCTGATTGTATGCCGAGAATCACAATCCGGATTAGTTCGGTCAGTGATTGCTCCATGATGGCAAGGAGCAGTGCTTCTTTGTCAGTAAAATGGTAATAAATTGCAGCTTTGGAAGCGTTGACCGCCTCGGCTACTTCACGCATGGAGACAG
Source organism: Chloroflexota bacterium (assembly GCA_041165505.1). Classification (GTDB taxonomy): domain Bacteria; phylum Chloroflexota; class Chloroflexia; order Chloroflexales; family Roseiflexaceae; genus UBA965. The sequence goes on along the minus strand of JBEANH010000173.1, from coordinate 760 downwards.
CGTGATAGCCCGAGGCGACGAACCGCGTCGCCGCCTCGTGCAGAATACGTTCGCGCAAATCGAGTGTCATTAGAAGCCAAAACGAAACAATGGACGTGCCGTTACGCCTGCCCATGGAATCGAAACCAGAATCAAGACAATCGCAATGGTAAAGAATATGGCTGCCGCACGGTGCTTGGCCTGATCATCGGCTGCTTTTTTGACGCGGCCAGCACCGATGTGTGCCAGCGCTACCGCTACCAGCATTACCGACATGTGCTCCACAGCCCAAAACCGCACGACGCTATCTTTCATCGCACCACCCATGTCACTAAATGCCTGCAGGGTGACTGGACTCAAAAAGCCGTACAAAATCAACCCTATGACTAACTGAATACTCGTGGCATTGACGAACCACGAGGCAAACCGAGCTTTGGTGGCATCCCATGCTACGCCACCTGACCAACCACGAAACGCTTGCACGATAACCAAAATGGCGGTAATCACCACAGCCCAGCGCATCCACGAATGCAAAAACAACATTACACTATACGCAGTCATGTCGACTCCTTACAATAAACGGTTTGATACATCGTTTGCGCATCCATGATGCATCATTCTTATAATAAATCAATTTTGCGAAAATGAGCAACAGCGCCACCAGCATAACTTATGGGGTAGGTGCTACTGGCAGCGTTGCTGGTTTCAACCAAATCCCTACCACCACCAACCCAAACATGAGATATGCAGTCACCAACATAGCCAATGCGTATCCAGCAGT
>JBEANH010000172.1:0-2838 GCA_041165505.1 Chloroflexota bacterium | reverse complement strand
AGCATGTAGGATGGCACGCCGTAGGCCTTGCCTGCCAGATCCATCAACGCCATTTCGACGCCCGACACACCGCCCCCTTGGCGGCCGTGGTGGCCGAATTGCTTGATTTTGCGGAACAGGCGATCCACGTTGCAGGGATTCTCACCCAGCAAGCGGCTCTTGAGCATCAGCGCATAGCGGGCGCTAGCCAAGTCACGCACTTCACCCCAGCCGCTGATGCCCTGGTTGGTGTCGATGCGGATAATGCTGAAGTGCCAGTGATCCCAGCCCACTGTAGCGATGCGCATATCAGTGATTTTGAGGTCACTGGGCGCCGATGAACGACGAATATTGTCCTCGGGGCGTTGGCTCATTTGTTGTTCGCTTTCTTCCAGGCCTGGTAATCGGCTTCGATGTCTTCGCGCCAGGTTTGCACGTCAATCTCGCCACTGGTGTATTTGCCTTCACCGATGCGCATTTTGCCGAATTCGTCGCGTACGCGGATGTTTTCGCTCTCTTCGACCACTTCTTTGACCAAGTGTGGCGGAATCACGATGATACCGGTGGGAGTGCCCAACACGATGTCACCGGGCATCACCGTAATGCCGTCAATACGCACCGGAATGTTGATACCCAGCAACGTCATATCGGCAATAGCCGTCGGGTCAAAGCCACGCACGTAGAAGTTCACGTCTTCGAGTTGCACGAGCCCTGCCAAATCGCGCACCCCACCGTCAATCACGGCGCCCGCATGCGTGCGGCGCGCCACAGCGGTGCCCAGGTTATCACCTACCAGCGTGCCATCTTTGACCTTGCCATAGAGGTCTGCCACCATCACGTCGTTGCGCTCGAGTTGCTCGATAATCCACGAGTTTTGCCCGCCGATTTTACCACGACCCGCATTCAGACCCGACTGCTGTACCACATCGTGGAAGTCGGGGCGATGAGGCACAAAGGCTGCCGTCACTGCCCGACCCACCGTGATTTTGCCGGGATGTGTCTCTTTCCAGTTCCCCGCAAACTGCCGGTGGTAGCCGTGGCGGCGCAACGTGCCCCAGGCTTCCTCCGTGGTGACCAGCTTCATGCGCTCGATCAAATCATCGGGCACTTTGGGGCGCCCGTCCGCAAAGCGCTCAAACGGGTTGTTGGGCGTCAAGGCAATCATTGCCTCACGTGGTGGCTGTACGTTCCAAGTCATCGTTGACCCCTTTCATTACACACAACTCAATCCAAATTCATCTTATCACTACTCCACGACCTATCATACAGGTCAGTGTTTCCAACCCAGCAGACGTTCTGCTTTACTGCAGTCGTACATACCTTCGTTATCTGCGAGCGCTTTGGTGACCCGCGTGTTGGGATGCCATTGGGCAATCAGGTCGCTGGTTTTTTCGGCCATAACGGTTGTCGGTGACACGATAAAAAACACTTCATGCCCGACGTATGGCGCATCAATGATGGCCAAACAGGCCCGTGCCGCCGATTCAGCCAGGGTATATGCCCACAGTTGCTTCGCATTGCCATCCGAATTCTTGGAAGCGTATTGCTGTGCCAGTTCGAGCGATGCGACTACCCAGTGGAAGCGTAGCGAGGCGATGGTCATATCCTCATAGCGCCGTGCTATCGAATCGCCCTGGAGCTCGCAAATCCACTTCGACAGACTATAGGGGTCTTCGTTGTGGGTGGGATGTTCCTCGTTCACCGGCAAATAGTCGAATGTCGGCCACCGGCTGTAGACTGCCCCAATCGCGTTGATACTCGACGCCTGCGTCACACGCTTGATACCACAGTTGGCCGCTGCCAGCAGGGCGTTGTAGCTACTCGTGACATTGTTGTTGTGCACCACATGGTCAGGGTGATGCCGTGGTGCAGGAATCGCCGCCAGGTGGATGAGCACGTCAAAGCCGTTGATGGCGTCATAGAACGACTGATAATCGGACAATTCCGCATTGACGAACTCCACACCGTCGGGAATCACTCCCTCGGGTGGGGGCACACGGTCAATGTTGCGTACCGTGTGCCCTTGTGCCACCGCCTTGGTGATGACGTGGCGTCCCACATTCCCACTACCGCCTGTGATTGCAATGCGCATTCACCGCTCCTCGTTTGGTTAGTTGCCTTTTTGTCCGTATACCACTTCGCGCAGACCGCGGATATAGCCGATAGCGTACAAGCGCCCAAATGCCGAGTAACCGGCATTTTCGTTGCTATCGCCGGCCACCGTTGGCACGTGGTCGGGGCGCAATACCCCACCAAAGCCGATATCTTTGTAGGCTTGCATACATGCCGTCATATCCGTTTTACCTGCGTCATGCCATGTCTCTTCGAATTTGTCTTTGGTGCCACGCACATCACGGAAGTGCACGAAGAAGACCTTGTTTTGTTTGCCAAACTGGCGAATCACGCTGGGTAAATCATCCGTCATCAAGGTAAAGTTACCCTGACACATGGTGATACCGTTGACGGGGCTGGGAATCATGTCAATCAGACGTTGGAAATTATCCACCGTCCGCATAATGCGACCCACGCCACGAATCGGCGAACGCGGTGGATCGTCGGGGTGCATGGCCAGTTTGACACCCGCTTTTTCGGCAACAGGGATAATCCGCTTGAGGAAGTATTCCAGATTCGTCCACAGCTCTTCTTCGCTAATCGGGCCCAGCTCCGTGTTGGGGGCATCGGCCATCAGTGCATGGTCATAGCTGGTTACCACACTGCCACCGCGTGATGGCGTGGTAGTCGCAGTACGCATCCAGTTGAAGTCCGTCATCCATTCGTAGCACCACACCGGAATCTTGAGGCGCCCCATGTTTTCAATCAAGGTGCAGGCCACATCAATTTCTGCATCACGCCCCGGCA
>JBEANH010000171.1:0-2855 GCA_041165505.1 Chloroflexota bacterium | reverse complement strand
TGTGCGTGCGCACAAATTCGGCCAGATTGGGGCTGCCGACTTCTTCTTCGCCCTCCAGCAAAAAGGTCACGTTGCACGGCAAATCGCCCACCACCTTGAGCCAGGCTTCGATGCCCAGCAACTGGCCAAAGTGTTGCCCCTTGTTGTCGCCGGCACCGCGCCCGTAGATGCGCCCGTTGCGGATGGTCGGGGTAAAGGGTGGTGAAATCCACGCTTCCAGCGGGTCGGGTGGCTGGACGTCGTAGTGCCCGTAGAGCAGCACTGTCGGCTTGTCGGGGTGTTTGTGGTAGCGCCCCACAATCATCGGCCAGCCGGCGGTGGGGTAGGCCGTGGTGTCGAAGCCCAGTTCACGCAAATAGGCGGTCAGCCATTCGGCGGTTTCGCCGATGCCGATGCCGTGGGCACTGATGCTGGGGCGGCTGACGTAGTCCATCAGGCGCGCAATTGACTGGTCGCGATGCGCCTCGATATACGCAAAAATTTCCGGCAGACGGGACATATGGGGTCTCCTCATTGGCTACGGTGTTGCGTCTATTTTACATGGACACATCACGTTGTGATGCGAGAACGGTGTCTCATCTGGCAGGGGAAATGCATATCAGCTGCGTTACAGGTGTCGTGTGTCCGTGGAACTTTTCGTGATATTCCGTCATCTTTTTATATAGAAAATTGAATGAACCCATGGTAATGTATTTACAACCATCGTGCAACGTATCGTGAAAGAGTGTGTCTATGCCGTATCGTTTCAGTGTACTCCTGATTCTAGTCGCATCTCTGTGGACTCTAGGGAGTGCTCCACCCGTGCAGGCCGCCGACAACACGCTGGGGGTCAATCTCAGCGAACTCGTTGATTATTCCGACGAAGATCCATTCATTGATTACATGAAAATGTCGCGCGAGTGGTTTGGTCAGTCCGATACGGAATTCGATACCGACGAAAACGCCAAGATTGCCCTCGATGCAAGTGGCTGGGTTACGTCGGTACGTCCCAAGGGTGGCGGGCGCTTTACCCGTGTTGCCACCATCATGATGGTGGGCGGTGATCCACACAACAACTATGCGGGTAACTATGTCATCCGCTATCAGGGCAAGGGGACGATGTCGTTTGGTGGTGCGACGGTAGTCAGTGAAACGCCAGGGCGCACGGTGGTCACCGTCAACGATAGCGCCGGGTTCTTCGTGTTGCGTATTACCAGCACCGATGGCCGTGATTATCTGCGTAATATCAGCGTGGTAAAAGCCGCCCAAGAGCGGAACTTTCTGCGTGGTGCCATCTTTAATCCGCTCTGGCTGGAAAAACTCGCACCGTTCGGCGTTATCCGCTTCATGGACTGGATGCGCACCAATGGCAGTGGTGCGCGCCCCTTTGCAAATCGTGCCCGCACCAGCGATGCCCGCTACACCACCAGCCGTGGAGCACCCATTGAAACGATGATTGCCCTCGCCAACAAACTCAACGTGCGCCCATGGTTTACCATGCCCACCCAAGCCAACGACGATTATATGCGCCAATTTGCCACCATCGTGCGTGATCGGCTGGCACGTAATACTACCGTCTACGTCGAATATTCCAATGAAGTCTGGAATACGGGGGGGCCGTTTCACCCCCAAGGCTCCTATATTGACCAACAGGCGCTGGCCGAATTCGGCAGTACAGTTGTCAACGCCAATGGCTTTTATACGGCGCGTATGAATTGGCATGGCAAGCGCACCGCCGAAATGTGCCGTATCTGGAAAAAAGTCTTCGGCCGTCAAGCACACCGTGTCGTCTGTACGCTCGGTGCTCAAGCCGCCAACACCTTTACTGCCGAAGAAGCACTTGATTGCCCGTTGTGGCGTGCCGATGCCAATAACACGGCACCCACCCGGCGCTGTCAGAGCTACGGCATTGACGCCGTGGCGATTGCCCCCTACTTTGGCAGCTATATTGGCGATGATGGCTGGGATGATCAGGTGCAGACGTGGAATGCGGATACCCTGTTTGCCGAAATCAGTAGTGGTGGTAACATCACCGATCCTTTTCCCGGTGACTTCAACGACCCACCCGTGGGCGGCGCCATGGCCGAGGCACTGGGCTGGATGCAAGCCTACAAGACCAGCGCAACCACACTCAACTATCGCTTGCTGGCCTACGAGGGTGGGCAACATCTGGCCGCCATCGGTGACACGATGAACAACGCAACAGTAACCGATTTGTTCATTGCAGCCAACCGTGATGCGCGTATGACGGCGCTCTACGACCAGTATATTGCCAACTGGAAAGCGAATAGTGGCGAAGTGTTGGTGCTGTTCAATCTGGCCGGCCGCTATAGCCAGTTTGGCAACTGGGGACTACTCGAATACATCGAACAGCCGACGTCACCCAAATATCAAGCACTGATCAATTAACCGTTGCTGAGTTGCGGAGTGCGTGAATGCCACGTGGGATGTGGCCACACCGGCTGTGCCAGCGCCTCGAGCATCCACCAGGCTACATCGGCGCGGCGAATCATGGCAAACGTGCCAAAGTGCGACACCACCTGTACCCGCCCAGTGACTGCCCCATCACGCAACGTGGTGGGGCGGGGTGCCAACCACTCTACCCCGCTTGCTGCAAATACGGCTTCCATGCGCGCCAAATCCGCATAGGCGGTGCCGATCATGGTGTGCGCGAGCATGTATTGCATCACGCCGTTGAGCTGCGCCACACTCTCGCCCACCCCTGCCGCACTCACCGCGATGACGCGCGGCACGTGGTGCTGGTGCATCCCCGCCACAATGTGTTGGGCCGCGCGTGACGTCAGATCGGGTGGCGACAAATTCTCCGACCACGGATTGGCCGGGTTGCGCCGGCGCATCCCCACACACGAAATCAC
>JBEANH010000170.1:0-3846 GCA_041165505.1 Chloroflexota bacterium | reverse complement strand
TCATTTGGTCTTCTTGCACTTCAATGTTTCAAAATGGGCGCCATACAATGACGCCCCGTCTACTTGTTGCCTATCCTGTTCATCCTGTTTATCAATGTTTCTGTTCGTGATGACAGGGCGCCATACAATGATGGGGCGCCATACAATGACGCCCCTACTACTTGTTTCATTTGGTCTTCTTGCACTTCAATGTTTCAAAATGGGCGCCATACAATGACGCCCCGTCTACTTGTTGCCTATCCTGTTCATCCTGTTTATCAATGTTCATTTGGTCTTCCTCCCCATCAATGTTCATTTTTTATAGATTTCTTACAAAATCCCCCCACAAAAGTCGTTACTATTACCCTGTAACATGTGATTTTTCGCTCTAGCCATCACAAGGAGTCGTTGTGAGCAACGAACAAGCTGTACCATTCCGTGCGGAAATGCGTCAACTCCTGCACATTCTGACGCACTCGCTCTATTCTGACCGTGAAATCTTTCTCCGAGAGCTCATCTCCAATGCAGCTGATGCCATTAATCGGGTGCGCTTCATTCAGCTCACCAACCCCGACATCCTCGATGCGGCGGTTGAGCCCCAGATTAGCATCAGTGTTGATGAGGACGCCAAGACCATCACCATCAGCGACAACGGCTCAGGCATGACCAGTACCGAAATGGCCGAGAACCTGGGCACCATCGCCAAGTCGGGAACCAAAGCCATGCTCGAATCACTCGAAGCTGGGCAGCGTGGCGCCCTCGTCGGCCAGTTCGGTGTCGGCTTCTACTCGGCATTTGTGGTGGCCGACGAAGTCACCGTGGTGTCACGCTCGTATCAACCCGATGCCGCTGCCGCCGAATGGTGGTGCGACGGCAACGACGCCTATGTCATCCGTCCCGCCACGCGCGAGCAACGCGGCACCACCATCACGCTGCGCCTCAAAGAAGATGCCAGTGAGTTTGCCAGCGCTTGGCGCATCAAGCAAATCATCCAAAAGCATTCGCGCTACATCCCCGTGCCGATTACCGTCGGCGACGAAACAGTCAACGACACCCAGGCCCTGTGGCGCGTCGCTCCCCGCACCGTTGAGGCACAGCAGTACAGCGATTTTTACAAACAGCTGACCTACGAATTCACCGACCCGCTCTTGACGGTGCACCTGTCAACCGATGCCCCCATTGACCTGCATGCAATCTTGTTTGTGCCAGCCACACGCGAACGTGGCATGATCGAACGCCGTGTCGAGGGCAACATCGCCCTCTACTCACGGCGTGTGCTCATCCAAGCCGAAACCAAAGAAATGCTGCCCAACTGGCTGCGCTTCATGGAGGGTGTGGTAGACAGCGAAGACCTGCCCCTCAACGTCTCACGCGAGATGATTCAAGGCTCACAAACTGCCGCCCGCATCAAAAAGACGTTGACCGCCCGCGTACTCAAAGAAATTAACGAGCTAGCCAATACGGACGCCGAAAAGTTCGCCACGTTTTGGAAAGAGTTCGGCGTCTTCTTCAAAGAAGGCGTGGCCACCGACCCCAGCGCCAAAGACGACATCGTGCCCATTTTGCGCTTCCACAGCTCGCATGCCGATGAGCTGACCACGCTAGCGCAGTATGTCGAACGCATGCAAGAGGGGCAAGAGGAGATCTACTACCTCGTCGCCAACGATGCCGCTAGCGCCAAGCAGAGCCCGCACCTCGATGCGGTGGTCAGTCGCAACCTCGAAGCATTGCTCCTTGTTGATATGGTTGACCCCTTCATGTTCCAGAACATGCGTGACTTCCAGGGCAAAAAGTTCCGTAATCTCGACGACCCCGATTTGGTCCTCCCCGGCAACGATACGCCCGTCGAATCACAACTCGACGATGCCCAACTGCTGGCCGTGGTCGAAGGCTTCAAGCAGGTGCTCGGCGACAAAATTGACGGCGTACAGGCCTCCAATGTACTCAAACAACACCCCGTGCGCCTGATGTCGGTGGGGGGCAATAGCGACTACGAGCGCATGCGCCGTTTGATTGAGAAAGACACCAGCGCCCCCAAGCGCAAAGTCGAAATCAACCGTGCCCACCCCATCATCGTCGGTGTGGCCCAGCGCCTACAGGCCGATGCCAACGACAGCGTGGCGGCGGCTATCATCGCCCAGCTCTACGACAGCGCCTTGCTCCTCGACGGTATGCCCGGCGACATCGCCAGCATGGTCAAACGCATGGAAGCCATCATGCAGGCCGCCGTCAAATAATCACCCCACCACACCGCGTCGTACGTAGTACGGCGCGGTGGTTTATCCAGCCAACAACGGCCGCAACGCGAGTTGCATCAGCACGTGTGTCAACATGTGCGCTACCATGGCCGCACCAAGTCCATGGCGCCAGTACAAATAACCAAATCCGACGCCACCAATCCCATTCAACAGCAAGGCACGCACCACCAACGGGGTACAGTCGCTCCCTGGCTGACACAACAGCTGAAAGGTGATGGGCAGGTGTCCAGCCGCAAACAGCAACGCCGACACACCGATGGCGACAACGTACATCCAGGGCGCTAGTGTACCGCGGATTTTCCACAACACCCACACCATCAGCGTCATCACCCCCAGACGCATCAGCACTTCCTCGATGATGCCGCCGTACAGCATACTACTCACCAGCCCAAGCCAGCTGAATGACGGCGCTGCAGTGGCCGGGAGATAGGGGGCAAACAACCATATATCGCTAGCCACAATCACCACTGCCACCACTGTCGCCGTCACGAGTGCGGCCCATGCCCCAGATGGAGCAATGCGCACCGTGGTGTCGAGTGCCACACGCGGCGCCAAGCGCAAACCGAGCAGGCTACACAGTACCGTCAAAATGGCCGTTTGCAGTGCGGCTACCACCAGCACAAGCACCGACGATCCAGCCTGGGCCAATAATGTTGCCCGTTGTGCATCAGGCATCAATTTCATCTGGTAGGCGCCAATCAGTGCTCCCCTGCCAGCAGTGCCACCACTGCATACCCACCGACGCGGATCGTGTTATTCATTGTGTCCCTCATGATGTTGCTGGCGATAGCAGATATAGGCGTAGATGAGCATGCTGGCTACCATCAGTGCGGTGCCGCCGATAAATACCACCGCAGCATGCTCAGGTGTCACCACCAGCGTCACACCCAATGCGATGATGCCCCACACGGTCATCACCGGTCCACCGAAACGGTGCGTTTTGTACCACACTACGGGATGATTGACCGTCCATGGCACACGGATGCCGACATACCAGTTGGGCTTGGTTTTGGGCAACACGTTGCCAATCACCACAAACAACAAGCTAATCCCAGCCAAAATGAGCTGTGGTACCGGCACCGGTGTGGTATAGATGTTTTGCACCTGCGATGTCGCTAACCAGAGCATCAGGAGATGCAACGTTACCAGTACAATTACTACCGGCAACAAGAGCGTATCAAGCACTGCCAGATTGGCGTGTTGCGCATCATCACGCCCCAACAGGTGTGGCGATATCTCGCGCAATCCGACCACCACCATGATAATTAACGGGAACAAGAGCATGGTGTACTTGGAGTCGTAGCGATCCACCATCCCATCAATGCCGTAATGCGCTGGCACCATGTCGGCCATCTGTGGCAATACCACAACAGTCACAATCAATGGCATCAGCGCAATGAGCCATAGGATGATACGTTTCACGGTCATTTCATTCCTCCCGCGCCTGTAGTTGTGCCACAAACAACAACACCTCTTCAAAGACTGACGTGTTGAGTTCGTAGTAGATGTAATTCTTCTCCTTGGCTTCAAAAATCAAGCCCGCCTGCTTGAGTTGCGCCAAGTGGTACGATACCGTGGCCTGCGCTAACTTGAATTGTGCGGCGATTTC
>JBEANH010000169.1:0-2882 GCA_041165505.1 Chloroflexota bacterium | reverse complement strand
GTCTTGAAGCCCAGTTCGTGCAATGTAAACCACAACGTCAGCCGCTCAAAGAGCAGATCAATCGCACCTACCACGCGGTACGCCTCGAACAAGTAATGGCTGAAGTAAATCGTCGTCTGTGCCAGCTTGGTGTGGTTACGCAGACTGTGTGCCAGTGTGGCGATGCGTGATTCGTCCAGTACACCGCTCAAAATGGCCAAACACTGGGCATGCTCGGTGACCAACGGGTGCCCCGCCAGCAATTCACGGTAGACGCCGGCCTGCGCATCCCAGAAGTGAGTCTCAATCGCCGCACGAATCTGTGTGGCGAGCTGGCGCCAACGTGTGGCCAGCACGGCATCGCCGGCGTAGTCTTCGAGCTCGGCAGCCCGCTGGAGCGTGTAGACCATCTGCCAGTTGATGGTGGCACAGGGGTCGGCGTGTGCCGTTGGTGGCAGCCCACCTTGCCAGCCTGGTACCCAATCCACGAAGTTCCAGCCGGGTGGTGGGTTGATGAGCCCGTCGGGGCGTTGCCCCGCCAAAAAGGCATCGAGAATGTTGCGTACTGCCGGCAACATGTCACGTACCAGCGCTTGTTGTGGCCGCCAGTAGGCGGTGTCGTGGAGCATGGCAATCCACCACAACGAAAAGGTGGGGATAATCTGCTGTACACGGCTGGGGTAGCGCGATTGCGTCAGATTGGTAGGCAGGCGCGAGGCATGAAAGAGTCTGATGGCCTTGGCGGGTAGGCGGTCATCACTCGTGAGCACATGCGTCACCAGTGCCTCGAGGCGCGTATCACCGATGTACATCAGCTGTTCGTAGTAGGGGCAGTCCATGTACGTCTCGTGCGCACACATCTGCAAGACGCGTTGCATCATGGGGGTGATTTGCGTCAGGCGCGTGTCGTCGCAGTCAAAGGTACCACTGAACTGGAAGGGATAGCCGGTTTCGTTGACACGCAACTGGTCAATGGTCAAGGCATTGGCGCCCGTCTGCACACAAATCTCGAGGTAGCGTCCGGCCTGCCACCACAGCGTGGTGTGGGGTACATTGGCGGCGCCATTGGCGATAAACAGGTCGCCCACGCCGCGATAAAACTTGCCCTCGATGTCGTTGCGGTTGCCCTTTTGGCGGAACCACTCTTTGGCGTCAGGGGTGGTGGTCAACGCCTCGTCCCAGTGCACACGTACCTGGGCGCCGTTGCCGCCACTGAGCACCAGGTGCGGGTAGGCGCACACGTATTCGTCGATGTCCACAATCACGCGCAGATGCTGGTGGGGGGCAATAGTCAACGGTGTATCGTGGTCGAGTAGCGCTTGCCAGCCAGCGACCAAGGCTTGCTGATGATTGGCCGCACTGACGCGCACATCTTCGCTCTCGGCCATGCTGACGCCATCGATGTGGCGCACAATTCCTAGGCGGCGTGCGTCGTAGCGCATGGCGGGGAGCGGTGCCGGTGTCAGATGCTTGCCACTGCCCAGCTCGTAGTCCACCAACGAATCCTCACCGTGGTAGACGCGCACACACGGCTGCCATGCCACATTCTGCCCCAGCTGCCAGCCCCATGGGTGGCGATTGGCGTCGAAGACGATGTTGCTGCCCGTGCCCCAGGCCTGTTTGGGCGAGACAAAGGTGTAGCTGTCGATCACGGCACTCTGCCAAGCAGCATGGCCGGTATCAATGCGATCGGCCCAGGGTGTATCAGCCGCCACAATCAAGCCGTGTGCTTTGCCCATCTGGGCGTAGGCAGCATCGTCACCGAGGCTCCACACCAAGGCGGCCAGATGATGTGTGCCCGCTGGCAAATCGAGGTCGACAGTGTGGTAATGCCACATGCTGCCGTCACCACGTTCGGGACCGCGTGCGACACAGGTCCCATTGACATAAAATTCGAATCGCTCGTCACCACTGACCTTGAGTGGGATGTGTGCGGGGCTGTCGAGGGTGAGTGTCAGATGAAAAATCGTGACGACGGGGGGATATTTGACGTGACCACGAATCCAATGCGCATGCCAACGTCCTTGGGGCTGCCACCATTCTGAAGTCATCGGTATTTCCTTTGTGTGTAGGCGACTCTAGCGCTATTGTACACAAAGAAGACCACTCTGCCGGTGAGGGCAGAGTGGGTGCAGGGATGTGTGGATTACGCCTGGATTTTGTGGTGCCATGCGACGAGGGCGCCAATGACTTTGGCGAGGTGCTCGCGGGCATTGTGATCGACGAATTCACCATCTTTAAAGGTGTCACCGAAACGAATCGCCATTTCGGGGCGGGCCATCACCATCATGCCACAGCCGCTGAGGGTCTGGCGCAAATGGACTTGGGCGCGGATGCCACCCGAGCCACCACCACCGCCAATGACGGCGACCGCTTTGCCTTGTAGCGCCGATTTGCCGTAGGGGCGTGAGGCCCAGTCTAGGGCGTTTTTGAGCACACCGGGGAAGCTGTGGTTGTACTCGGGTGTGGCGATGAGGAGTGAATCCGTATTGCGGATCTGCTGGCGCAAGCGGTTGACGGCGGGATGCACATCGGCTTCGTTGGCGGAATCATGATCGTCGTTGAAATGCGGGATATCGTCAATTTGGGCGATGGTGATGGTTACATCTGCCGGAGCGAGTTGTTGTGCTGCCACGAGCAAGGCACGGTTGAGCGATTTGGCGCGGATGCTACCCGATATTGCCAGGATATGATGCATGAGTTGTCGTACTTTCTTGATGAAATGGCCTCTTAGTATGGTACTCGAAACCATGCGTCGTCTCGTATTAGTTTTTTACTAAAATGCTGTAGCGTGCACCAGATGCATGATATCTACATTTTGTGTAACTATTGCATACATGATGCGTAAACACGGCTACTTGAGCGATGCAGACGATGAAAATTCTGCATGGTATAATCGCCCT
>JBEANH010000168.1:0-2965 GCA_041165505.1 Chloroflexota bacterium | reverse complement strand
ATGATGGGTGTGGTGGTGTAAATGGGTGAAACACATACAAACATTGAAGGGTAGGAAGACCAAATGAACATTGATAAACAGGATGGACAGGATAGGCAACAAGTAGTAGGGGCGTCATTGTATGGCGCCCCGACATTGTATGGCGCCCATTATGAAACATTGAAGGGTAGGAAGACCAAATGAACATTGATAAACAGGATGGACAGGATAGGCAAAGGGTATGTGGATGCGTGACGGCGCCCCGATATTACGCACTCTGTGCGAGCAGAAGACGATTCATTCACCCAGCGCCACCAAATCGCTACTGCTCCCCGGCTCCATCGGGGTGTGATACACGCCGTCACTGACCCGGGCGGGATGCACAAAATGCTGGCGTAGATGGGGAATGTACTCGAGGAACACTTTCTCGTGATCGAGCGCAATATGATTAAACAGCACCAAATGCTGATGAATCTGCCCCATATCGCCCACGTGTGGTACGACCGGCACGCCGAAGTGTTTGGCCAGCAGACTGACGGTAAGAAACTCACTCACGCCGCCGAGACGCACACAATCGGCCTGTGCGTAGTGCATTGCTCCTAGTTGCAGGTAGTTTTTAAAGACCACCGCGTTAGGCAAATGCTCGCCTGCCGCCACCTTGATGGGGGCAATCGCCTGCGCAATCGTCTGGTGTGCCACGATGTCGTCGGGGTGGGTGGGCTCCTCCATCCACAGCGGGCGCACGGCCTGCATGGCCTGTCCCATCTGTAGTGCCTGCGGCAATGTCCATTGCTGATTGGCGTCGAGCATCAGTGTGGCCGCATCGCCCATGGTTTCACGCACGGCCGTGGCGCGGCGCAGGTCGTAGGCGGGGTCGCGTGCGCCCACTTTGAGCTTGACGGCGCCAAAGCCCGCCTGCATGGCGCGCTTGGCGTTTTCACGCACACGTTGCTCGTCATAATGAAACCAACCTACCGACGTGTCGTAGCCCGGGTAGCCACTACGCACCACATCCATGCGCTGTACGCGGCTTGGCAATGCGGTCTCGATAAGCTCCAAGGCCCGCGTCGCCGGCAATACGTCGTCGAGGTAGCGCATATCGAGGAGCGCCACCAGCTGTGCCGGTGTCAGCTCGAGCAACAGCTGCCACAGCGGCAGCTGGCGCTTTTTGGCCCACAAATCAAAACAGGCGTTGCTGATGGCCGCCAGTGCCAGATGCACGACACCCTTGTGTGGACCAAGCCAGCGCAATTGGTGATGGTCGGCGATTGTAGCATAGACACGCCCAAATTCGTGCATGAGTTCGTCAATGTCGCGTCCCTGCAGGGGTGTGGCGAGCAAGGCGATGGCCTCGCAGACCAGCGCATTGCCGCCGCCGAGTGTAAAAGCCAGCCCTACACCCGTGTGGCCACTGTCGTCGTGCAAAGCACAGACGGCATAGGCGTAGTGCGGGTTAGCGTGCACGGCGTCTGCGCCCTCGCCGGGGGCGAGCGGATAGATACAGTTGTGTGTGCTGATGCGCTGGATCATGCCGTCAGCGTCCATTCTAAATGGTGGTCGTAGCGTGTGCCCGGGCGGGGTACTCCGGCCTCGTCCCAGCCCATCATGTCGTAGTAGGTGGCGATAGCGGCATCGAAGGCGGCTTGGTCAATGACGACGCCCGCTTTGGCCCCACTGTCAATGGCGTCGTGGAAAAAGCGCGCTGGCAAGGTGTCTTGGGCGCGCCCGAGCCCTTCACGTAGGTTGTAGATGCGCATCAGATGCGTACGACGCTCACCGAAGCGCAACAGCTCGTGCGACGAGGTCTCCCAGCCGGTGACTGCCGCCAGCATGTCGGTCATCATCTGCAGGCTGAGGGCGCGCGTCGGCGCAATCGCAAAAATACAAAAGGCCATGGCATCGGCAGCTGACCACAAGGTATGTAATGCTTTGTAGTTGCGCACTTTTTTGGGACCGACATACTCCATCGGGATGCGCTCGAGGATGCCCAACGTGCGTGCGTAGTCGAGCGAATGCACCCAGCCCACTTGCGTGTCGAAATCCCAGTCGTGCTCGCAGATGTCGTAACGTGGCCCGATGGGGGCGGTGGCGTAGCCCAGGGCCAGATTGGTCTGACTGCGTGGCTCAAACGGCACCATTTCCACCCCTTTGACGTGCATGGCAAAGCGCTCGCTGCCCTGCCCGACATGCGCGGCGGCGCGCTGGCTCCCCTCGGCGAGCACCGCCCCGAAGCCACGCCGGTAGGTGATACGCTCCATCATGGCCAGTGCGGCCGCATGATCGCCAAACTGTAGGTCAATACCGTCCATGTCGGCGGTGCTGATGAGTCCATTGGCATGCGCTTCCATGGCAAACGACAGCGTGAAGCCCAGCGACACGGGGTCGAGCCCCCACTGGTTGCACAAATTGTTAAAACGCATGATGACGCGCACGTCGCTGACGCCGATGTTGGGCCCGAGCGTGCCACTGACTTCTTGGTGCATAGCGCTTGCACGCGGGTCGAGATCGCTGTCGCTGGCGCTGTGGTAGATTTTCATGCAGTCGTTGGGGCATCCCGGACAGCGCGATTCGCCGCGGTACGACGGCGTCCACTGCTCGGCTTTGTAGGCGTCGAGGTGGGCAAATTGTGCGGTACGGAAGTTTTCTGTGTTGAGGGCGGCATCAAGGCCGTGGGTATGCACCCATACGGCGAAGCCGGGTAAATCTTTCTGCCACATTGACAGCGTATTGTGGTACATGTCGTGAGTAAAGCGCGTATTGATGGCGTGCAGTTTATCGGGATGTGCCACAGGAGGCAATGCACCACCCTTGAGCACAATCGCCTTGAGCTGTTTGCTGCCCATCACCGCACCCACGCCGTGGCGTTGCGCCTGGTGGGTGCGGCTACTGATGATGTTGGCGTAGCGCACCTGATGCTCGCCGGCGGGACCGATGGCGGCCACGTCAATATCAGGACCGTAGCGGTTTTCCAGCATATCGGTAGTGA
>JBEANH010000167.1:0-3274 GCA_041165505.1 Chloroflexota bacterium | reverse complement strand
GCACTCGCCATCAGGGTGCCGAGACGGTGGACCACATTCCAGTTGGGTACCTTGCTAAACAGCACGTCGTGGGCATAGACTTGGTAGACGTACTGGTCGGTGCCGATTTTGAGCGGCGTGGATACGCCCAGCGGCGTCCCCACCGCCCACGTCCGGGCGAGGAGATGGAGCTGTTGTGCTGGCGCATAGGTGACTTTCATCAGACGGTATGTCTCTGCCAAGAGCGTGTCACGCAGGGTAACCGCCCAGTCCACAATCATGCCACCGAGGTCACTGACACGCGCCATTTTTTTCCAGTCCACTTTGGTCGGGTCGTCACCACGCACATACACGGTGTCACCGGCAAAGACTTGGAAGACGTACATCTGGCCACTGATTTCGAGCATGGCGGGTGGCGCAAGCGGAGCGCCGATATCGCGATTGGCAAACAAAAAGAGGTGGAATGGGTTCTCTGGGCGAAAGCCGGTACCGCCAATCCGCAACGTTTCGTCGAGTAAAAAGCGTTCAAATGTGTTTTCGGCAGGGATGGTATCGCCGATTGTCTGCCACATGCTACCAGGACGATTCCAGCCGACTTCCATGAACAAGGTGTCCAACGCATACGGCACGATGGTGTAGTTTTTGTTGGCAAAGGTCGCTTGGCGACTTTTGGCAATGGGCATGCCCATATACTGCTCGGTGGCCATCTGGGTGAAGGGTGACAATGCGTCATAGGCATCCCCACGCATTCCCCAGGCAGTCTGGATGAGTGTGTTTTGGAGTTGTACGATGGTGCTGTGCGGTGTGCCGATGGCTCCCGGTTTGATGTCGGGAAGTTTAGGATTCTTTTTGAGCCATGCCTCGACTTCGGCGATTACCCATGCCAGGGTTACCGCTTTGCCGGGGCAGGTTTTGCTACTATAGTCGCGATGAAAACTAATCAACTGTTTGGGTGCTATCCCCAGCCGCAACGAGATACCGCCGAGGATGGCGAGGGTGTGCTCCCAGACTTTGCCACTCGGGCGGGCGGCATCGTAATCCCCTACCATTTCCAAGCCCAGTGAATACCAGCCTTTGAGGAAATTGCCGTTGCCGGCGCCGGCGTGGACACCGAGCTCGCGCATCGGGGTAAAGAGCCAGATGCCGTCGGGACCTGCAAAGAAGTGCGGTGCGGCAGTCCAGCCTTTGGTCGCAAAAAAGCGTTGCATGCCCTGCATGCTAGTGTTGCCTTGCCACTGGGCAACAGTAGGGCGCCAGGTGTGATGGAGTACGACTTTGCTGGGCATTACCGGACCAAATTGATACGAGGCCACGTAGCCGAGCCACTCAGTTGGCGTGAGCATTTTGCCGATCATGGGAGGAGTCCCACTCGGGCCAAAATCATCAATCATCGCTACGTCCTCCAAACCGGTACCAGGCTAATTTCTACTATAGAGCATAGCACGAAGCCGACAAATGCGTCAACCATTGCCACACAATCCATGTGCTACATATGCCATCATAGCGTACAATACAAGGAGGTGTGATTGAATGGAAGGGCGTGCGTGACATGCAAGAACGAATTGCAGTCATTGACTTGGGATCAAATACGACCCGCATGATTGTGGTAGGGTATGTGCCACAGCACACCTATAAATTGATTGACGAAGTCCGTGAAGCGGTACGGCTTGCACACGGTATTGGTGCTGATGGTAAATTACAGCTGGTACCGATGAATCGTGCCATCAAAACCATGCGCTTGTTTCATCAGATGTGTCGTGGCATCGGTGTAGACCAGATTGTGCCGGTGGCAACAAGCGCAGTGCGTGAAGCCACCAATCGCGATGAATTTTTGCAACGAGTGCGCGAAGAAGCAGGACTCGAATTTCGCGTGTTGACCGCCGCCGAAGAGGCCTACTACGGCTATCTGGGGGCCATTAACACGTTGAATGTACATAATGGTTGTGTGATTGATATCGGCGGCGGGAGCACCCAGGTGACGGTGGTGGCCAATCGGCAGATGAGTCAGAGCATTAGTCGTCCCATTGGGGCGGTGCGCCTTACCGACCGTTTTGTCAACAGTGACCCGATTTCTCCACGTGATTTCAAGACACTCGCACAGGCCATTACGGCGCAATTTGCCGATGTGCCGTGGCTTAAACAGCAGGGTGGCATACTGGGGGGGATTGGGGGCACGATTCGTGCGTTGGCTGAAATTGACCAAAAACTGCGCAATCACCCCATTGACCGCGTGCATGGGCACCATTTGAGTGTACAGCGGGTCAACGAATTACTTGACCTGTTCCGTGGCTTGACTGTCAAGCAACGCGAAGACTTGCCAGGACTGAGTCGTGACCGTGCCGACTTGATTCTGGCAGGAACGGCCATTTTGGCTGAAGTGATGCAACGTGGGAAATTCACCCATCTGATGATTAGTGGCCAAGGGCTACGTGAAGGGTTGTTTTTTGAACACTTCATGCGGGGCAGTAGCCCGCTCATCCCCGATATTCGCAGTTTTAGTGTGATGAATCTGGCGCGTATGTATCACTACGAAGCAATTCATTCTGCCAAAGTACGCGAATTGGCGCTCTCCATGTTCGATCAGCTTTATCCCATGCACGGCTACGATGCCTGGGCACGTGAGTTGCTCGGGCATGCGGCGATATTGCACGATATCGGCAACGCGGTCAACTACTACGACCACCACAAACATGGTGCATATCTGCTGGTCAATAGTGCCATGCAGGGCTTTAGTCACCGCGAAGTGGCAATTTTGGCGTTGCTGGTACGCTACCACCGCAAAGGGGATGTATCGGTGGATGCGTATCGCCAGATACTCGAGCCGGGCGATGAAACGCTGGTGATGAAGTTGGCTGCCATGTTGCGTTTGTCGGAGTTCGAGCTGGGGGCTGTGGTGCGCATGGTGACCCACGCTGCCGGTGATACCACCGTCGAAGTCTGGGATGCCAATCGTGCTGCTGGACTCTTCCGCAAGGCGTTTGGCTGTGATGTTGATATTTCGTAGGGCGTGTGTGCGTAGGTGAAACGAAGCAGACCCGGCAGAGGAACCATCCTCTGCCGGGTGTTGTGTTAATCCTCTTCGTGGATGAGGACTTCGCGTGAGCGCCCTTCGTCGGCGGGCCCGACAATCCCCTGCTGTTCGAGCATGTCAATCAGCTGTGATGCCTTGCTATAACCGATGCGCAGGCGGCGCTGGAGCAGTGATGCCGACGCACGCCGGTGCTGTTGCACCAGTTTGATGGCTTCGGGCAAGAGCGCATCTTGTTCGCCGGCCGATAGAAATTCAGCAATGGGT
>JBEANH010000166.1:0-2999 GCA_041165505.1 Chloroflexota bacterium | reverse complement strand
TCGAGTAGCCGTTGTGCCGCACTACTAATGGTGCCGACGGGCACAGTGATACAGGCGTCACCATACCACCCATCGAGGATGACACCGATGTCGAGCCCGATGATGTCGCCGTCGTGTAGGATGCTGGTGGGGCTGGGGATACCGTGACAGATGACACTATTGGGAGCCACACAAATGGTGGCCGGAAATCCGAGGTAGCCCTTGTAGGCAGGAGTGGCGCCGTTGGCACGAATGAATTGCTCGGCCGCACTGTCGAGTGCGTGGGTGGAGACGCCAGGAACCACCAACGGCATGAGGTGGGCGAACGTCTTGGCGACCAACTGACCCGCTTTGCGCATGGCGGCAATTTGAGCGGCAGTATGCAAAATAACCACGGTACTGCTCCCACACGTACACATTCCGCTTGCTAGTATACCCCAATCGCCGCGCTTTGGTGACCGTCAGCGTGGTGGTTCGTGGATGGGAGCGACTCGTTCGAGGTAGATGATGCCCGCCCCAGCCAAGAGCACAAGCACGGCCACGGCCAAATAGGCATCGTTGAGGCTGGCGCGTGCCACATAGCTCGCCATCATGCCACCCAGCCCTGCAAGCAGGTAGCAGGTCAATACGGCCTCACGACGGGTCAATCCGAGCTGGACGAGGCGGTGTGACACGTGATCCTTGCCGCCGTGGGTGAGGGGGTTTTTGCCCCGCCGTAAGCGCGAAATACTCACCAGCGTCGTATCGAAAATGGGCAAGGCGAGGACACAGAGTGGCACCATCCAAGTCACCACGATGGCATTGCTCGGGAAGCGCAGTTTGATGCCGATGACTGCCAAAATCAGCCCCAAAAAGAGTGACCCCGTATCCCCCATAAAAATGGTGGCCGGGTTGAGATTGTAGCGCAGAAAGCCGAGACAGGCGCCAATCAGCCCAGCAGCCAACGCACTGACGAGGAATTGGCCGCTTTGGGCGGCAAGTAGCAAAAAGAAGGCACCACACACCGTAGCTACGCCACTCGACAACCCGTCCATGTTATCGAGCAGGTTCATGGCGTTGGTGATGCCCACCACCCAGATAACGGTAATTGCGTAGTTGAGCCACGTGTTGTCAACGAGTTGTACCTGTACCCCGCCAATCAGTAGAATGGCCGCCGCTGCCGCTTGTCCGAGCAATTTGGGGTAGGCGTGCAATGTCCAGCGGTCATCGGCTAGCCCACACAATGAGACGAGTGTGGCCGCCAGCAGGATGGCGATAAGTTCGCGGATGTAGAAGCGCTCACCAAAGATGAGCAACGCACCCACACAGGCCAAATAGATGGCTGCTCCGCCGAGCAGTGGTACGGGTGCACTGTGGATTTTGCGCTGTGATGGTGCATCAACAACCCCCGTATGGAGCGCAATACGGCGTGCGATGGGGGTTGCCACAATCGCAAACAAGAGCGCCGTGATGCCAATTAAGAGGAGCTGCAACATATTTGTGTCTCGATGCTGTCAAATAGTGATACTATCCGTATACATACATCATAATACAAGGGTTATGCCGTATGCGAAAGCCGGTGCGTTCACGCGATTTACCGATTCCGATGATTGTGGGAGTAATTATTGGGGCAGTATTAATTGGGATTGCCTTGCTCGGCCAAGAGCGGCGTTCGTTGGTGGATGTCTTCGACGAAGCCCCCACCCCCGCACTGCCTGCCCTGTTTGCATCGTTTGGCGATTCCTCACAACAGCTCGTCTCGACGTGGCTCTCGGATGGTGACACAGTGCCGGCAGTGACGCCGCAGGCGACTGGCCCCCGCATTGCCGTGCATGTAGACACCCTGCATCGTGTGGGCACGGTGCTCGAAATTCGTGGTACGGTGCTCAACCTGACGGGGGGGCCGCTGGAATTTTCTGCAGCGAATTTTCGCTTTGCAGATGCAACTGATGTAAAATATGGGGTGGGTGATGCGACACAAACCATTACCATTACAGACCGCGCCCCGTTTGCCTTTCAAATCCCCGTGCCGCCGTCACGTGCGCTGACGATGACAGTCGTGTTTGACCCCGATCCACCACTTGTGATTACGCTTTTACAAGAAAGAAGCACACCATGACCACATTGCAGGCACTGGTTGCCCCACTCGAAGCCGAACTACGCACGATTGTGGCCGGCTTACCCGCTGCGACTCGTGATGCGACGGCGTTTACTGTGGCCTTGACGTGTAGCGATGCGCCTGATGTGGTGCGTGTGGCGGTTAATGGTGCCGACGTTGCCATACTCGTCGGTGATGGAAGTGCACATATGCGCCTAACCACCGATATCGCCACCTTTGGTGAATTGCTCCAGGCGGGGACGGTGCGCTTTGTGACCGACCCCATCACCCGGGGCAAAGTGACCGCACTCAAACAGGTGCGTGGTCTGTTGCGTATGACGTTTAATGAGGGTGGTGAACTGAGCGTCGCATTTAGCGACATGCGTGATCCCGAGGCGGTGGTGGCCATGAGCAAACGCGACGCACTCGGATTACTCGCCGGCACACTCAACCCGCAAATGGCGGTGATGATGGGGCGCATGCGTATCGTGTCGGGGATGAACTTTTTGCTCAGCCTCGACCGCATCATGTAGTAGCAGGTTCGACGCGTAGCGCCGTCGCCACATCCATCACAAAGGTCACACTGATGCGCGCGCCCGCCTGTGGGGTGCCCGTCACGGCTTCAGGGCCGAGGCGGGCACTGCGTGTTTTGGTCTCACCATCAACCTGATAGACCACATCAATCAGCAACGTACCGTGCATGTTTACCCCGTTGACACTGATGATGGTGGCGTTACGTTTGCCCGACATAATCATATGCTTCCTCATTTTCTATGGAAAAAAGCGCTGGACGGCGGCTGCCACTGCGCCGTCTTCGGCATATGGTCCTACCCAGTTTGCCACCGCTTTGACGGCGGGTTGGGCGTTGGCGGGGGCCACCCCAATGGCCGCATGCTGCACCATGGCCAGATCGGCTTCGGCATCACCAATCGCCAGCACCTCG
>JBEANH010000165.1:0-3020 GCA_041165505.1 Chloroflexota bacterium | reverse complement strand
CGGGCTCGACATCGGTGTCATCCTCGATGGGTGGTATGGTGACGCCTGTATCACTGTGCCCGTCGGCACCATTAGTAGTGCGGCACAACGGCTACTCGACGTGACCGCCGAATGTTTGCGCCGGGGGATTGCAGCAGCCACCGTGGGCAACACCCTCGGCGATATCGGCGCGGCCATCCAGCAACACGCAGAGGCACACGGATATGGTGTGGTACGCGAATACACCGGGCACGGCGTGGGACAACGGCTCCACCAAGAGCCTACGGTGCATCATGTGGGCAAAGCCAAAAGTGGTATGGCACTCAAAGAGGGGATGATTTTTACCATTGAGCCGATGATCAATGCGGGCACCCACAAAGCCATCCTCGACAAAAAAGATAAATGGACGGTTCGCACTGCCGACGGCAACCTTTCGGCACAGTTCGAACACACCATCGCAATTACGGCAACCGGTGCGCAGATTCTCACTCTGCCATGACGCACTACCGATGAGCTAGGGATGGCAGGCGCTACGCATGCATCGTATAATGCACAGAGCGTACCTCCATCCTGCAAGGAATCCGCATGCACGATGACCGTCCATCCATTGATTTCGCGGTATTTGGTACCTCGCCACTCGATAGCAAGAGTCCAATCCCGCTCTATCATCAAATCGAAGGGCATCTGCGCCAGCTGATTGTGTCAGGGCAGCTCCCTGCGAATACCGTGCTCCCACCAGAACTCGAGCTGGGCACATGGTACGGTGTAGGGCGACACACCATGCGCACCGCCCTCACCAATCTTGTCAATGATCGCTTGATTTCACGGCGTGCAGGGGTGGGAACCTACGTCTTAGCGCAGACCCAGCACAACAACTTTTATCTGAATCGGAGCTTTACGCATCAAATCACGGCGATGGGGATGCGCCCACACTCGCGCGTATTGTCGGCTCATCTCGCCCCCATAGATGCGAATGCGCCAGTCATCCTGCACCCCTACTTTGGGGCGACGGCCCTCTTTTTGGTGCGCCTACGCTACGGTGACGAAACGCCGATGTGCGTGCAACACACCATCATTGTGGGTCCCTACAGCCATCAACTGAGCACATTCGACTTTGCAGAGCATTCACTCTATACCGTGCTCCAACGTGAATTTGGGCTACACATTGATCGGATTATCCACACCATCAATGCGGTGGTCGCCGATGACACACACGCACAGCTCCTCGATGTAAGCAGTGGTACACCATTGCTGGTGGTCAACACGGCAAGCTTCAGTCAGCAACAACTCATCGAATACACGGTCAGTTATTACCGCACAGACAAATACGCCTACCACACCGTCTTTGAGCAATAATGACACGCATGGCGGGGGTGTTGCACCACACACGTGAAAACATCTATAATTATTGATAGTCATCATCGGTTGTGGTAAGGAAAACAGCCATCAACCGCCACCTGTTTCCACGGGAGCATTCCTCTCATGCACATCATGACCTCGCCCGCAGTAACACAGGCATATCTCGCACGTCACCCGTTGGTGGCCCTTGAGAGTACCGTGATTGCCCATGGGCTACCATACCCGCAAAACGTGGCCGTAGCACGCGCCATGGAAGCACACATTCTGGCACATGGAGCTACACCCGCCACAATTGGCGTGGTTGCAGGGGCCGCCACTGTCGGGCTCGACGATGCCACCCTCGAACGGTTCGCCCAAGCAAGTGATGTGCGCAAATTGGCCCGCCGTGACATTCCACTCGCCATTGCAGACGGTGCCTATGGTGCCACCACCGTGTCGGCTACCATGGCGCTCGCGCATGCAGCCGGCATCGAGGTCTTTGCCACGGGTGGGATTGGTGGCGTCCATCGCGATGCACGCACCAGTTTCGACATTTCGGCAGATCTGACTGAGCTCGCCAAAACCCCCGTGATTGTGGTGTGTGCCGGTGCCAAATCAATTCTCGACCTACCCGCTACCCTCGAGTATCTCGAGACGATGGGGGTGCCGGTCTACGGATTTGGTACGGACGAATTCCCGGCGTTTTATAGCGCACACAGTGGGCTACGAGTGCCACGCGCCCACGACGCCCATACTGTTGCCCGCGCATGGCGCGCCCATCGTGCCTTGCATGGCGGCGGCATGATTGTGGCCGTACCACCACCACCAGCCAGTGCGCTACCCGCAGCCGCCATCGAACAGGCCATCCAGCGGGCACTCAAGCGTGCCGCTGATGCCAATATCACCGGCCCTGCCGTGACACCCTTTTTGTTGAGTGCAGTGGCTGCCGAAACCAACGGTGAGAGCATGCGCACCAATATTGCCCTCCTCGAACACAACGCAACCGTGGCCGCCCAGATTGCCGTCGCCTTGACGACGGTCTAGAAGAGATTTCCGCATGAGCAATCGCAAAAAACAACCGGCTCGGCTCAAGCCCGAGCAAACAGACAAAATTCCCCCGCCCCTACCCGGGAAAGTAAAACTCCCCAAAAAGGGACCCAACATTGGGGTAATCGCAGGAATCGTGGTTGGTATCGGCTTGGTGGTAGCCCTGATTGTTACGCGCATCACGGGCAATGACCTGCCTGACGGCACCATCAGTTATCGTGACCTGGGTCAGAGTTTGCATCTACAGACCATTGATGATGCCATCCCCACACCATACAACTCAGACCCGGCCACATCGGGGTATCACGTGGGATCCATGCTGGCACCGTGGGGCATCCAAGCCGAGCCGTTACAAGACAAGGTCTCCGTGCATAATCTGGAGCACGGCGGTATCATCGTGCACTACCGCCCCGACCTCAACCCCGACGATTTGGCACGCCTGACCACACTTGCACGTGATCTGCAACGGCAAAACTCCTGCCTCATCGTGGTTCCACGTGATGGGCTGAAGCATCCCGTGGTGCTGACCGCATGGACGTACATGTTGCCACTTGACGCCATTGATACCGACAAAATCACGGCCTTCTTTACGGCACGGGTTGGCAAAGGCCCCGAACCCTTCTGTAAGGGGTAAATCTCTCTCACACAGACGCGGG
>JBEANH010000164.1:0-3079 GCA_041165505.1 Chloroflexota bacterium | reverse complement strand
GTGAGACTGTGTCCACTCACCCGGCGCACGACTTCGCCGACCAACCAACCGTAGCTGATGGCGTGGTAGGCGGGTGTTTCACCGGGATGGTAGACGGGGGCCATGGCCGCAAAACGGGCACACATGCCGTCCCAATCACACATGTCGGCTACACTGACCTGTGGCATGTGGCACATGCCCGAGGTGTGGGCCAACAGCTGTCGGATAGAGATGTACTGCTTGCCCTGTTGGGCGAATTCGGGCCAGTAGCGACAGACCGGGTCGTCGTACTCGAGTAGCCCTCGTTCTGCCAGAATGTGGATGCACAGGGCGGCGATGCCTTTGGTCATTGACCAGCAGTAGATGAGCGTATCGGGGGTGACGGGCGTCCCAGCCGCATTACGTGGACCACTGGCGTAGTCGAGGACGCGTTGTCCGTGGTGGTAGGCACAGACTTGGATGCCGTGTTCTTGGCCTTTGGCGTGGTAGTCGCTGATGATGGTAGCGACCTTTTGCGTGAGTGCGTCCATGGTCAAC
Organism: Chloroflexota bacterium; assembly: GCA_041165505.1. Classification (GTDB taxonomy): domain Bacteria; phylum Chloroflexota; class Chloroflexia; order Chloroflexales; family Roseiflexaceae; genus UBA965. Next base: position 2,563 of record JBEANH010000164.1, on the reverse strand, counting down.
TCCTTTTCCGGTTAATTGATGATCATGCGAAAGTCGAGATGTGCTGGTGGCGGATGTTGCTGGCGCACCGTCGCTTTTTGGGCGTCGGTGAGCGGTGTGTTGGGGGCGGTGCGCTGATACCACAAGGCAAACCACAGGTCACTCAGCTCTGTTTCGCCCTCACGAATCACGGCATATTCGCGCTGCAGGAGTCGTTCGGCCGTATCGAGGTCACCCAGCGCAATGGCGATGCGACAGCGCATAATCAACACGCGCCCGTTGTGTTGGATGTCATTCGGCAATGTGTCGTAGATGGCCAATGCGTGGGCGTACTGATTGGTGCGACACAACAGCTCGATGTACTCTTGGGCCACCTCGAGGATGTGTGGTTGTACTGCCCAGGCATTGGCATAGCACGTCAGCGCATGGGTGTGGTCGTGTCTTTCGAGCGCCATGCGGGCCAGATTGCGCCAAGCCCAGGCGTTGGGTTGCAGTGCCAGCGACGCTTGCCAGGCGGCGATGGCCCCGGCATGGTCGAAGTGCTCACGGCGCATGACACCGAGGTGGAGCAAGGCATACCAGTTGTGCGCGGTGTGTGGGCTATGGGCGAGCAGGTCGAACCACTCGCGTTGCACCATCCACTCGCCGGGTACGTCGGTAGGGGCTGGAGCGGGTAGGGTGCCGTCGGTGAGCAGGGTTAGCCACTTGTGTTGTTCGGCACCCATGCGTTCGCTGGGGAAGACGAAGGCGGGCGACAGCGGTGCCTCGTGTTGGGCCGCCCGGCGCATGGTTTCGAGTGCGCCCCAGCTCGACCCGTGCTGTAGGATGCGTGTGGGTGGCAGGTCGGCCCGTTGGGCATATTGGGCATCAATGTGGGCAAGTTGTGCTACGCTGATGTGCGCTTTGAGAGTGGTATCCACGTATTGCCATGCCGTATCCCAATCGGCATGATGGACGAGGCTGGCGTCACCGCGAAAGAGCCCAAAAATCTGCGTCCAGTGCCAATCGGTCTGGGCGGGCATCATCAACCCGTGCAGTTGAGTGGGTGCCAGCCCGGCCTGGATTTCGAGGTAGGGTTTGCCGCCCGGTGATAAAAATTCCTGCCAGTGTTGCCCGCCGCTGTGTGTGCCCCAGCAGAACATTTTGCGGTACTGTAGGCGGGCGGTTGAGGCTTCGATGAAGCCAGAGCCGTCGGCGCCGAGGGCCGTTTCCCACGGCATCTCCACGTTGTCGGGCTGGAAGAAATACTCGCTGGCAGCGCCGGCATGTGTGGAATACGAGGCGTCCTGGTGGTTGAATGTGGTCAGATGCGGCATCGGGCCAAAGCCGAATTGATGCTCTTTTTCACGTAAATCGGTGTAGATGACATTGCGACTGGGGGCGAGTACACGTACATCGGGGCGCTCGTCAACGGCCGTATTGCTCCACCAGTACATGGATGTTTCGGTGTCGTTGGGGTTGGCAACGCGGGTATGCGCAATCAGCCAGGGCGAGCCCGGGGGCAGGTAGAAATCAATCTGCCAGCAGAGCTTTTTGCAGCGCTCAAACTCGTAGAGGCGCAAGCCAGGCTCGCCGTCACTCCCCGTGATAGTAGCCGCATAGACGGGTGAACAGGTGGCAAAGGTGTGGCCGAATTGGCTGACGTTCCATTCGATGCCCCCCGAAAACCAGGCATTGCGGATGGCCAAATTGGCAGGCTGAAAGACTGGGTTGCGGTTGAGGAGTTCGCGGTTGCTCGGTTTGTGAAAGAGCGACAGTAGGCGACCGCCGAGGATGGGCATGAAGGTCGCTTTGAGGATGTCGTTTTCGAGCACCACACTGTCATACGTGATGGGGACACGCTGGCGCGTGTAGTTGTCTTGCATGCGGTACGGCAAGACGCGTGTGCCACATTCGTGGCCGAGTAGGTGGTGTTTGAGCGCAGGCAGGGATTCGTGCACGGCCACGTGGCGGTGTGCCGGGTCATCGCGGAAGCGTGGCAAGGGATTTTCGTCGTTGAAATGCACCCCAGGCATGGTCAACGGGACAACGGTAAGTGTGGTCATGGCAGCGCCCTTTTGCTGTGTCTGGATATGATGATGCTACCACAAATCGGACGACCACACGTGGTGTTTGCTGTGAGTGTTGTGTGCGTGGCATCGGTACACACGAGCATTGTAGAATAGGACACTATCGGCAAAATAGTGTATATTTGACGGTAATTCCCTACAAAATCACATACAACGAGGTGTCACATGGCACGATCAAGTCTGATGGGTATGCTCTTTACCTACATTGTCAAACGGCGCAACATCAAGCAAATGTTTGCTGACCCGGCGCAGACGGCACAGATTATCGAGACGTGTCGCCAGAGCAATGCACAACCGTATGAATTGCCCAAAGTGAAGTTCAAATCACGGGTCGAGCGCACCACGGTAGGGGGCATGGATGCGGTCATCCTGTCATCAGCGACGCCATCGGGGCGGGTGGTCTGGTACCTGCACGGTGGCGCATACATCTTTCAGGCATCGGAGTTCCATTGGCAGACGCTCGATCGCCTGGTGCAGACGACCAACGCCACCGTGATTGCATCCATCTATCCGCT
>JBEANH010000163.1:0-3128 GCA_041165505.1 Chloroflexota bacterium | reverse complement strand
TGAATTTGCACTTCACCTCTATGGCACAGAAGACCATAAAATTGCTCGTTCAATTGACATGCACATCCGTAATCTGCGTAGCAAAATCGAATCCAATCCCGATAATCCAGAACATATCATTACCGTGTATGGTGCTGGTTATCGCATACAACTGTGACTGATATGTTCAAAACGTTACGCGCACAAATTTTCCTCGTCATGTTGGTCACTGCATTTATCAATGCAGTGATTTCTATTGCTCTCTTTTTCGTAATCAACCGATTCATCATTGATAACGCATATATCCCTCTGATGGTCAATCGCTATACCACCATCGTCAAAGACCATTACGCCATGGGTAATACCGATGCCACATTACCTGACACAATCATACGTATCGAGGCTAAATATGGTCCGTTTTTGTACAATAGCATCCTCGTGACCACTGCCGACAATATGGTGGTGTATCCCCGTGACCAACAGCAACGCGCCATTGATACTGAACGCTTCGTACAACGGTATGCCATCTATCTCGATGATGGCCAATTGCTGTACCTCTTCCCGAGTAGCAACTTCAGCGATTATCCACCAATTCGTGGATTTACCGGATATACGATTGGCTTGGTGTTGATCATCCTGGTGAGCACATCTGCAGTCACGGCGATTATCGGTGTCTTTTTGCTACTCCAGATTTATCGTTCGATTTCTCAGCTCGTACAACTCCTACGCCAACACAATCCAGGTAAAAATTATGTGACGCAACTCATGCCATCAATTCCGCTTGAAACACTGGTGATTGCCCAAGCCATTGACGAACGCGACCACGAAATTCAGCAACGGACCGACATGCAACGCCAACTCATCGCTGACGTGGCCCACGAATTACGCAATCCACTCAATACGATCAACGGCTACGTCGAAGCCATGCGTGATGGTGATTTGACACCCACACACACCCGGTTAACTGTCGTGTACGACGAAATCCAGGCACTCAATCGCCTCATCAATGACATGCATCTGCTATCACTCGCAGAAGTCAATCAGATTCCGCTACACGTCACTACGTGTGATTCCCATACATTTATCACCAACGTGTACCACACCGTACAATCGAGTTGCCAGGCACACCACATTCAGCTCATCCTCGACCATGCGCAACCAACCGTCGAGCTGTCCATGGATTCGGGGCGTATGCTACGTGTGATAACCAATCTCGTAGATAATGCAATCCGTCATACACCAGCACACGGGAATATCACGCTCCATGTCTCCCATACCGCACATCACGTCGTATTTATGGTTGCCGACAATGGTGACGGTATTTCCCCCGCCGATATTCCCCATATTTTCGAACGCTTCTATCGCGGGTCACGTCCACAAGGTGAGGGTAGTGGGCTCGGCTTGGCTATTGCCAAAGCCATCGTGGAAGCACACCATGGCACGCTCACATTACACTCCACACTCCAACAAGGCACCACAATTACTGCGACCATACCACGCCACAACTGATTAAATGAGTGGATCTATGCCCACTCTTTTATCGTGGTGGTAGATGCGTTTTATGTGATAGAATGGCGTTGTCCGAGTCATCGAATCACCAAAGCACCGCATAATGTCACAGTGAAGTGAGACAGTATCATGGCTGATCATGTACAGGCGTGGAGTGAAGCAGTAATCATCCCCACGTATGGTGTAGGCGAACCCCTCAAACAACCGCTCTTTTTACACCAACGTGTCTACCAAGGCAGTAGCGGAGTGGTGTATCCGTACCCTGTGATTGACCGTGTCAACCACACCAAAGGGGCTCAATCATATACCGCTGTGTTTTTAGAAAACGCCTACCTCAAAATCATGATTCTGCCCGAACTCGGTGGTCGTGTGCAAATGGCGCTCGACAAAACCAACGGCTACCACTTCGTCTACTATAACCAGGTCATCAAACCGGCCTTGGTGGGGCTAACTGGTCCGTGGATTTCGGGTGGTATCGAATTCAACTGGCCACAACACCACCGCCCTAGCACCTTTGACCCGGTCAGTTGGCGCATCGTACACAATGACGACGGCAGTGCCACCGTCTGGTGTAGCGAGGTGGAGCGCATGTTCTTTACCAAGGGCATGCACGGCTTTACGCTCCACCCCGACAAAGCGGTGCTCACCATTGACGTGCAACTCAGCAATCGTACCAGCGAGCCACAGACCTTTTTGTGGTGGGCGAATCCAGCCGTGCACGTCAACGACGACTACCAATCCGTCTTTCCACCCGACGTGCACGCCGTCATGGATCACGGCAAACGCGACGTCAGTGAATTCCCCATTGCCAAGGGCACCTACTACAAAGTCAACTATGCACCGGGCACGGATATTTCGCGCTACAAAAATATCCCCGTCCCCACGTCGTACATGGCCTACCACTCCGACTACGACTTTGTGGGCAACTACGACCACGGCAAACAGGCCGGCATGATGCACGTGGCCAACCATCATCTCGTTCCCGGCAAAAAGCAGTGGACGTGGGGTAATAGCGACTTTGGTGTGATGTGGGATCGCCAGCTGACCGACGAAGATGGTCCATACATCGAGCTGATGTGTGGCGCATTTACCGACAACCAGCCCGATTTTTCGTGGTTGATGCCGGGCGAAGAAAAAATGTTCACCCAGCACTTCATGCCCTACAAAGCAATCGGTCCGGCCAGCAATGCCAGCACTGACGCCGTGGTGCATCTCGACGTCGTCAACGGACACGCCGAGGTCGGCGTCTACGTCAGTGCCCCCACCAACACGCAAGTGGTGCTGACGTATCGTGACCATCTGCTCTGGCAGCGCGAATTGCCCCTGTCACCCACTGTCACCCTGCGCGACCGCGTACCGCTGCCCGCCGACACCCAGGCACACGACCTGAGTTTGGTGGTGCGTGACCGTGCCAGCCAGCGCGAGCTTATCAGCTACACGCCTCCCAAACCGGAGAAACCCATCATTCCGGCGGCCGCTCAACCAGCCGCAGCCCCTGCCGACATCAAAAGCACGGATGAACTCTTTCTCAATGGGTTACACCTCGAGCAATACCGGCACGCCACCTACCGCCCCGAGGACTACTACCTCGAGGCGCTACGCCGTGACCCGTATGATAGCCGCAACAACAACGCCATGGG
>JBEANH010000162.1:0-3430 GCA_041165505.1 Chloroflexota bacterium | reverse complement strand
CTGGTGCCAGGGAATGCGGTGGTCACTGCGGGCAACGATGTGCGTCTGAGCAACGATGTCTGGGACATGGCAATTGATCCGCTCACCGGCGGGTTGTTGCATCTCGTTGAGCGCCGCAGTGGCAAAAACTGGGTGGAAAAGCACCAGCGCGGTTTTGGCCAGCTGGTGCACGAGCAGGTCGTACACCCACTGGGGCGTACAGCGATGAGTAATGGCGGCATGATTCGGCAGTGGGGTATCGGTGGCGCGCTGCTGGATGCCTGGCCCGAAGGCCCCATCAGCGAGCAGACGGTGGCACATACCACCAAGATGACGTCGTCACTACGTGGCCCCGTGTTTGATGCGCTGATTTGGCAGGGTAGTAGTGAGCGCCTCGGCAAAATACGCTATGAGTGGCGTTTGTATCATCGGCCGGCGCTCATCGAACTGCACATCGAGTGGAATAAACGCTGGTGCGAAGAACCCGAAGCCGTATATGTGGCCTTTCCGTTTGCAGCATCCGCCGCATTGCTACAGTTTGAAACGAGTGGTGGCTTTTTTACACCCGGCTATCACGGTGACGGTGGGCAAATACCAGGATCGTGTAATCGCTATTACACCGTACAACGGGCTGCCACAATCGGCAACGTGAGCGACCATGCCGTGATGTGGGCACCACTCGATGCACCGCTCGTCATGCCCAACGATATCGTGTTTGATCGTTGGGAAGTTGCCCCATGGCAGTGGAATGGCTTTTTGGCATCCATGCCCGTCAATCATTATTGGCATACGAATTTTCCTACGAGTCAACGCGGGTTACTCCGATTGCGCTACCGTATCGCAAGTTGCCAGGGTGCGAGTAACCGTGAAGTCGCTGTAGCCACCATGATGCCGCACGATGCATTGGGGTGGCGTTAGCAGGAGGAGTACATCATGCTTGCACTTATTTCTACGGGATGGGGTCCACGGTGCATCTCCCATGCAGGAGCCGCCCTCATCAACGAAGTCTACCGTGTTGAGACATTTGGACTCGATCCCGAGACACGGACCCTGCTCGACCAGCTGCACACCCTGTGCAACCATGCGCCGGCGCGTGATGATTGGCAAAACGCAGATGTGCTTGCAGCGGCAGCACGCGCCTTGCGCCTTGCACAGAGCGATGAACGTGCTGCATTTGTGACGCCGTCAGGCCCCTTGTGCGATGCCATGTGGCCGGTAATCCAACAGGCGGCTGCGGTGCTGGCGATTCCGGTGCGTGTGGCGCATGGTCTCGGCTTGTCCGAGTCCATGGCAACTTGTCTGCAACTCACGACGCCACCCATCAGTGAACTCCGCCCCACACTGGCCGATTTTGTGGGTGAAAGCCGCATGCCTGCACTGGCAATCGCCCCTACTGTTGGTGATGTGACCCACATCTCCACGTTGTTTGCCGGTGAAGCGCGCATTTTTACACTCGATCTGTTTGCCCGTAAAGTACGGCACGTGGATCTTGCACACGTGCCACCGGCTACTCCCAATCTGTGGTTTGTGGCCGCAAAGGCACAGCTCCACGATGCGCTGGGTGACGGTACCGGTGCAGATATCAGTGACACGGTGGCTTCCACGGCTGACTGGGTCGAGTTGCTCAACAACATGACGGAGGCTGTCAGTGACTGATCCCGCACTCGTTGATACGCTGATTGCACATACACACACGGCCCCCATGCATTCCCGTAAGCGACAGCGTCTGGCTCGTTGGTGGTTCTTTTTCGTGGTCGCCATTGTGAGCTTTGTGACCGGTGTTGCCGGCTTCATTGATGCCGTCCAAAAAGAACGCACCCAATTGGCTGCAGTAGCACTCATGGTGCTCGTGATTGTGGTGGTAGTGGTGCGCACCTATTTGGCTCACCGTGTCCAACCGGTTATCACGTGGCAACCACTTTCGCATGTGCGTCCTGCTGCTGATTGGCCAACCACATTGGTGCACACCGCACGGCTTTCACGCTGGCAAATTTGGATGGGGCGGTGTGTGCGCATCCTCGATTTTGTGGTGTGGGTGGTGATGGCACTGGTGCTCGTGTGTGCGGCTGCCATCATTTTCACCTTTTCGGCATTTGGGCTCTATGACGGGCTAGTGGCCGGCATTGACATCTTCGATGTGGTGTTGGTCATGGGGTTGGTCGGCCCATTCATGAGTGTACGCAGTGGCATTACACGCTGGCGTGCCCGCCGTGACGGCTCACGTCAGCGCATGAATTCATTCACCGAGACGTTGCGTAATGCGCTGGGTGCCATCAATAATTTCTTTAATGCGTCGCTCAATTCCACTGCAGGGGTAATCCGTAGTGGCGTGTCGAGTGTGTCGTCGTCGCTATCGGCGAGTGTGGTATCCGTGACCACAACCGCAGCCCTCACTGCCACTGTGGCAGGTGTCGGGCTTGCAACGATTGATGTGGCGCCGCGTTCGATTATTGCCACTGGCCGCGTCGTGCCGATCCCCATGGAAGTCGCCATGCTGGCCGGTGAAGATGGTAGAAATGTCGGTCTGCGTGGCGATATACTGCTCGGATGCATGGATGATATTTTGGCATCGAACGAAGATAACTCCGATATTCCCTGTCAGAAGGCAGTCCATCAAGTTGGTGGTGTCTGTGCCACATGGGATGGGAAACACATGCCTACCGGCTGTGAAGACAAAATCTTTGCGCTTTTACCCGAAATCCAACAACTCGTGCAACGCGATGACAATCGTCGTCCACCATCAATGCCGGAAGACCAGAGTAAACCACGCCAGATGGATGACCAGCAGCGTAAACGTACACAGTTCCCCACTACGACGTTCATCGCAATGACAACACCAACGGTGAGTGCTATGATGGAATCGCCGACCAGCGTCGCAACACCTGTGCCCGTGGATACGGTGCTCGCCACTGCAACGCTCACACTCGCGCCGGTGACTCCCGTGTTGGTAGATACGGCACTACCAGCGAATATGACGCAATTGCCCGAGCAGGGGGGGACTCCAGGGCAGACACCCATAGTGCGTCTGCCAAACAACAACGCACTTGGTACCCCCCTCGATACGCCGTTGCCAGGAACCGAAGGGCAACCAAATCCTGTGATGCATGACGACGACAACAACTTGGGAATGACGACCCGTAGCGTTCACGCCGGCTGGCAACCAGACCCTGCCACAGGGGCGGTGAAGCGCCCGTTGGTAATGGCCAACAGCTATGTACTCCCCGCAGACGGGAATTGGGACGCAGTCCCGTTTGGCTATGCACGTGACCTTAACCCCAATCAGCGCTGGCTCGAAGAGCGCTTGATGGCACTCGAGGAAAGCGAAGATTGTGTGGTGACGGCGAGTGGCGTGAGTGCCATCAACGGTACGTTTTTGGCGTTACTCAGTGCCGGTGACCACATCATCTGCTCCGATGTGTCGTACATCTCTGTGCGCACCATGTTGCTCGAA
>JBEANH010000161.1:0-4000 GCA_041165505.1 Chloroflexota bacterium | reverse complement strand
CAAACGCCAGCCCGATGGCACCTGGCAACACCACGTGATTGACCCCGACAACGCCCAGTACCACGACCTGCACTGGGCCGATATTGACGGCGATGGCGTGTGTGAACTGGTCACGGGCAAACGTCACCGCGCTCACAACGGGCGTGATGTGGGCGAATGGGATGCCCTAGGTATCTACTACTTCAAGTGGGCAGGCACCCATTTTGTCAAACAAATCATTGACTACGGCGTCATCGGTGTGGGGCACGGCTGTGGTATTCACTTTGCACTGGCCGATTTGCGTGGCACAGGGCGCCTCGACCTCGTCGCCCCCGGCAAAGATGGCTTGGTCGTCTACTACAACGAAGGTCCTTTTGCACCGCCGGTGACATAGTCACCCAAAAGGTGTAAGATAGGTACAACCTTGTCAACTCGTACATAGGACTGTGGTGCGACTCTTTTTGACCAAAAAAGACTGCCCCGTCTTGTGGATATGCAGTGGTATACCAGAACGGAGATCAATGACGATGAGTGCCGCAACCAACCAGTATCCGATGCGTGCCTTTCCCGGCTACTATTCCAGTACCGAAGGCATCCAGCTCGCCATCCAGACCCATGCCGAAGCCAGCAACGAAGATTTACAGTTTTATCAGCAACTCGGTGTCGAATGGGCCATGGTAGGCATCCACAAACCCGAACAACACACGGCTGATTTCTACAAAGGGTTGGTCAAGCGCTTTGGTGAATACGGCCTCAAAATCTACCGCATCACCAATTTGGGGGTGCATAATTCGTCGGAAATGACGCTCAATTTGCCTGGTCGTGACGCCAAAATCGAAGAATTCAAACAATTCATCCGCAATTTAGGCGCTGCCGGCATCAAGTACAACACCTACGCCCACATGGGCAACGGCATCTGGACGACGGGGCACGTGCCTGGCCGTGGTGGCATGAATTCACGCATGCTCGACATCACCAACGCCAAAGGTCACTGGGCGGGTACCGTCTACGAAGGTGAGCTGACCCACGGGCGGCGCTACAGCGAAGACGAGCTGTGGGACAACTATACCTACATGATCCGCCAGATTGCGCCAGTAGCCGAGGAAGCCGGCGTCTACATCGGCATCCACCCCGATGATCCGCCCGTTTACGACTTGGGTGGTATTCCACGCTGTATGTTCGGTAACTTTGCCGGCTACAAAAAAGCCATGGACATCGCCAATAGCCCCAATATCGGCGTCTGTTTATGTGTTGGCTGTTGGTTGGAGGGGGGCGAAGTCGGCATGGGTGTGGGCGTGGTAGAGGCCATCAAGCATTTTGCCGCCAAAAAGCAGCTCTTCAAGGTGCACTTCCGCAACGTGACCAACCCGATGCCCGCCCCATGGGTCGAAACCCTCATTGACAACGGCTATCAGAACATGTACACGGTGATGCGCACCCTGCGCGAAGTGGGCTTTGACGGCTGTGTCATCCCCGATCATGTGCCCGACATGCTAGGTGGTCCACGCGTCGGCACCGCCTACTCTATCGCCTATATGCGGGCGCTGATTCAGGCTGCCAATGATGAGGTGGGCCGGTAAAGAGTGGCGACATGGGGCGCCGGCGTATGGCGCCCCACCCGTTGCACTGCAACACATCTGTGCTATACTATCAGCAACTCTACTATTGCCTGTCATAAACACGATGTGTGTGGGAGTGCATCATGACCAAAAGCAAAAGCAGCCAGTCACGTGGCACTGGCCGCCGTGCCAAACGCAAAAGCGTTGTTTCGTTGCGCCCTGAGCACCAGCGTGAGCTTTTTGCGCTCGGTCTCATTGCTGTCGCTGGCGTGACCATCATCTTTTATCTGACGGGGAGTACCGGTCAACTCGGCGCTAGCTGGAAGCTACTGATGGAACGGTTGCTCGGCTGGGGGGCACTCGTCGTACCAATGGTGATGGGGGTACTCGGTATCGCCCTCTTTAGCAGTGGCATCAACGACCGCAACCCACTCCACCCCACGCAAATCATCGGCACCGTCATGGTGGTCATCGCCATGCTCATGCTCCTCGAATTCGGCATCACGCCACGCCTCAACTACCAAGACCAACAAGGTCAAGGTGGCGGTGTTGTCGGTTATCTGCTCTTTGCCATTCTGAGCAATGCCATCGGCCGTCCGGCGAGTTTTGCCGTTACGAGTCTGCTCGGTGTCGCTGGGGTGATGTTGGCATTCGACATTACGCTCGTCCAAATCGTGGCTGGCATTCGTCATGCCTTTGTGGTGACCTGGATTCGGCTCCGTGGCGACCGTGGCCACACGCGCATCACCGCTACCAACAACGACCAGCAACTCACCTATATCAGCTTGACCGATAGCATCATTACACCTATCGCCGAACGCAAAACCAAGGCACGCTACCGCGACGAAGGCATTGATCCGGCGAGTGTGACCACCGAAGAACCCAAAGCCAAAGAGCCGACCAAACCAAAAGAAGCCAAACCCAAGCGTGCCAGCAAAGCCATCGAAGACGAAGAACACATCCAAGTCCTTGATTCGCTACTCCGTGATGCGCAACAACGCCCCGCAGTACCGGTGCACTCACGCCCAACACCTGCCACACCGCAATCCGGGGGCAACCCGGTGCAAAGTGCCCTCGAGGGCTTCGAAGCGGGGCACGCCTACCGCGCTTGGAGCATGCCTCCAGTGGATTTCCTACGCTATTCGGTAGAAGCCACCATCAGCGACGAAGAGCACCGCACCAAATCACGCCTCATCGAAGAGACACTGGCGAGCTTCAAGGTGGAAGCACGTGTGGTCAACATCAACGTTGGCCCAGCAGTCACCCAGTACGAACTGCAACCAGCAGTGGGCGTCAAAGTCAACAAAATCACCACCCTCGACAAGGACTTGGCACTCGCACTCGCTGCCCCATCCATCCGTATCGAGGCGCCTATACCCGGCAAATCGGTGGTGGGCATCGAAATCCCCAATTCTTCGATTTCGACGGTGGCGCTACGCGATATCATCGAAAGCGACGAGTTCGTACGTTCCAAGGCCAAACTCCGCCTGCCCCTCGGCAAAGACGTGTCGGGCTCACCCATCATTGCCGGCATGGAACGCATGCCCCATCTGCTCGTTGCCGGGAGCACGGGCAGTGGTAAATCGGTGGCCATCAACTGCTTCGTGTGTGCACTTTTGATGCGCCATACCCCCGACGACCTCAAATTCATCATGGTTGACCCCAAGCGCGTCGAAATGGTTGGCTACAACGGCATTCCCCACCTGCTGTCACCGGTGGTGACCGAGGTCGAGCGTGTCGTACCCACGCTCAAGTGGGCAGTACGCGAAATGGAGCGGCGCTACAAACTCTTTGCCAAGGTAGGCGTACGCAACCTCGACAGCTACCGTACCATGGCGCGCGAACGCACCGACCTCGAAGCGATGCCCTACATCGTCATCATCATTGATGAGCTCGCCGACCTGATGATGATGGCTGCCGACGACGTCGAAACACTGATTTGTCGCCTCGCCCAAATGGCACGTGCCACCGGCATACACCTCATCATCGCTACCCAGCGCCCGTCGGTGGATGTAGTCACCGGTCTCATCAAAGCCAACTTCCCGTCACGCATGGCTTTTGCAGTGACATCGCAAATTGACTCACACGCGGTGACATGCTCTTTACGGCGGCAGACTCACCACGTACCATCCGCGTACAGGGCACACACTTGACCGACGACGAAGTCGAAAAAATCGTACGCTTCTGGCGCACTGCCAAACCACCCGAAACACCCGTAGATGGTGAAACAAAGGCTAGCACGGCGCAGTCCACCACTACCACGGCAACCGATCACGACCTCAAACCCGAGCTCGACAAAGTCGACCGCCTACCCGTATTCCCCCGCGAACCAGTGCCCCATGCCGACGAGCAACCCGTGCCCTCCAGCGACAGTGACGAGCCCGTGGACAGCATGCAACCCATTGCTGAATTTCTATCGGCCGGCGAACAAGATGCGCTCTTGCCCGAAGCCATCAAACTGG
>JBEANH010000160.1:0-3895 GCA_041165505.1 Chloroflexota bacterium | reverse complement strand
CACCGACAACGGGCCATGAATGGGTGCTCCTGTGGATAACGTGTGGATAAAGTTCTGAATGGGGTCTTGCATGGGGGATTTGAGCTCGTCCACGGGCATTACCACGCCTTCCGGTTTGGCCCGCGTCTGCACACGAATCGTTGTCTCGTAATCATACGAGGCAATCGTGCCATCGGTACCCACAATCACAAAGCCACACTTGGGTTGTGGCTGATGTGTCCACGGGTCGGTAAAGGCACCCCAGCGCGTCTCGAACTTGGAGAGTCCCTTGGCGTAGCGGGCAATCGTGATGCTATGCTCATCCACTTCCAGCCCTAGCGGCTCGTCAACCATACATGCCACTTCGATGGGTTTGTCGCCACCGTGGTACCAGGTACCCAGAGTCACCCCGTAGCCCAAGTAGTCGAGCATCGAGCCACCACCAGCGGCTTTTTTGTACCACCAGGCTTCATTTTTGCGCCGCGCCACTTCTTCGGGCGAGACTTCGATTTTGTCGGCCACATGCCACAACGGGCCACGGTTGCCGTCGTAGTAGTGCACCTCGATGACTTTGCCAATCACACCCTCATCAATCAAGCGCTTGGCGGTGACGTGGGGCGGGTACCAGGCCAACGGCCAATTGACAATCATCTGCTTGCCCGACTTTTGCATCGCCGCAATCATGCGGTCAGCTTGGGCAAGCGTGGCAGCAAAGGGTTTTTCAACCAAAATGTTCACCCCATACGGCGCGAGCATTTCCACGTAATCGGCATGAAAGGCGGTACCCGCACACAACAGCACCACGTCGGGCTGGGTGGCCTGCATACAGGTCGCCACATCCGTAAAGACCTTGCTCGCCGGAATGTTGAAGGTCTGGATGGCCGATTGCATGCGCGCTGGATCTGCATCGCAGATACCGGCGATTTCGGCATTGGGGTGCTCTGATACTTTGCGCAACAAATCACCCATGTGCATGTGGTCAAAATTGACCCCCACAAACTTCCATGTTTTCATGGTCAGCTCCTTTTCTCCAAAAAACAGCTACTGTGGTAACGAACGCACCTCACCAGGGCGATAGGATTGGCCGGTACGACTACTGGCGATGGCCGCAAAACAGAGGGCGAGGCTGTGCAGATTATTGGCGGCACTGTGGGATGGCTGACGGCGCTCGTGGATGGCACTCAGCAATTCGGCCATGGTCCCGTGAAACCCGTCGGGAAACCAGGCTCCCTCGAGTGCCGGGGTATGCGTGGCATCGCCGAGCTGCACGGTCACCTGTTGTTGTTGTAGCCCGGGACCCGTGCTTTGTGCCGTGCCATACGCCCCCACCATCAGCGTGCTATCGCGCCCACCCACCCGTGTATCCGCATTAAAGACCATGCTGGCCTGCGCCTGAGCATAGGCCACGTTGACTTGGGCGAGCAGTGGTGGGCGCGCCCGTTGCGTGGCGGTATGTGCCACGGTGGCGTAGACGCGTTCGGCCTGCTGATTGGGGAAGTAGCAGTTCAGCATGTCGAACCAGTGGATGGCGAAGTCGTACAGAATCAGGTCATCAATGGTATCAAATACGCCACCTACCACCCAGTTGTGATCCCAGTGCACTGCCAAATCAACGCTACTCATGGCACCCAGTGTGCCCGTGGCAATCAAGCCGCGCAGATAGGCCACATGCGGCGCCCAACGCCCGTTTTGGTTGACGGCCAGGCGCACATTTTGGCGGTCGGCCAACTCCACCAGGCGCTCACCTTCGTCGAGGTCAAGCACGAACGGCTTTTGGCTGAGCACGTGTTTACGCGCCAGCAAGGCATCACGCAACAGCGGTACACGCTGGGCGGGGTGCGTGGCAATATCCACCACCTCGATGTCGTCACGGCGCAACACGTCGGCGGCATCGCTGTAGACGACCGCATCAGGGAAAAATTCGGCACGCCGGGCATCCGCTCGTGCCACATCCACGTCGCACAGCGCCACCACCGGGTAGCCGGCATTTTTGTAGGCCGTCAAATGATGATGCGTGATGCCACCACAGCCAATCAGCGCAATTGCTGGACGATAGCCGGTCACCGTGGCGGGACGATACGCAATATCAGGAATCGGCATAGGTGCTCCTTTGTGCATTCAGTGCAAGAGTGTGGGACGAATCACGCCGGCGCGGTAGGCCGCCCAACAGGCCGCCCCTAGCACGCCGGCATCGGCACCCAACGCTGCTGGCATCATCGCAATCTGGTCAACGGGGGTGGCCCGGCAGCGCAATGCGACTTCACGGCGTACCGCGACAAAGAGTGCATCGCCGAGATTGGCCACACTACCACCCAGAATGACGGCATTGGGACTAAACAGTGACACCACATTGGCGACTCCTGCGCCAATATAGCGAAAGGCCGTATTGAGTAACTGCGCCACCGCAACATCATGGGGAGCAACAGTAGCCAACAATGCCGGCGTCAACACATCCCCCGCAGCAATCCGCTGTGCGAGGAACGGGGCCTGCCCGTGGGAGAGCAGTTGTTGTGCCTGTGTCACCATGGCTGGACCGCTTGCAAATGCCTCAAGGCAACCATAGTTGCCACAGCCACACTGCGGCCCGTCGAGGGCCAGCGTCTGATGACCAAACTCACCAGCCGTACCGGCAATACCCAGGTAGAGTTGCTTGTGGATGACGACGCCACCACCAATTCCCGTCCCCAGCGTGAAGCCAGCCACGTTGTCGTGCCCACGCCCTGCACCATATACGGCCTCGGCGAGGACAAAGGCACGGGCATCGTTGATGAGCCATACGGGTACACCAAACGTGGCGTGCAACGTGGGCGCCACGGGCACATCGGGCCAGGTACCCATCAGATTAGGCAAAAAGCGCGTATGCCCACTGGCATCGTCGAAGACACCGGGGACACCCACACCAATCGCTTCGATGGGGAAATCGCGCACCAACGCACGAATCTGCGCCACCATGCGCGCAACGACGGCTTCCGACCCCTCATGGGAATCGGTGGCAGCCATGGCACGCGCATGGACGAATCCCGTATGGGCATCAATGACCGCATAGGCAATTTTGGTGCCACCTAGGTCAACACCGACAATCATCACCCACCTACTTTACTAGCGAAGGATCGGCACCCAAACTGCCATCGCCCCGGCCGCACGATTGGCCCATAGATGGTATGGGATAAACGTGAGTGTGGTCGCTTCCCCCATATCACGGCGCCAGTTGGCGTAGAGCGCATCATCTGCGGTCTGTACGCTCACTCCCCGTGCCACAATCGCCTTGTGGGTGCCGAGTGGCGTGCTGGCATCGAGTTGCAAACTAGGCACTGCCGCCTGATGATCCGCCTGCTCGAGGCAGTACAGAATCGGGCCACGGGCCAACGCCACCCGCCCGTTGTTGGGACGGACAGCGGGATGCGAGATGAGCAAGCGCGGCGTCATCGGGAAGTCGAGGATGATTTCGTCGCCAACTTGCCATGCGCGGCGGATGAGTTCATATGTATCGGGAGTCACCACACGGCGCTCGGTGCCAATCCGGACGGTGGCACCATGCGCCCAACTTGGGATGCGCACCTTGACACCCCACTGACCACCGCGTGTCACACGAATGCGCACCTGGCCGTCCCACGGGTAATTGGTAGTCACGTCAAAGGCGGCATCAATGCCACTTGCGCTGGTGTCGACACTGCCCTGCATGTAGGTGTGGAACCAGACAGTATCGCTGTCAACACTGGCCACGTAGCTCCCCAGTTGCGCCAGCAAGCGCGCCACATTGGGTGGACAGCAGGCACAACCAAACCACGGTGAGCGCCGGTGGGTGCCATTGTTTTCCAGCGGATTTTGATAAAAGTATTCGTTGCCACTCAATGAAAGTCCTGGCATCACGCCATTGTAGAGCGTCCATTCCAGCAAATCCGCATAGCGGGCCTCG
>JBEANH010000159.1:0-3436 GCA_041165505.1 Chloroflexota bacterium | reverse complement strand
ATTGCCAGTCTACAGGCCCTGATTGCGCGCTACCAACTGCCAGACCCTGGCTTGGCCGATATCCAGGCCTTGGTGGCATTGTTGCCGATGCATGGGCTCGATACGACGCGTGTGACCCTCGACTTCGGTTTGGGACGTGGTCTGCACTACTACACGGGGATGATGTTTGAAATTGATAATCCGAGTGGCCTCCAACTGTGTGGCGGTGGGCGCTACGACGAGCTGGTGACCGCACTCGGTGGTCGGCAGATGACCCCCGCTGTGGGGTTTTCGTATGGACTCGAGCGGGTCGTCCTGGCTGCGCCCCTGCCCGTTGTGCCCCGTACACGCAGTGTGGCCGTGATTCCACACGACGCAGATACCTATCAACAGGCTATTCATGTGGCACAGCGCCTGCGCCACGCAGGGATTGTGGCACAGTGCGAAATGCGTGACCGCGCCTTGTCACAGCAACTCAAAGATGCTCAACGGCGTGGAATGGTGGCAGTGGTTGTCTCTGCCGAGAGTCAGACGACGGGATTACTCCAGTGGCGCGGAGATGGCGCCCCCGAACTGCTGACTGTTGCAGATGTGGTGGCCCGGTGCGAGGTGACCCCATGAAGTGTGCCGTCCTTGGTGCTGGTGGGGTTGGTGCATATCTGGGTGCACGCTTGAGTCGTGCGGGTCACCCAGTGGCACTCGTCGCACGGGGTGCGCATGCGGCGACGATGGCGGCTCATGGCATTACCGTGCATACCGCCACAGATACCTGGCAGGCGCATCCCGCCCTCGTCTGCGACGATGTACGCATGATTGGTGGGTGTGATGTGGTGATTGTGGCTGCGAAAACATACGACTTAGCAGCGTTGCTCACGCACGTTGATACGTTGATCGGTCCACGTACGCTGTTTTTGACCATCCAGAACGGTATCGAAGCCTACGCCCGTGTGGCCGAACGCGTTGGTGCAGCGCGTGTACTCGCCGGCCTCATCTACTGCGAAGCAAGCATCGAAGCGCCGGGTGTCATTCGTAGTGGCATTGAGCCGGCCCGCCTGACGTATGGCCCGCTTGCGCCGTATGCGAGCACGGCGGTGGCGCATGCGCTGACGCACGCATGTACGGATGCAGGCATCGCCACCACACTCGTCCCAGATGGGCGGGCAGCAGTATGGAGCAAAGCCATCTTTGTGGCGGCCATGAGTGCGGTGACGACCATTAGCGGGATGAGTATGGGGCCGATGATGGCTGATGCCGAGGTGGTGCACATGCTGACTGCCGCCCTCACAGAAGCCAAACAGGTGGCTGAAGCCGACGGGATTCGTTTCGCCGATGACCCAGTAGCGACGGCAATTGCTACGGCACGTGCCATGCCCGCCACAGCCCGTTCTTCGATGTCGCGTGATTTTGTGCGTGGGCGGCCCATCGAAGCCGATGCCTTGAGTGGGGCGGTGGTCGCCAAAGGGCGTGCACTGGGGGTGCCTACTCCCGTCAATCACGCCTTGTATGCCTTGTTGCGGCTGTGTCTGCAGGCACGAGAGGATAAACAATCATGAGTACACCACGTTGGGGTCGTTATACCGACCTGCATCCAGACACATTGGCTCAGATAATGGCACACACCCCTATTGCTGTGGTGCCGTGGGGCGCCCTCGAATGGCACGGTGCCCACCTGCCCCTCGGCATGGATGGCATCGCCGCTCAATATGTGGCCGACCACGTGGTGCAACGCACCGGTGGTGTGCTACTGCCGATGACGTGGTGGCCGATGACCACGTTGCCCCATCGCTACTCACTGGCCGTCAAAACCAGCACGTTTGTGGCCTTGGTGCACGACATGCTCGATAGTCTGGCGGGTGCCGGCTTCCACGTGGTGGTGCTGATTAGCGGACACTACGCCCAAGGCCACGAAATCGAGTTGATGAAACTGGCACAAGCCACCTATGAGCGTAGTGGCCTCAAAGTGCTCACGTTGCCACCGGCTGCGATGGTCAACGAAGATTACCTCGACCATGCGGGACGCTGGGAAACAGCACAAACGCTGGCGCTACGCCCCGATTTGGTGCGCCTCGATACCCTCGGCGAGGCGCCGCTCCATCCCCGTGATTGGGCGGTGCTGGGTGAGGATCCGCGCCTCGCCACGGCACAAGATGGCCAACAGCTCCTCGATGCAGCAGTTGCCGGCATCGTCTCGTGCGTTGCCCGGATGCAAGCCGACGATGGCATGACACTAATCAACGACCTCTACACCAAGCGCATGGCGGGGTATGCCGGCTATGCTGAGCAGTATTTCCAGACGTCGTGGGAGCAGGCGCTCAACGACTGGTGGCGCCAGCGTACTGCACGAGAGGAGGGCTAGGCGATGCCGTTACGATTTGCAATTCCCTCCAAAGGGAGCCTATATGACGGCACGATGAGCTTTTTCGAAAGCTGTGGCCTGCGTATTGTGCGCCCCAATCCACGGCGCTACACGGCGGCTATCGCTGCCCTGCCTGGTGTCGAAGTATTGTTGCATCGTCCTGCGGATATCGTGGAAAAGGTGGCAGATGGTGAAATCGAATTTGGCGTGAGTGGCCTCGATCTCGTCGAAGAGTTGCGTGGCGACCGCGATGATTTGCTCGTCATCCATGACGACCTCGGCTACGGTCGCTGTGAATTGGTGATGGCAGTCCCCGAAGCGTGGATTGATGTGCGCTCATGGCGCGATTTGGCCGACTTGGCCGCTGAGCTACACGCCTCGGGGCGCACGTTGCGTATCGCCACCAAATATGCGGCATTGATACGCCGATTTTGTCAGAGCCACGGCATTAATTCGTTCCGGATTATTGACTCACAAGGCGCCACCGAAGCCGCCCCAGGGCTGGGCTATGCTGATGTGATTGCCGATATTACCGAGACGGGCACGACGCTCCGTGACAACCAGCTCAAAATCGTCGGTGGTCCCATCCTCAAATCACAGGCCTGTATCATTGCTTCGCGCAAGGTGTTGCGCCAGTCGCCCGAGACGTTGGAGACGGTCAAAACCATCCTCGAAATGGTCGAAGCACGCCGCCGCGCCCGAGCCGTGGTGCAAGTGACTGCGAATATTGCGGGCGCGTCGGTGGCAGATATCGGTCAGCGTATCGTGGCTCGTCCCGAGTTGGCGGGTGCCCAAGGCCCCACGATTGCACCGGTGTGGCCACGTGCGGGCCAGAGCGATGGACTCTACATGGTGACGCTGGTGATTCCCCAAGAACAGGTACTAGCCGTGGTGCGGCATTTGCGTGCCCTCGGTGGTGATGCAATCGCAGTGATGCCGGCACAGTACTACTTTACGGCGCATAGTGAAACATTTGCCCGCGTGCTCAACGATATTGCCCTTTAGCGTGCAGGAGCGCCTCATGCCGATTCCGATATATACGGATCTTGCCGTCGCCCAAGCGAGTGTCTTGAAACGAGTGCCCTTCGACGAAGTCGAAGT
>JBEANH010000158.1:0-3455 GCA_041165505.1 Chloroflexota bacterium | reverse complement strand
ACGCCACTCACCGCCCAATGGCAGTGTATTGGCACGGGCACGCCCTTTGTGGACAACGCCGGGCGTCTGTGTCTGGCCTATGCCCTGCACACCGAGCGCCTGTGCGCCGATGGCGACACCACGCTCCCGGCACAGCTCGAGTGGCTGGCACGCCACGGCGCCACGGGGACGTTTGACCAGACCACGCCGGGCGTCCCCATCGGCTCCACGTATGCAATAAGTGGCGACGGCGTGGCCGATTTCCACCCCAGCGGCATCTTTTTCCACCCCTGCCGCAACCCTAGCATCTACCGTGACCCGCATGGGGAATTGCGCATGCTGGCCAATTATGCGGGGGCGGCCGACGCCAGCTGGGGCAAAGGCATCTGGGCGGCCGATACCGTGGATGGTGGCTGGCACTGTATCAACGCCGACTTCCCGCCGGGCGGCGATTGTACCTTCTTTTTCCGCTGGGGGGATTACGACTACATCATCGGCGGCTTCGTCAATCTGTGGCTGAAGCCGGCAGAGGCCCCCGACAGCACCTATGTCGACCTGGTAGCGGCCGAGGATGATTGCTACGACGGGCTCAACGTGCCCACCATCACCCAAGTGGCTCCCGGGCGCCTGCTGATGGCGGGCTGGTGCGCGATCCGCGGCTGGGGTGGCGCGCTGGTGATCCGCGACCTGGTGCAACATGCCGACGGGCGCTTGGGCACGCGCTGGATGCCCGAGCTACTGCCGCAGCTCGCCCCGCACCAGCACATCACGGCACTCACGGCGGGGCAGCACGTGGTACTACCGGTGGATGTAATGCTGCTCGAGTTCACCGTCGATCCGGCCGCCGTGCCCACGGGGTGCGTGGATGTGCGCTTTGGCGCACAGGCCGGCGCCCCACCCTGCGCGCTACAGATTGACCTGCGAGCGCGGCGGGCACAGTACAGCACGGTGGCAGCCGATGGCATGGCCGCGCCCCAAGGTACGTTGCGCGCGGGGGGCAATCCGGCGCAGGGTGGCGATTACGCCATCGCAAATCTGCGCGGCATCGATGCGCCCTTTGCGGTGCGTATCCTGATCATCCGCGACACCAAGCTGGGGGGCACACTGATTGACTGCGAAATCGCCGGGCAACGCACCATGCTCACATTTCGGCCGGATGTATGGGTGAGCCACGTAACAATGAATAAGGAAGAATGAAGAATGAAGAATTGGGAGGATGATAATGGCTACCAAAAAACCGAATACGCTCGATAGATACATTTAACTGGTGATGATATACTTGGTTCATTGACTGATGTATACAAAAATTTCTTACACCACTAAGGAGCACCGCATGAATAAAGTTATCATCGCCAAAATGGGTTTGGAGGGTGGTGGATGTACCATCTACGGCCGGCACGTTGATGGTGCGTGGTCGTTCTGGCAAGAAGGAACATCCATGTATCTCGACGAAAATGACAATGAAGCATGGCGTCAGTGGGCCAAAGATCCCGTTGCGAATTTGATTGATGCCTTGCCCAAAATCTGGTGGCGCATGTACACGCAGTACGTGCATCCTGATTTCGTGGAGCAACTGCGCACCGCGTTTTACACGTATCAACACGAACCTGATTGGCAAGAGCAACGGTTTGATGATTTTCGGCGTGAATCATGGCGCTAATCGGCCACCGATTGATTCAATCAGCCGAGGGACCGCCTACCAAATATATGGATGGATGTCGTGCATCATGATGCATGATGCTTGCACGGTGTGGTGGGATATTGCGCAATGGATGTGGTAGAGACGCATGGCCTCTACCACATCCATCATTTTCCATTTTCAATTTTTCATTTATAATAGGCACGAAGCAGACAAGGGCGTCAGCCTATGTAGGCTCTTTTTTTGCGGTTACATGCAGTCATCTGCATTTTTCATTACACAAGGAGAAATTCTGTGTCGACCCGAATTCGTTCGATTGTGGCGCGTGAAGTGCTCGACTCACGTGGCAACCCGACCCTGGAAGCCGACGTCCGTCTCGAGGGTGGCGCCCTCGGTCGTGCCATTGTGCCATCTGGTGCATCCACCGGCGCCCACGAGGCGCTCGAGTTGCGCGACGGCGACAAAAAGCGCTACCTGGGCAAGGGTACGTTGACCGCCGTCAGCAACGTCAACAGCAAAATCGCCCCCGCCCTGATTGGCAAAGACGCCAGCGACCAGCTGAGCATTGATGCCGCCATGTTGGCGCTCGACGGTAGCGAATCCAAGAAAAATCTCGGCGCCAACGCCATCCTGGCCGTCTCATTGGCCGCCGCCCGTGCCGCTGCTGCCGCCTACGGCCTGCCCCTCTACCGCTATGTGGGTGGTGCGCATGCCCACGTGTTGCCCGTACCCATGATGAACATCATGAACGGCGGCAAGCATGCCATTAATTCCACCGACTTCCAAGAATTCATGATTATGCCGGTGGGTGCCAGCACCTTCCGCGAGGGTCTGCGTTGGGGTGCCGAAATCTACCACAACCTCAACAAAGTGCTCCACGACCGCGGTCTTTCCACCACCGTGGGTGACGAGGGTGGTTTTGCCCCCAGCCTGCCCAACAACGAAGCTGCTTTGCAGGTCATCATGGAAGCCATCGAGCGTGCTGGCTACAAAGCCGGCAGCCAAATCATGCTGGCCATGGACCCGGCCTGTACCGAGCTGTACCACGACGGCAAATATGTGCTCGAGCGCGAAGGGCGTAGCCTGACCAGCGCCGAAATGGTCGAGTACTGGGCCAACATCGCCAGCAAGTACCCGCTCATCTCGCTCGAAGACGGTCTACACGAAGACGACTGGGCCGGTTGGGCGCTGTTGCACAAGCGCATCGGTGATCGCGTGCAGCTGGTCGGCGACGACTTGCTGGTCACCAACGTCAAGCGCCTCGAACGTGCCATCAAGGAGCAGGCCGCCAACTCGATTCTGGTCAAAGTCAACCAGATCGGCTCGCTGTCAGAATCACTCAGCGCCGTACAAATGGCCCAGCGCGCCAACTGGACGGCCGTGATTTCACACCGCTCCGGCGAATCCGAGGACACAACGATTGCCGACCTGGCTGTGGCCACCAACGCCGGCCAGATTAAGACGGGTGCACCGGCGCGCACCGACCGCATCGCCAAGTACAACCAGCTCTTGCGCATCGAAGAAGAGCTCGGCTCAGCCGCCCAGTACGCCGGCATGCAGGCCTTCAAGGTCAACCGCTAACTGCTCCATTGATAACCAGGATGGACAGGGATATCCCTGTTCATCCTGGTTTCTTTTTTGGGCGTGGATTGTAAATGAACATCGATGGTAAGGATATTACAGGATTTTTTATTGGGTTCGTGCTCCAGCGTGTGTGTTTTGGATGCAGTATTCTTTGTGAACATCGATGGCAAGGATTTTGCAGGATTGTTTTGAACATCGATGGCAAGGATTGTACAGGATTGTTTTTTGGACACGTGCTCCAGCATCGGTATTG
>JBEANH010000157.1:0-3500 GCA_041165505.1 Chloroflexota bacterium | reverse complement strand
CCAGCGCAACAGTGGTACTTCCACCCACCGGTAACTCATCCACGCTACACCAAATGTCAACAATAGATATGCTACCACTAATAATACCAGCATGGGCCATGATGTGGCCGAACCAAACTGACGCACCAGCCACGTTTCTATCATGGTATGGTAGAGATACGCCGAATAACTGACCAGCGCAATCCCCACAAATAGACGATCGAGTGCATTCCATCCCACTGTACGCACCTGCTCGAAGGCCGGGATGAGCAGTGCAGCACCCGCAGTAATCAGCGTATGCCCGCACATCAACGCCACATAATACCAGCGCGTTTGATCGAGCATCATCATCACACCAGCCAGCATCATAACAAGCCCTGGTGCAAAGCCGATTCCAGCGAGTTGATGAAAAATTTTCTCATTGCGTCGTCGCATCCATTGTATCAGAACACCCCATACCAGCGAATCGAGGCGGGCATAACTCACAATTTCGCTGTTACCGACCACCTCCAAGGGCAAGAGCCAGAGCAACAGCAGGCGTCCCAGCCCTACCAGCACGGCAAAGAGCAGCAACGTGCGTAAAAAGAACGCCTGTGTAGATTGGCGCCGTGCCAGCACATACAACAACAACGGGAAGAGCAGATAAAACAGCTCTTCGGTGGCAAGACTCCACCAAAAGGTGTTCTCGGATGACAGATGCCACGGATTAAATGTTCCCACAAAGGCAATACTGGCCAAAAACGCACCCACGTGCTGTGGCGTAGCAACAACCCAGACAACCAGCGCCGACACATAGGCGGCAGGCAACGTACGCAACCAGCGCCGCATCCAAAAGCGCACCAACACCTGCTGTTGATGGATGACGGGTAGCAGGCGCCACAAAATCCCGCCAATGAGGTAGCCACTCAACGCAAAAAAGATGTTCACCCCAACTGCCCCAAGGTACAACGTCCAGCGAAAGAGGGCAGGAGTACTCGACCATTCCGCAAAGAGAAGCGGTGTCGTATGTGCAAATACCACGCACAGCACGGCAACTGCCCGCATGATGTCGAGTCCGAGGCGACGCCCTTGGATGGGGGTATCAGTAGGCTGCCAGTACCGCCCGCGCCAAGCCAGCACACATATTAGCACCGTACTGATGTAGCGCCCTGTGGCATCCAGCCATAGCGTTGGTGATTGCATGCCTGTCCGACTTTCAAGCCAGACTAATGCGGCATAGACGCCCACCGCAAAGGTGCCGGCCACTACCCCCCACCAGCGGCTCCGCCACAGCCACCACCACAACGCCACACACGGCAACCACAAATCAATGGCCCATGCCAGCGTAAACCAGGCTGGTGGGGTGAGTGCGGTGATTTTGGGAGCCGACAGAAACGGACCCAAATCACGCCGATCTCCGGCAACACGCATCGTTGTACTTTGGAGCATGAGTTGTGTGGTACCCACAGGCAAGAGCAGATGAACCCGGCGCCACACGGGGGCAGTAGTCGCAACCGCCAACGGCTGTGTGGCTGTCGTGACGGTGACCTGCAACGCATCACCAGCCTGTTGGCGCCACATCCACGTGATACGACGCCACGGTATGGGTGC
Organism: Chloroflexota bacterium; assembly: GCA_041165505.1. GTDB lineage: Bacteria > Chloroflexota > Chloroflexia > Chloroflexales > Roseiflexaceae > UBA965. The sequence goes on along the minus strand of JBEANH010000157.1, from coordinate 1,931 downwards.
AAACGCCGTCGTGGTCATCCGCGTATCGCCGTTAGACCATGCCCCATCACCTTCGGGTCCCCAAATGCCCACCACTTGGGGCGTGGCCAGTGGCAATACCACACTGCCTGGCATGGTTACCAGTGCATACCACATCCACAACCCGGTGACCAGCACGAGGATGCCCATCAAGATGGCTGGCAACAATCGGCGCATGGCACTCCTTAGTGGTGTGGATCGGGCATATGCGTGTCACGCCAGACCAATACGGGTTGCTCGACGAGTCGGTAACTCAGCCACGATGCCCCAAGCGTGAGCACACTGTAGGCCACAAACAACACGCCCATCTCTGGCAGTGTTTGCGCGAAACCGAATTGGCGCTCCAAGAAAGTCACAAAAATATCGTGGTAGAGATAGATGGAATAACTTATCGCGGCAATCCAGACTAGGCTCCGATCGAGCATGCGCAACCCGGTACTCCGCAGAGTTTCCACTGCAGGAATAATCAAGGCGGCACCAATACCAATAAAGGTGTGTCCGAGCCCCACGGCTATCGGCATCCAGCGCAATTTGTCGAGGAGTAGCATGAAGCCCACCCACAAGAGCACCATACCGGGCGCATAGCCGACCGTATTGAGATGAGCAAACCAATCAGGCCGTTTGATGCGTATCCAAGCCACAATGGCACCAAAAATCATCGGATCCAGCCGCACATATGGAATCAGCTCGACGCTGCCCATCGCCAGCGGGTCGAGTTGACTCAACCAGCCAAACCGTGCCCCCACACTCAGCAGGGCAATACACCCCAACGTCAGTCCAAAGGCCCAATGCCGCCACCCTACCCGCACCCACAAGAGCAACAGCAACGGGAAAACCAGGTAAAAGTACTCTTCGGAGGCCAGGCTCCACCAGACGCGCATTTCGTCGCTATGGTAGTAGGGAGTCAGCGACGATACAAACGTGATGCGCATGACAAAATCGAGCCAATCTTCGGGAGTAGCAACGATAATCGCCACCACCGCAGACACATAGGCGGCAGGCAACGTGCGCAACCAGCGCCGCATCCAAAAGCGTTTGACGAGGGTCATGTCAACGAGCGGGGGAATCATGCGGAGCAAAATCACTCCAATCAAATACCCGCTCAGCGCAAAAAAGATGTCCACCCCCAACGCACCAATGTAGCGTTCCCACCGCACAAAATCCTTGTTCAAGACCCACGGTTCTACGACTAGCGGGGTAAAGTGCGTCACCGCCACACACAACACGGCGATGGCGCGAAAGACGTCGAGCCCAAAGCGCCGCCCACTGGGGATACCGGCAAAGTCGGGGCGGCGCAGCTGCCACCAGGCCCATGCCAGCATACACAGACTGAGTGCATAGCGACTACCTCGGTCTACCAGCAGCGAAGCCTGCGCATATCCGACACGCATTTCCAGCCAAATGCTTGCACCATGGATGATGGCGAATGCGAGCAGTGCACCAGCACCAAGGAGCCGCCCACGCCAGAGCCACACGGCGCCAGCCACCACGGGAATCAGGTAGTCGAGCACCACCAACGGCCACCACCACCACGCCACGTCAATGCGTTTCATGCTGAGGTAGGTCAACATGACACCCAGCTGGCGGGTGTCACCGTCCACCTGTAGCGTGGGGCTCTGGATGCGCAACGGGGTATGGGTGAGTGATGCCGGAAGCAAGAGTTGAACTCGCCGCCATTGTAGGGTGGTAGATGTCTGCCACGTATGGGAACCGATGTGCAATTCGACGGGGAGTGAGTCACCAGGAGCTTGACGCCAGCGCCATGCCATGACGCGCCACGGCGTATCAATGAAACGATCGCTGGCAATACTGGCGTCGCCCGTAAACCAAACCCCTTCGTCGTCGCGCCCTTGCGCCCCTTGCACCACTTTGGGGTCAGTGATATCTACGGACACCACCGCTGGCTGTGATGC
>JBEANH010000156.1:0-4261 GCA_041165505.1 Chloroflexota bacterium | reverse complement strand
GACCGTTGGTACGATCAGCAGCAAGCCGTGCCGTCAGTAACTGCCCACTGTAGAGTGTGGGTGATGCCAAAATCTGGTACGAGCTACGCGTCTCGATGCCATCAGGAGGAATAAACGTCATGGTAGTGGCCACCGCACTGCGCCCCAATGCCAAGCGTTGGTAGCGAATGGCCAAGGCCGGTACATCACCGCCGTTGTATCCCATCACCTGATCAATAGTCGCCACTCCGCGGCTCGCCATGATGCCGCCGTGCCATATTCACCACGTGGTACGTTTCTGTCAGCGCATCGGTGATGGCGCGCCCCCCATCCGCTGTGGGCAAGTAGAGGCGATCCGCCACGGGGCCACGCAAATCTGGGCCAGATTCAAATGCGGCCAAGCCGTTTTTGATGCCCAGCAGACACCCCACATTCGCCGAATACCGTACAACAGTCCGAGGTGGATGAGCGCATGGTTGGGCACCATGTGGCAGTTGCCACCAAATTTGTCGTAGCCGTAATGCGCCTCGATTTGCTGGCGTGCCTGACGCCAATCAGGGTATTCGGCGTGCCAATCACGCACATCATGGATGAGGCGCGCTATCGTGCTATCGCGGGGAATAAACGTCAGGGCACAATCAATCAGTGTGTTGAGGTCAGATTCCACAAACGCTTGTGCCTCCATGGCAGCAATCACTTGTGCACCGTAAATGGCCTCACCATCGTGACTGACACTGGCAGCGCGCCGGGCAAGATCTGCGGCCAGGCCCAGCCATCAATAAAGATTTGTGAGCCGATTTGTTCGGCCACCACTTTGGAGTTGAGTGCCATCGAGCCACTTTGTGGCGCTGGGATACCGTTTTTGAGGCGCATATAGGCGGTATGTTCGGTCGAATTACCCACCCCTCCCCACCACAAAATGGTACGCTCTTCGATGAGATAGTTGAGCCAGGTTTGACCGATTTGAGCGGCAGTGACCCCTAGTGAATGGCCATGATCGGGGATGGCACGGAGAAACGTGAATGTTCCCGTGATATCATCATCAGCCACAATCAAGGGTACCCCCCGCTGTTCGTGGACGTAGTAGTTGACTTCGCCGAGTTCAGCCATGATGCGTTCATACGACCACCCCTCAAAGGGACGACCAACGTAGACGCCGATGATTTTGCCAAGAATGCCAGCATAGACGCGGTCTGCATAATCATGTGGGAGCATCTTTGCACCTTTCTGGTGGGGGGGGCTGTATGTGATAATCTCGGTGCACTCATTGTAATACCAAGCTACTCGCCTGACAACAACTAGTGCTATAATCACACACATAGATTCCTGCCACAGTACACCACACATGGTTTCCTACAGAGGGAGCGTTCAACGATGAGCACGACACCATCGCACATGTCCGCACTGGTCTGGCTTGGGCCAAATCAGATGGAATTACAGCATGTCCCGGTTCCTGTCCCGAATGACGGCGAAGTGCTGATCAACATTGGTGCGGTGGGCATCTGCGGCTCCGAATTGAGTGGCTACCTCGGCGAGAGTAGCATCCGCTTCCCACCACTCATCATGGGACACGAAGGAGCGGGGACCATTGTAGCGGGACATGGCCGCTTGTACGATGGTACGCCTGCCCAAGTAGGGCAACGGGTCACATTCAACCCGCTGGTATCGTGCGGGCAGTGTGATCGTTGCCAACGCGGGCTCGAGCACCTCTGTCGTAGTCGCAAGCTACTGAGTGCGCATCTCCCCGGTGCCTTTGCCCAATACATGACCATACCAGCTAATCTCTGTTGGGCACTGCCAGACCACGTTTCTGACATTGCCGGTTCGTTATGTGAACCACTCGCCTGTACCGTGCATGCGGTCAGGCTGGCGCAACCGAGTTCCGAGAGCACCGTCCTCATCCTTGGCGCTGGCCCCATCGGGTTGTGCGCCATTGCTGCGGCCAAAGCCCGCGGGGTACGTACCATCATCAGTAGCGATATCGCCGACAATCGCCTAGCCGTGGCCCGTGAATGGGGCGCCACCCACACCATCAATGCCCGCAGTGACGATACCGTCAAAGCCACACGCGCCCTCTTCCCGGGTGGCGTGGATGTGGTCATTGATGCGGTGGGCACCAGCACAGTGCGCAACCAGGGGATTATGGCCACTGCACCGGGTGGCACGGTGGTGCTGATGGGGCTCCACGAAGACGAAACCACCATCCCGACCAACTATGTCATCCGTCAAGAAATCAGCCTGCTGGGATGCTTCTGCTATACGCAACACGACTTTGCTACGGCGGTGGATTTAATCGGGCGTGGCGTGGCACAACCAGCCAGCAACTGGCTCATCGAACGCCCGCTCAGTGCCGGCGATATGTCGTTCAAAGAACTCCTTGCGGGCACAGCTCCAGTCACCAAGATTGTATTGCGCCCCTAGGCGGAGTTAAAGCTTCGTACTAGTACTTGCCGGTGCATTGAAGCACTAGTTTCTACACAGAAGCGGGTAAAGATGCAAGCACTACAGAGCTGGAAACGCTATGCCAGACCATAATGAAATGAAAAACAAAGCAGTTGATGCTGCAACTGATGCAAGATATCTCTATGCACTCATTTCGGCACTACAAAGCATCTATGACGTTGCATCAATTGCTGCAATGCGCGCATATAGCGATACGCATGTCACAAAAGAAGATGCGGATGCAGATTTCGAGTATTACAGATATGAAAGTTCGATAAAAGAGTCGTCATGGCATGCCTTACACAGTGCAATAAGAAGAGCACTCGCAGAGATTAATGATAGTCTTTAGCCCCGCAAGTCACATTGAAAGGCGACACTATGGCAAATTACGATGAAATAACAGAAGCAATATACAAAACTGTAAATAGTCAAGAATACCGTGCAGCACTCATGTCGGTACTAAAAAACATGAATAGCGCCGCAAAGAAGGCTGGTTGGGTTGAATTCGTACCAGATAAAGATGATGATGATGATATTATTAACGGCAATTTTGATGAATTTATAGATGGTGTCGTCTTACAAGCCTTGCGCCATGCCATAGACGAAGCCTTGGAACATCTTGACGACGACGAACGAGACGACGACGAATATTTTGATGCCGACGAACGAGACGACGACGAATATCTTAACGATGTCGAACTTAACGACGACGACAGGATTGAAGAAACTTTATTTAATGACGATGACGAACATCTTGACGACAACGAACAATATGATGCCGACGAACTTGACGATGGCGAATATCTTAACTACCACGAAGATCAATATCTTAACTACTACGAATATCAATATCTTAACTACGACAAATATCGTGACGACAACGACTAAACCTCCACAGACCATACCAAGCCAGCCGTACTGTCTGGCTTAGTAATGTTTGGCCATAGTTGATACCGTAGAAACTTGACACAGCCGGCTCCAAACGCATCGCCAAAGTTATTGGATTATTAGGTCACGTGATATCGCAGCCACCGCATCTGCGGTGGCGGTTTTTTATGCAGTCTTAAGTGTATATTTATACATTTCTCATTAAAAATACGCACCCTCGTTGTATGCTGATATTAGCGAATCACATGTGGATATCCTCGCATTCTCGACGAGAATGCGTTGCCATACCCGCCACTGGTGACCCCAGTGGCGGGGGTGTGTTTGACACCACTGGCTGGTATGTAGAGCAATCACAGGCAACCTACCGCACCGCACCTAAAAAATGGCGCAAAATGGCGGTATAATCGGCAAGTCCCGCCACACTCGTCCATTCCTCGTCACTCCCAATTCCACCACCAACTGGGCCAAACTCCACCCCCGCACAGCCCACACGTGTGAAATGGCGCGCATCCGACGAGCCCATGGCGGCATGCAACAATGCTGGCATGCCACGCACGGCCTGCACAGCCGCTTGGAGCCGTATGATGTCGGGGTGCGTGGCAGGTACATCCAAGGCGGGTTCGTCGGCGAGAACTTCGATGCGACAGGTATCCCCCACACAATCACGTATCCGTGCAATTACCGTCGCTGCATCTGCCGGCGTACAGCGCACATCGAGCCACATGTGGGCGTCGTCAGGGACCTTGTTGAAGGCCACATTTGAGGTTTCGATGCGGGCCAGATTAACCGTTGTTGCCCACGTCTCTGTGGAGGACACAGGAAAAGTCTCTGCGATGCGTTGCCATGCCGCCGTCAGTAGCGCAAGCGCATTCTGGCCACGCCACGGATAGGCACCATGCGCGGTTACGCCCTGTGCATGCACCTTGAGCCATACGATGCCTTTGGCTTGATT
>JBEANH010000155.1:0-3530 GCA_041165505.1 Chloroflexota bacterium | reverse complement strand
ATGCTCCGCATCACTGCACTCAAAATGGCCATTGACGGTGGTACGACGAGTCATACCGCGTGGATGTTCGCGCCATTTGTGGGCGAACAGGTGGTGCGTGACTTCAATCGCCTCAACCCGGATGACCTGCGCCGCTACATTACGCACGGGCATAATCTGGGCTGGGATATTGGCATCCATGCCACTGGTGACAGGGCGCATCACGAGGCGGTGTTGGCATTTGCGGATGTGGTAGCTGCCAATCCACGTGACCATCGCCACAACATCATCCATGCCTACTTTGCCAGCGAAGCAGCGTTGCAGGCCATGGCCACATACCAGATTGGTGCGGTCATCCAGCCCACATTTATTTACTACGAGGGCGACGACCTCTTCCGCGATGTGGGTGAAGCATTGGCACACCGCTACAAGCCGGCCAAGACGTATCTCGACCGGGGTATTCCGCTGATTGCATCGAGCGATGTGCCCAGTGCGTCGCACTACAATCCGTTTATCGGCTTATACAGCCTGGTGACACGCAAAACCCACAAGGGCACCGTCATTGCCCCTCACGAAGCCATTGACCGCATGGCCGCCCTACGCGCCTATACCGTCTCGCCCACATGGCTGACGCGTGAGGCACACCTCAAAGGGAGTATCACCCCCGGCTTGCTCGCCGACATGGCCGTACTCGACACCGATTACGCCACCTGTGCGCCGGACGACATCCTGCACATCACAGTTGATATGACCATTGTGGGGGGGCATGTGGTTTACCAGCGCAGGTAACATAATTTGGAGAGCGGTAATAAAAGATGGTATACTTCACAGTGCATTGGGGCACACTCCAGTGCACAGCAGGAGGACAGTAATAATGCCATACATTCCAAGTGTGATTGAACGTACCGCACGGGGCGAACGCGGCTGGGATTTGTTTTCGCGTCTGCTCAACGAGCGTGTGATTATGTTGAGTACCCCCATTGATGACGATGTTGCTTCTTCGATTGTAGCCCAGTTGCTCTATCTGCAACACCAAGACCCCACCCGTGATATCTGGTTTTACATCAACAGCCCAGGGGGCAGTGTACGCGACGGGTTGGCCATCTACGACACCATGCACATCATCTCATGTGATGTCAACACGGTGTGTGTAGGGCGCGCAGGCAGCATGGCGACGATTTTGTTGGCTGGCGGCACCAAAGGCAAGCGCTACGCATTGCCCCGCTCGACCATCCACTTCCACCCTGCTGGTGGTGGTGCCCAAGGATATGCCCCCGATGTCGAGCGCATGGTACAAGAATTATTGCGCCTACAAACCGTCGGCAACGGTCTGCTGTCGCGTGACACCGGACGTACCCCCGAAGAAATCACCCGCGATTTCAGTCGTGACCGCTTCATGACACCCCAAGAAGCCAAAGAATATGGCTTCATTGATGAAATCCTGCAAGTAAGCAAGTAATCGCGGCATCTGACCGAGCGTTTTTTGCAATAGAGGAGAACGAGAACCATGGGTCTACTCACCGGCAAGCGCGCCCTCATTATGGGGCTGGCCAACGACCATTCGATTGCATGGGGTATTTCCAAGGCATTCCACGAACACGGTGCGACGCTGGGCTTTTCGTACTACGGTGAAGTGCTGGAAAAGCGTGTCGTACCCTTGGCGACTAGCCTCGATGCATCCTTTATCGTGTCGTGCAACGCCAACAGCGATGAAGAGCTCGATGCGTTGTTTGCCACAGTCAAAGAAAAATGGGGCTCATACGATATTTTGGTGCACGCCGTTGGCTTCGCCAAAAAAGAAGAGCTCAACGGTGAATACCTGAATGTGACCCGCGACGGCTTCCATGTGGCCATGAATTCCAGCGTCTATTCGCTAACCGCTGCAGTCAAAGCATCGCGCCATCTGCTCAATCCGGGTGGTTCAGTGATTACCCTCACGTATCACGGCTCACAACAAGTCGCCCAGAACTACAACGTGATGGGGGTGGCCAAAGCGGCACTCGAAGCCAGCGTACGCTACATTGCCAGCGACCTCGGACCGAGCAACATTCGCTGTAATGCGATTAGCGCGGGGCCTATCCGCACGCTGGCTGCCAGTGGCATCACTGGCTTCAAAGAGCTCCTCAAGGCGTTCTCGGGTGTGGCACCACTCCGGCGCAACGTGACCCAAGAAGATGTGGGCAACACGGCCGTCTTTCTTGCCAGTGACTTGGCATCTGCAACTACGGGTGAGATTATTTACGTGGACGCCGGTTTCCGCACCGTCAGCGTCAAAATTGATTCCTAGGCTAATCCATCCATACCAGCAACACCGCGGGGTGGACACACAGTGTGTCCACCCCGCGCGCTATTTCACCGTATGGCATATGCGCACATTTAGTGGCGTGGCATGGTAGGCAAATCATCGTTGTCGGCGAGTTTGTGGTAGAGCCAGCGCAACATGTACTGCAACACCGACGTCACTGGAATCGCCAAGAAGAGCCCCAATATGCCCCCAACTGCGGCCCCTGCCAAGATGGCTGCAATCACCAAAATGGGGTGCAGATGCACTGCCGGCCCGACCACTGCCGGGATAATCACGTAGTCTTCGAACATGCGTAACGAAAAATAGAGCACCCCAATCACACTGACTACCACAACCACGGAATCACTAATCGGCAAGGGTTGTTGGAAGGTGGCCATAATAATCGCAAATCCAGCCGCCGACCATGGCCCGATAATCGGTAGTATTTCGACAATCCCACTGATGATGCCGATCAACAATGCGTATTCGACACCGAGCAACCACAACGACACCGAAGTCAGCACAGCCATGATGGGGATGAGCAACAGCGTGCCACGAATATAGCCACTCAGGATTTGATGGATTTGCAGAGCCACAAAGCGCACCTCGTCGCGATGCACTGCGGGTACGAGTTGGAAGAGCTGACTGATGAGGCGCCGTCCATGGGTCAACAGGTAAAACGTGGTAATCAGGAATGCTAACAGGTGCAAGAAGCCTTCGATAAGGCCTACCAATAGTTTGGGGAGACGCGTCGGCAACGATGCGACCACGTCGCTCAAGATGTTTTGCACTTCACCACTCACATCCACCGTCACGCCAGCAACGGAGATGGGGTTGGTTTGGAGTTGTGTCAAAATACGCGGCATGTCTTGGCGGAGTAGCTCGTATTGCGAGCTCATCGGTGGCCACAGCCAGCTCACCAGTACAACCAGCAGCACCGTCACCACCACGTGAAAGACGGTAGTGGCCAACAGGCGCGATGCACGTACAAACGGGGTAATCCAGGTAATAACCGGGTAGAAGATGTAGGCAACCACGACTGCACCAAAAAAAACCAAGGCAACATCGTGCACTGCCGTATACAAGACATACATGCCCACACACACGAGCACAACCGCAAACCATTTCAGTGTGGGACTAAAGCGAATCGTCGCTGGTGGTATTTGCATACTGCAGACCTCAATACTCAAGACTGACCGCACTGGGAATCACTGCTGCACACATGCGTATACCGCACGAACCCCTTAATTGCGTCCATTCCGATCAA
>JBEANH010000154.1:0-3996 GCA_041165505.1 Chloroflexota bacterium | reverse complement strand
CGCCCCAAAAAGAGCGCACTGCTGGTGTGTTGCAACGAATCCGCCAGCGCCGTGTAGTCGGTGCCGTCGTTGAGCAACGCCCCCACCTGCCCCGCCAGCGCCATCAGCGCCGTGATGTGCGGGCGCATCGTGTCGGGTGTCAACACACCACGCGCCTGGGCCACACGCAACGCCAGCAGATACAATCCCACCAGCATGGCCGTAAAAGCCTTGGTGGATGCCACACCAATCTCGGGGCCAGCGTGCAACATCAGCGAGCCCGCCGTAGCCACCCGCGTGGCCTGGCTCCCCACCGCATTCACAATCGCCATGGTGGGCACGCCCGCCGCCCGTGCTAGTTCCATAGCCGCCAGCGTATCCGCCGTCTCGCCACTCTGGGTAATCGCCACCAACGCCATGCGCGCGCCATGCGCGCATCGAGCACCGGTTCGCGGTAGCGGAACTCCGAGGCGTAATCAACGTGCACCGGCACGCGCGCAATCTGCTCGATCATGAATTTGCCCACCAACGCCGCGTGCCAGGCAGTGCCACACGCCGTCAGCACGATGCTCGACAAATCGCGCATGGCCGCATCGCTGAGTGTGATGTCGTCGAGCCGCACCGTGCCGGCTTCCAGGTCTACGCGCCCACGCAGCACGTCGGTTAGCACCCGCGGCTGCTCGTGGATTTCTTTGAGCATGAAGTGTTTGTAGGGGCCGCGTTCAATCGAGACCGGATCCCAGGCCAGCGCCGTGGGGGCTCGATGCACAATCTGGCCATCGGGGCGAGTTATTTGTACCGTCTGTTGCGTGATTTCAGCGATATCGCCGTCTTCCAAAAAGAGCACACGCCGTGTATGGTCAACAATCGCTGGCACATCCGACGCCACAAACATTTCGTCGTCGCCCAATCCCACCACCACGCCGCCTGCATGCCCGATGCGCGTCGCCACCAACGTGCCCGGCTGGTCAATGGTCATGGCCACAATGGCGTTGCCCCCCTTGAGCAGGTGGGCAGTCTGGCGCAAGGCTTCGATGAGCGAGCCGCTGGCCGTGTAGTGCACGCCCATCAGATGGGCGATGACTTCGGTATCCGTTTGTGACACAAAGACGTGCCCTGCATCCATCAGCGCCCGTTTGAGTTCGAGGTAATTTTCCACAATGCCATTTTGGATGACCACCACGCGCCCACTGGCATCGCGGTGGGGATGCGCATTTTGCTCGGTCACATCACCGTGCGTGGCCCAGCGCGTATGCCCGATGCCCATGTGCCCCATCACGGGCTGGTGTGCCAGCACACTCGTCAAGCCTGACAGTTTGCCCACACTGCGGCGGATATCGAGTGTGCCGTTGTTGTCCACGGCAATCCCCGCCGAATCGTAGCCACGATATTCGAGACGCGCCAACCCCGCCACAATTAATGGTGCCGCCTCACGCGCACCGACATATCCTACAATCCCGCACATGCGTTACTCCCTTGCGTCCATGGGTCATATCACACACGGCGACACCTTCGTCGGTCCACACGGATAGCCACCCCGTTTATCATGACTAATCATACCCAAAAAGCCGGCGCAGTGCCGTACATACCGCTGATGTCTTGCTGATGAAAATCATGCATGGGGGGTATTTTTCTCACATATATGCAAAAAACAGCCCGCCTACGGTGTGCAGCGCCAACTGCATGCGATATAATAGCCGTAATCAGCCTGCAGCGGGAATCCATCTATGAGCAACCATGCCGCATCGCGCATCGCCACTTTTGGTACGACGATTTTCACCGAAATGAGTGCCCTGGCACTGCAACATAATGCCGTCAATCTGGGGCAGGGCTTCCCCGATTTCGCTGGGCCAGACTTCGTCAAAAACGCTGCCATCGCCGCCATCAACGCCGACCTCAACCAGTACGCCCCCATGCCCGGGCTGCCCAGCCTGCGCCAAGCGATTGCGGCCACATGGCGCAACCGCACCGGCCAAGAGATTGATCCACTCGGCGACATCAGCATTGCCAGCGGCGCCACCGAGGTGCTGTGCGACATCATCATGGCCTTTGTGAATCCCGGCGACAACGTGGTGATGTTCGAGCCGGCCTACGACGCCTACCAGCCCGATGTGGTCATGGCCGGCGGCAACGTCATCCCCGTACGCCTGCTACCCCCCGATGCCAGCCACAGCGGCTGGCACTACGACGACGCCGTGTTGGCGGCTGCCTTTGCACAGCGCCCCAAACTGATTTTGCTCAACACGCCGCACAACCCGACGGGCAAGGTGTTCAGCCGTGCCGAACTCACGCGCATCGCCGAGCTCTGTCAGCACTACGACGTCTTGGCCGTGGTTGACGAAGTCTACGATCGCCTAGTCTACGACCAGCACGAGCACATCCACTTGGGCAGCCTGCCTGGCATGTGGGAGCGCACCTTGACCGTCAACAGCATCGGCAAAACGTTCAGTGTCACCGGCTGGAAAATCGGCTGGTGTATTGCACCCGCCGCCCTCACCAAAGCCTTCCGCGCCACGCATCAATGGGTGACATTCGCCACCTCGACCCCCATGCAACAGGCCTCGGCGGTGGCGCTCAACGAAGCCGAGCACAACGGCTACTACACGCAGCTTGTGGCCGAATACAGCGCCCGCCGCACCCTGCTCAACGACATTCTGCGCGCCACCGGACTGCCGCTTATTGACGCCGAGGGCTCGTATTTCGTCTCCGTGGACGTCTCGCCACTGGGAGTCAAAGACGTACACACCTTTTGCCGGCGCTTGACCAGCGAGCTGGGTGTGGCCGCCATTCCCATCCCGGCCTTCTATGTGGCACCGGGGGCACCCGCCTTGGCACGCTTCTGCTTCGCCAAAAAGGAAAGCACGCTACGTGCGGCCGGCGAACGCCTGGCGCGCCTGCACGACATTAATTGGCGGGAATAAATTAAAAATGGACAATTAAAAATTAAAAATGACTACCGCGTTGCGTTGGGATTGCCAATCAACGTCAGCAGCGCCTGGCGCACGCGGCGCAAGCGTTTATCGAGGCCATTGGGACGCATATACAGGTCTTGGCGCACCGCCACCACGTCGCGGCGGATCTGCTCGATGGGGTCGCGCACGTTGCTCGCCGCCGTAGTACCGGCCCGTTGCAGGGCATCATCGAGCAACACGAGGGTCTGGGCGGTGCCGGCCATATCGTTGTTGAGCAACAAGACTTCGGCATCGCTCAGATGGGCCAACCCGCGCGACAAGTAGAGGGCACTCCACAACGCCGCCGTATCGGCTTGGATGTCGCGTAGCTCTTGGCGCGACATATCGCGTAGCACGGCCGGCACTGGCGTCGGCGTTGCGCCTGGGGGCAACGTCGGTGGCAACGCAACAACACGGGTAGCGGTTGGGCTCGACAGCACTACCACACGGTCACGCGGCACCACCAGCCAGGCCAGGCCGAGTGTGATGAGTGCGGTAATAAGGTGTGGCAACGCGCCCGTAATAAGGCGTCGTTGCCACCCGTTGTGCGAGCCCTGTGGTGGGTGCGACATGACGTTATTTGTCGATTTGCGCCGTCAATAGAATTGCTTGGGCGATTTCGCGCATCGACTTGCGCGTATTCATGGACAGCTGTTGAATTTTGCGGAAGGCGTCTTGCTCTTTGAGTCCCTGCGTATCCATCAGCACTCCCTTGGCACGCTCCACCAATTTGCGCGTTTCCATGGTGTCTTTTAGGTCGCCGAGCTCTTTGTCCATGGCACTGAATTCCGCAAAGCGCGCCAACGCGATTTCGATGGCCGGCAACAACTCGGCCTCGCGGAAGGGTTTGACGATATAGTTGACCACTCCGGCATCCCGGGCCCGATCCACCAACTCGCGGTCGGAGTAGGCGGTCAACAACAGCACGGGGGCGATTTTTTCTTCGGTCAAGACCTTGGCCGCCTGGATCCCATCCAACTTGGGCATCTTGATGTCCATGATGACCAAATCGGGGCGCAATTCACGTGCCAAGTGGATGGCACTGACACCGTCGCCAGCATCCCCC
>JBEANH010000153.1:0-3612 GCA_041165505.1 Chloroflexota bacterium | reverse complement strand
TCTGCCGTTTGTTCATATTACAGGCCGTTGTAATACGATGAGTAACATCGAACGACTCGCTGGAACAAGCCATGTAATCAAATAAATGAATATTTTGGCTAGCCACCGATGGGGTGCATGCATGAAGCGCCGTCGTTCGATGCCGATTGGTTCGTAGGCGGCCACATATTCACGCGTGTGCACCGCAAACCCACACTGTTGCCCGAGCCACGCCAGTTGCGCCATACTAAAGAGCCGACTATGCGTGTAGTAGCGTGCGTCGCGTCGGAGCAGCGCCCAGCGTTGAAATTCGTCGTCGTGGTCGAACGGCTGCATGAGTAGCACATCAAACAGTGTGCGCAGACGACTTTTAAAGTAGAACTGGTTTGGCGTACTCACCACCAGAAATCCACCAGGTACGAGCAATTGCATGAAGGTTTCTAGTGCTTCGAGGGGTGGATTGGCCAGATGTTCGATGACTTCTGAAAAGATGACGATGTCAAAACTGCCTGGTGCATATGGTGGTGCTTCGTGATCTATGTTCCAGCGATGCACCTCGACTCCGAGGCGTTGCCATACGTCTGCACGATGTTCGGGGAACAGGTCGCTCCCAGTGACGCTGAAACCTGCCTGTACCAGCATTTCCGTGAATTGACCGGGATTCACTCCGATTTCAAGAACCCGTTTCCCAGGGGCATTGAGCTGGAGCAGGGTGTGTAGCATGGCAGTGAATCGCACGCGGTGATATCGGTAATAATCCGCTTTATGATCGGGTGTCAAGCGTGGATACTGCTCAACGATTTCTGTTGCGCGAGTAAGGTGTGCCATGCGCTCTCCTAATTTGCCAATGCACGCATACATATCGCGACCAGCGATGCGGCACGGTTGCGATATGTGTGTGGTGCGACTGCCCGTAACCCGGCGGCCGCATATGTTTCTCGGAGTTGTGTGTCGTTTAACAGCATGCTGAGCTGGGTAGTCAGTGATTGCTGATTGCCACGTACAAACGTACATGCACCATCATCACCAATAATCTCACGGAGTGCCGGCATCTCTGGGCATATCACGACGCGACCGGTTGCCATGTACTCAAACAGTTTGAGGGGAGATGCAGTTTCGTCTGTTACCGTATCGGGTATGGCCAGGATATCACTTGCAACCAGGTATTGGGCCACCGTGGTCTGTGGCACTACACCGACGAACGTAACTGAATCGTCTAGTTGTAATGTTGTTACCAAGGTGCGTAACTCGTTGACTTCCTGGGTGCGCCCACCAACGAAGATCAGTGTGCACCGCTGGCGAAGCGGAAGAGCGATGTCCGCAAACGCACGCACGAGCAGATCGAGCCGGCGATACGCAAAGGTGAGCCCGGCGTAGGTGATGATGAGATTATTCGCCGCTAGCCCGAGTTGTTGTCGTGCGCTGTGTTGATCACGAGGTATGTAGAGTGTGTCGTTGTAGGCATCCGGCAATACATCGACATCATCGACTTGACGTAACTGTTGGTCTGCAAGTAGCGTACGAAATGCGTGTGTCAACGAAACCAATCGTGTTGGTCGTTTGAGTGTTACCTCGTCAAGATGTGCCACGAGTGGTTGTGCCCACGTTTCTTTGGGACGTGAGTGATTACTACTTTCCACGTGGTGGACTTCGTAGACGACTTTGGCACCACACCAGCGCGGTGCGAGGCGACTTAACCAATACGCACAAATGACTTCGCGGACGTAGATAACATCAATTTGCGTACCACGCCATGCACGCCACAACATGATGAATGCAACTAGCCAGGCAAAGACGCTCCGTTCCATGTAGTACCAGAGCGTTGATTTGTAGAGGCGTGAAAGCCGACCAATGCCGATTCGGGGTAAGTAATGTACGCCCAATTCATCGAATGGGTTGGGTTCACGTGTCATACGAGGAATGAAAATTTGTGTTTGTGGCATGAGCGCCTTGAGTTCACGGAGCGTGGAATACGTCTGTACCGCATTCGCAGACGCCAGGGTCAAACTCGTGGGATATGCGACGTAGTAAATGTGTGGTTGTGTGGTGCTCATTGGCATAGTCCATGGGTTCGATATGCGTTCATCAGGGCATCGGCGATTACCGGTGCACGAAATCCAGCTGCGAATGCGGGACAGCGCTGTTGCAGTTCGTCGGTACGCGCCAACGCACGCTCAATGCCGTCTGCAAGTGACGTGCCACTTTGTGGCTCGACGACTTCGCCACAGTCGGCCTCCTTCACGTAGTCGCTGGCTCCCGTTGTGCGCGTCACCACGGGTGGTGTGCTGACTGCGGTGGCTTCGATAACAACCCGGCTAAACGACTCGGCAATGGAAGGGATGACGGCAACGTCGCAACCAGCCATGTATTCGGCCACATCGTGATGCGGCACACCACCA
The DNA here is from genome assembly GCA_041165505.1 of Chloroflexota bacterium. Taxonomy (GTDB): domain Bacteria; phylum Chloroflexota; class Chloroflexia; order Chloroflexales; family Roseiflexaceae; genus UBA965. Next base: position 1,234 of record JBEANH010000153.1, on the reverse strand, counting down.
ATCAGGTGCACCCGATCGGTGACCCCTAGTTCCCGGGCTCGTTGCTGCAGATAGGCACCATAATCACCAAAACGTGCCGTGCTACGATTGCCACCCACGATGACGGCATGCGCATTGATGCCGCGTGCCACCAAAAGCGGTATGGCTTCCACCAGGTATTCGATCCCCTTGAACGGATGAAGTCTGTTGAGGCTGAGAATCAGCTTGGCGTCGTTCTGCCAGCCGTGTCTGGTGCAAATGGTGGCCCGTGCCTGTGCGCGAAAAGCGGTGATATCAACGCCTGCCGGGGGATAGGTGGGTTCTGTAATGTTATATGGAATATCAATGACACGTGCATCTGGTGCATCGTATGCGTGCTTGACAAGTGTCGCAATCTGGCGTGAATCTGCGCGGATGAGCTCGGCGCGTTGCACCACCCAGCGTACCGCTTGGCGCACAAACCAGTTGCGTGCGTAGCCATAGTCAAATGCGGGTACGGCCATCACATCTGCACCCGGCAATGTGACTGCAACGGGTGTCTGCGTAGGACGTGCCAGTAACGTGATGAATCCCAGCGGGAACGATGTTTCGATGTGCAGTATGTCGTATTGCTCACGCTGTAACAAGGCACGCATGCTTCGCCATGCACCGAACAAGTACGGGTACCCAGTCATCCAACCTAAAACGCGGTTACACACCTTGTCCATAATGTTGGACGCCGTGGGGAGATGGTAGACTTGTATGCCATCCATATGATATGTGGTTGTGGATTGTTCACGTGACGAAAGTGACGCTACGTGAGTCTCGTGCCCTTGACTGTTCCAATGAGCAATGACTTCGGTATGCATCAAGTTGCCCACGGCGTCCGCGTCGTAGCGCGGAATGCAGTAGAGTATGCGCATGGCCACCCCTAGTACTATTGTTTGTAGTATAACATGGATTTCTAATTTGTAAATGCACTGATATGCTGTTGATAGCACGCAACCGTTTGGGCTGCCACGACATCTGGTGTATAGTGCTGTGTCACATGCTGGAGTCCATTGGCGACGAGTGTTTGGCGCAACTGCGGATCATCGTACAGTCGTAGAATCGCAGCCGCATAGCCGGCCACATCATCGTACGCAACGAGTAAGCCTGTTTGCTCATGGTGCACCATTTCATTTCCTGCCGCACAATCGGTGGTTACCACGGGACATTTGGCAGCCATCGCTTCGATTGGTGGGATGCCAAATCCTTCGTAGCGACTTGGTGCAAG
>JBEANH010000152.1:0-4080 GCA_041165505.1 Chloroflexota bacterium | reverse complement strand
GGCGCACACAGCGTACTGTGCATGACCAAACACTTCCCCGGCGGCGGTCCCCAAATGGATGGCGATGACCCGCATTTTGCCTATGGGCGCGAACAAGTCTATCCGGGCAACAACTTCGACTACCACCTCATCCCGTTCGAGGCTGCCCTCACGGCAGGAACTGCACAAATCATGCCCTACTACGGCATGCCCGTGGGAACGCAGTACGAAGAAGTGGGATTCGGTTACAACAAGAGCATTTTGACAACACTGCTCCGTGAAAAGTACCAGTTCGATGGCGTCATCTGCACCGATTGGGGCTTACTCACTGACATGCACTTGCCTGGTGGCGTGGTGTGGGCAGCACGGGCTTGGGGTGTCGAGCACCTCACGCCCATCGAACGTGTCAAAAAGGCCATTGATGCCGGTGTTGACCAGTTTGGTGGCGAGCAATGCCCCGAATTGATTGTCGAACTGGTTGAGAGCGGTCAGCTGAGTATGGCGCGCATTGACCAGTCGGTACGGCGCATCTTGCGTGACAAGTTCCGTCAAGGACTCTTTGACAATCCATACCTCGACCGCCAGCACTCATTGGCCACCACCGGGCGCGCCGACTTCCGGGCAGCAGGTGAACGCGCTCAGCGCAAGGCGGTGGTGCCACTGCACAACCGGCACAACCTATTGCCACTTGCACCGGGCACTAAGGTGTATATTCAAGGAATGAACCGTGATGTGGTAGCACGGTATGCCACGGTGGTGGAAGACCCGGCAGAGGCCGATGTGGCGATTATTCGTATTCAGACGCCGTATTATCTACGCGATACCGGGATTTTTCTCGAGAAAATGTTCCATACTGGCGATCTCAACTATACGCCGGAAGCCCTCGCCCCCATACTTGACCTGTGCACCAAAATCCCCACCGTCGTGGACATTTACCTGGATCGTCCAGCGGTGATTCCTGAAATTAATGCGGCATCAGCTGCACTCATTGGGAGCTTTGGCGTGGGAGATGCCGCCTTGTGCGATATCGTGTTTGGGCGGGAAAAACCGAGTGGCACGTTGCCCTTTGAGTTGCCCTCATCAATGGCCGCAGTCCGTGCCCAAAAGGAAGACCTGCCCTACGACTCCAAAGACCCACTCTACCCGTTTGGCCATGGGTTGACGTGGTAGAACAATGCCCCCCGTGGTATGCATGTGCACCACGGGGGGCATTGTTTTTAGCGAAACAACATTACCGACACCGGACACGATTGCAACATGGCGTTGGTCGTACTCCCGATGAAGAGATTGCGTAGTGCCGAATGACTGTAGGCCCCCATCAAGAGCATATGGATGTCGTGTTGCACGATGTAATTACCGAGTACATCTTCGGCGAGACCATCCTCGTAGTGGACGTGTACTGGATGGTGTGATTGCGCGAGGATGCCGGCCGCTTTGGCCAAATGCAACTCGTGGCGCGCATGTGCGGGACCGGCACCGATGATGTGACATTCCACACCTGCAAACATGGGGTGCGTGACAATGTAGTTGAGTGCCAAATTGGCATTTGCACCACCGTCATAGGCAATAGCAATGCGCTTGACCGGCTCGTATTCTACAGCCGCCACCAACACCGGTGCCTGCGCACCACGTACCACGCGCTCGAGATTGGAGCCGAGATGCCCCGTCGCATAACCGGCCTGTTCACCCCGTTTGCCGATTACAATCACTGATGTCTCTTCGGCTAATTCGCTCACCGCATCAACCAGTGATCCCACCGGTTGGGTAACTTCGACGAGTACACGACTCGGCGCAAGGAAGGCTTCGGCCTGCTGGGCAACCACATTGCTCCGCTGGAGTTCGAGCTGGGTGTGGCTCCGTTCGAGTTGCACGAGCTCTTCCATTAACTCACTCGTCAGCACAGGTGCCACGCCATCAGGATAGGGAGATGCGTTCATCCAGTGTTGAAACGGCGCACGGACATGCATCAGTCGCACCGGTAACGCGAGTGACGATGCAAACCATGACGCATACCCACACACACTGCGCATATACGGCGACGCATCCACACAGGCCAACACGTATTTGCTCGACACTGACATGGCATCCTCCTCGGGATTATCGTGAATCACACGACTGTGATTCGCCCGATTATATGCACATTTAAATGATAATGAAATAAGTGATTTCTGAGTAAAAACAATTGATACGTTGTAAATTTATTAATTCTCTGGCTGCATTGCAAATTGCGCATAGAATTGCAGTGATTCTGGGTTCGCCATCGCTGCCGTATTCTTTACAGGTAACCCATGGATAACATTGCGCACAGCGAGTTCCACAATCTTGCCGGACTTGGTACGTGGGATATCAGGGACCTGGTGTATTTCTGCGGGCACATGTCGAGGTGTGGCGTATTGACGAATCGTCGTGTTGATGTGCTGCCGGAGTGGCACATCGAGAACCATGTCATCACGGAGTTGCACAAACAAGACGACGCGCTCGTCGCCATGCAGACGCCGCCCAACCACCACGCTATCCACGATTGCATCAATGGTGGCCACAATCCGATACAGTTCGGCGGTACCGATGCGCACTCCGGCTGGATTCAGCGTGGCATCAGAGCGCCCATAGACGACGATGCCACCGGTATCCATCAATTGCACCCAATCACCATGACACCACACCCCAGTGTATGTGGCAAAATAGGCGCGTTGATATGCACTCCCGTCTGCATCGCCCCAGAACCCGATGGGCATCGAGGGAAAGGGTTGCACACAGACCAATTCGCCGGGCTGATTGCGAACTGCGGTACCCGTTTCATCGTAGACCGTCACTGCCATGCCTAGCCCACGCCCCTGAATCTCACCACGGTAGACGGGACAAAGCGGGTTCCCCAGCATGAAGCACGAGATGATGTCCGTGCCTCCCGATATAGACGCAAGTTGCACGTCACGCTTGATGGCATCATACACATAATCGAAGGCTTCGGGCACCAACACAGAGCCAGTCGAGCAGATGGTACGCAAGTGGGTCAGCTGATGCGTATCCACGGGGCGCAGATGCATTTTGGCAATTGCATCAATCCACTTGGCCGACGTACCAAACATGGTGATTTGCGCTTCATCACAAAAATCGAAGAGGATGCGACCATCGCGTAGGCTCGGATTACCGTCGTAGAGGCAGAGTGTGGCACCGGCGGCCAATGCCGACATCAGCCAATTCCACATCATCCAGCCACAGGTGGTGAAATAAAAGACGCGGTCATCGTGGCGGATGTCACAGTGCCACATGTGCTCTTTGCGATGCTGCAACAGCGTGCCCCCTACCGAATGCACAATACACTTGGGCACACCGGTGGTCCCCGATGAATACATGACGAAGAGGGGATGATTGAAGGGGACGCGCACAAAAGTGACCGCAGTAACAGGCCACGGCGCACACATGTCGGCCCAACTCTGAGCCATGGGAATGGCCGTGATGTCCGTTTGGAGTTCATCTCCGTAGGGGGCGATAACCACACGGGTCAGCGATGGCAGTTGTGCAACAATTTGAGCTACTTTTTTCACCACAGTCGTACCATTTTCCACTGTAAAAGTAGCCGTCCGTGGCAATCAGCACAGTGGGCGTTATTTGCCCGAAGCGGTCTCGCACCCCCTGTACGCCAAAATCGGGAGATGCCGACGACCACACTGCCCCCAATGCGCTGGTTGCCAGCATGGCAATCACCGCATACGGTGAATTGGGCAACAAGCCGACCACCCGATCACCACACCCCACACCTGCCGCCTGGAACGCCTGCTGAAGCTGCGAGACGGCGGCATGGAGCTGTGTGAACGAATACCGACGCCGAAGCTGGTCTTCGCCCCAATAGATGATGGCATCACCGTCATCGTTGCGCTGAAGCAGATTTTCTGCGTAATTGAGCTGAGCATCAGGGAACCACTGCGCACCTGGCATGGCAGTGGCATTGCGCACCACCACGGCACTGGCGTTGTCGCCAATCACCCCAGCCTCATGCCACAGCCAGTCCCAGAATTGATCGGGGTAATCAATGGACCACTGCCACAGCGTGGCGTAGTCCATCGTGGTACCCGGCCAGCGCCGTTGCATGGCCTGATAGAG
>JBEANH010000151.1:0-3648 GCA_041165505.1 Chloroflexota bacterium | reverse complement strand
TGGGAAAACGCCGAAGCGGGTGCCGCCTTTGAAAGTGGCATGGCGGCGATTGCCTTCACGTTTCTCGGCTTCCTCAATCCGGGCGACGTGCTGGTGCACAGCGAGCCCACCTACGGCGGCACCGACTACCTCATCAAGCGCATTTTGGTGCGCTTCGGCATCCGTCCGGTGGGCGTGCGCCTGCGTGACGGCAACGCCGCACTCGACAAAGTGCTCAACGACCCGAGCATCGGTCCCAAAGTGGGCATGATTTACCTCGAGACTCCGTGCAATCCCAGTAACCTGATGGCCGACATCGGGCATGCGGTGGCGCACGCCAAGCGCCTCGAAAGAGACGGCAAACGCCCGCTGGTGGTCATTGACAACACCTTCCTCGGTCCTGTCTTTCAACAGCCACTCAAACACGGCGCCGATGTGTCGCTCTACTCGGCCACCAAATATATCGGCGGTCATAGCGACGTGATTGCGGGTGCGGCGCTCGGGCGTGCCGAGGTGATCGGTCAGCTCAAATTGATGCGCGCCATGCTGGGGGGTATCCCGGCGCCACACACCTGCTGGTTGCTGACTCGTAGCCTCGAGACGCTCAAATTGCGCATGCAGGCGCAGTGCGAGGGGGCGCAGAAAGTCGCTGCATTCTTGGCTGCCCACCCCAAAGTCGACGCTGTCAACTATCTGGGCATGCTCGACCCACAAAGCGAGCAGGGGCGCATCTATGCCAAGCAGTGCAGTGCGCCGGGCGCGATGATTTCGGTGTACTTGAAAGGAGGCGAAGCCGAGTCGTTCCGCTTCCTCAACCACCTCAAGCTACTCCACATGGCCGTCAGTCTGGGGGGCAACGAATCGCTGGCCGAGCACCCCGCCAGCATGACCCACATCGAGGTTGATCTCGAAGACCGCATCGAGGGCGACATCACGGATGCGCTGGTGCGCCTCTCGATTGGCATCGAGCATCCCGACGACCTGATTGCCGACATCGCCCAGGCACTGGAATACGTCTAGGCGCCATGGTTTCCGGGAGAGACGCATGACCATGCGTCTCTCCCTACCTCTACCTTGCTTTTTGCCATTCCCAATCGCCCCATTACCCCTCAATAATCCTGTTTATCCTGTCCATCGATGTTCCTCTGGTAGAGACGCATGACCATGCGTCTCTACCTACACCTCTACCTTTGCTTATTACCATTCCCAATCGCCCCATTACCCCTCAATCATCCTGTTTATCCTGTCCATCTATGTTTTCACGTAGAGACGCATGACCTCTACCTTGCTTATTTTCTTTCCCCATCACCCCATTTCCACCATCCTGTTCATCCTGTCCATCTATGTTCTCTCTACCCCCTTCCCCTTCATCAATGTTCAAGATTGAACCAAAAATGCGCTATGATAAAGGCATCGTCTAGCAATGTTTCATAAAGGAAAGGCGCACGCCATGGTCAAGCATGCCTTTGTGTGGTGGTGTCTCACCAATCGTGGGTTGAGTGACATGCAGATCCTCGATGCCGGACAACACGCCGGCTTTGAAGGGGTCGAAATGGTGCCCGAAAAGTACTGGCAAGAGGTACACACCCGTGGCCTCGTGATGGTTTCAACCCAAGCCCATGCTTCTATCGAGTCAGGGCTCAATGACGCCAGCCAGCACGCCCGTATCATCGCTGAGACCACGGCACAGCTCGAAAAAGCCGTCAAGTGGCACATTCCCAACCTGATCTGTTTTAGCGGAAATCGTGCTGGGCGCAACACCTACGACAGCATTGCCACGATTGTCGAGGGGCTGCAAAAGCTGGCCCCGCTGGCCGAACAAGCCGGCGTCAACCTGGTGCTCGAGTTGCTCAACAGCAAAGTTGACCACCACGACTACCAGTGCGACAACACGCCCTTTGGGGTGGCCTGTGTGGCCCCCGTCAATTCGCCACGCATCAAGCTGCTCTACGACGCCTACCACATGCAAATCATGGAAGGTGACCTCATCCGCACCGTGCAGCAGTACCACACCCACTTTGGCCACTACCACATCGCCGGCAATCCCGGGCGCTTTGACCCCGACGACACCCAAGAAATCCACCACCCGCCCCTGATGCGTGCCATCGCCGCCACGGGATACGATGGCTTTGTGGGACACGAATACCTGCCCCGTGGCGATGTCGCCAGCGCCCTCAAGGCATCACGTCAATTACTCAACGTCTAAACGCAAAGGAGCGTACGATGCAAATCCCCCCCGGACCGTTCAACCCCAACTGGCCGTCGCTCCAGCAGTACCAGGTACCTGCCTGGTACCGCGAAGGTAAATTCGGCATCTTTATTCACTGGGGACCCTACTGTGTACCCGCCTTTGGCAGTGAGTGGTACCCGCGCAACATGTACACGCCGGGCACCAAGGAATATGAGCACCATCTGGCGACCTACGGGTCACATGCCACCTTCGGCTACAAAGACTTCATCCCGCAGTTTCGTGCCGAGCGCTTCGACGCCAATCAGTGGGCCGAGCTCTTTGCGATTGCCGGCGCCCGCTTCGTCGTGCCGGTAGCCGAGCACCACGACGGATTTGCCATGTACGAGACGGCGCTGAGCCGTTGGAACGCCAAAGACATGGGCCCCAAGCGCGACATCATCGGCGAGCTGAGTGCGGCTATTCGCCGCCACGGCATGGTGTTTGGGTTGTCGAGCCACCGCGCCGAACACTGGTTTTTCTTTGAAAACGGGCGCGGCTACGCCAGCGACGTCAACGATCCCGCCTACGCCGATTTGTATGGCCCCGCCGAAAAGTCGCCTGAAGACTGGCATCAGCTCCATTCCGACGAACGCCCCAACGAGGCCTTCATTGACGACTGGGTGGCACGCAATGTCGAACTGATTGACAAATACCAGCCCCAGCTCTTCTGGTTTGACTGGTGGATCCAGCACAAGGCGTGGGAGCCGGCACTGCAGCAATTCGCCGCCTACTACTACAACCGCGCAGCGCAATGGGACAAAGGTGTGGCCGTCAACTACAAGTACGAGGCTTTTGCACCGGGCAGTGCCGTCTTTGACATCGAGCGCGGCCAAGTCACCGACATCTACCCCTACTTCTGGCAAAACGACACCTCCGTCGCCAAGAATTCGTGGGGCTACACCGACGCCCAAGACTACAAAACACCTGCGAATCTGATTAGTGATTTAATTGATGTGGTCAGCAAAAACGGCGCACTGTTGCTCAACATTGGCCCCAAAGCGGACGGCACCATTCCCGATCACGAAGTCTATTTGCTCCACGAAATCGGCGCGTGGCTGCGGGTCAATGGCGAGGCCATCTACGCCACCACGCCGTGGCACATCTATGGCGAGGGGCCGACCAAAGTCGCCGACGGTGCCTTTACCGACACCGAGCGCGCCGACTTTACCGGCCACGATATCCGCTTTACCATGCGTGGTGATACGCTCTACGCCATCATCATGGCCTGGCCAGGCGCGCAGGCGCGTATCCACGCATTGGGGAGCGCCAGTGGGCACATGGCGCACATCCGCAGTGTGGAACTCATCGGCTACGATGCCCCCGTCACGTGGCACCACCAGGCTGATGCACTAGTGGTGGATATGCCGACCAAATCCATTGGCAACTATGCCGTGGTATTGCGCATCCGTTAGGTAAATAGACGCACACGGGGCGTGGGT
>JBEANH010000150.1:0-4193 GCA_041165505.1 Chloroflexota bacterium | reverse complement strand
GGCGCGTTGGTTGGCAGGGGCATGCTGTGCATAGAGTAAGGCGGCCGCATTGGGCTCAGGGAGAAAGGCAACATTGGGGAGCTCGGCGAGTGCGCAGGCATGGCGCATCCGTGCCATGGCCGCAGCATGGAGTTCGGGGTCTTCGCTATAGTTGACTGGACGCCCGATGACCATGCGTGTGACAGGCGTACCGAGCACGTCTTCGATACGGGCACGAATCATGCGCAAAACGATGGCAATCAGATCTTCGAGCGTTTTACGCTCACCAAAAACTTCGGTATCAATGTAGTCAACGTCACGTAGGTGTGATTTCAGTGATTGAAACAGGCGTCCGGGGATGTTTTGGTCAACCATGGCACCGATGGATTGCTTGATGATGCCACCGTCTTCGTCGACGAGTTCGGTCTCGCCAAAGTTTTGCCACGCATGGCTGGTAGGTTTTGCCGTTAAATTCACGCATGATAAACAGCGTGGTGCGCATCACTTTCGGGTTGATGCTGAATGGATCGAGTGGCAAGAGGGTCACATTTGTGCCATCATAGAGAGAGACACTCGAATTGGTGGTGCCAAAGTCGAGACCGACATGCATAGGAGGAACCTCTCATGAGCGAATATCAAACTACGGTTGCCCGCACGCTACTGCAGGCCAAAGCGGTGTTGTTGCGCCCGCACGAGCCATTTACGTTTGCGTCGGGCATCAAATCTCCCATTTACTGCGACAATCGCCTGCTCATCGGCAATGTGAACGCCCGGCATGCAGTGAGTGACGCATTCGCTGCCATCGTTGGCACGGCAGCGGTGGTGGCTGGTACTGCCACCGCAGGCATCCCGTGGGCGGCCTGGGTGGCCGAGCGCACCAATCGCCCCATGGCCTATGTGCGCAGTGGTGCCAAGACGCATGGTCGTGGTCGCCAAGTCGAAGGTGCCGATATTAGCGGTGCCGATGTCCTCTTGCTCGAAGACACCGTCTCGACGGGCGAAAGTGCGGTAACTGCTATCGAGGCATTATACACTGAGGGGGCACGCAGTGTGACCTGTGCCTGTATCTTTACCTACGGTTGGCAAGCCACATTTGACCGCTTTGTGGCGGCCAAGGCACCGTTGACCACACTCACATGGCTTACTCCCGTACTCGAAGTCGCTGTAGCCGAGCAGTATATTGCGGCCAGTGATCGTGCCGTGGTAGAGGCGTGGTCAAACAATCCACAAGCCTGGGGTCGTGCGTAGTACGCTATAGGATTGATGGTGTGCTATCTACATGGTAGTTGGCGCCACAACAAGAGTGGTACTGCGCTGGAAGGGAATCACGTGGTGATGCGGATTCTGATTGTAACGTGTCTTGTGGCACTCACTGCGGGGATTCTCAACGGGGCGGCTGCGCTCGCCGATTATCTGGCGGCACAGCAGCCTGCCAAAGCACCCGACGAAGAGCGAGGTTTTGTCATGGTTGATTTCACCAAGCCGGATGCAACAAGTGCCTGGTTTAGTCTGAATGACGGCGTGATGGGGGGCGTGAGCCAAAGTGCGCTGGTGCCCACCGACACGGGGAGTGCCATCTTCCAAGGGATAGTCAGCTTCGAAAACAACGGCGGGTTTGCCACCATGCAGACGAATTTTGCACCAGCGCGCAATCTGCGCGTCTACGACGGCTTGCTGTTGCGCGTGCGGAGCGACGGCAAACGCTACGGCATCTATTTGCGCACGGCGCAGCAGTCGGTTGTCTACCAGGCCACCTTTGTGGCGCCCCGTGACAGCTGGCACGAGGTGCGCCTGCGCTGGAGCGATTTTGTGCCGACGCGCTTTGGGCGCCAGGTGCGTGCCGATGCCCTCGACCCCAGCGATATCCGCGCCTTGAGTCTGCTGATTGAATTCAAACAAGAGGGTCCCTTTGCCCTCGAAGTCAAGCATATCGGTGTGTTCGAGGAATAATGGACGTGGTGTGATAGCGATGCATGTGCAGGGGAGCGTCACGCAGTGACGCTCCCCTGCGGTGTTTCCCCCACAATGACGACATTGACGCCTGCGGTGCGATAGCTAGCACAACCCTGGTCGAGTGTCACAAACGATGCACCATGATGCCATGCCACGGCAGCGACATATGCATCCATCCAGCGTTTGGGTGCGGGAGTGGTATGTGCGGCGAGCTGCATCCACCCGGGTAGTAATTCAACCGGCTCGGCAATCATCTGAACCCGTGGATTGGTACGGAGCTGCATCAAATAGGTGAGCGCCCCATCATTGCTGATTGAGCCGAGCCCATAGTGCTGCTGGATGCTGGCCGTAGTGAGCAAACGCATGAGGCTGACCTGCACACTGGCACAGAGCAAGAGTGGTGTCTGTGAATCACAGTGCCGTCTGGCTGCATCATGAAATGGATGATGGGTCAGCATCAATGCCAGCCATACATTCGTATCAAGGAGCATCGCCATCCCCAGAAGCGAGTGCATGGTATTCCAGTGCCACAATCTCATCACGGCTCATTTGTGCCAGTGGTGCCTGGGCGTTGGCCGGGATGATGGGCAAGTCGTGGGTCGTGACTGTGGGCTGGGTTGGGGCATTGAGCCCAGATTGAATGTATTCGGCAACGAGTTCACGCACCGTGCGTCCCTGTTGGGCAGCACGGATTTTGACAGCACGTACCAGATTGTCCGGCAAATCAATCGTTGTTTTCATGAAGCAAGTATACCAGCTTGCTGGGTAGCTTGTCAATCGAGCATTCGTGTGTTTTGGAAGTATCCCGCAAAAACATGTGCGGGATGCGTGTATTAATACACGGTAAGTGAACTGAGCACGATGGCGCATAGCGCCATCGTGCTCGGTCAACAGCACACAACATTATGGTGGTGATTATGCAGGCATACTTGTCAATGTGTGATGTCCATGACCACATGGTCGCAATGCGACATGAATTGATGTGATGCGGGCACTGACGTGTTGGATTTGGTGGTGAATAGCGTCTCGAATAGCGTCGCTTTGTTTCATCGTGAGATCTTCATCGACGATGACTTCAAGTTCTGCATGCATTTGATGTCCATGCCAACGGATACGGGCACTGCGGACATGCTGTACACCATCTACATGACCAACCATGTGTATGACGTCTTCGACGAGTGCTGGTTCGACGGCATCCATGAGGCGATACCAGATGGCTTTACAGGCATCAATGGTGATAAAGAGAATAGTGATGCCAATCACGATACCGATGATTGGATCGACGATGGGGTATCCTAGCCATGACCCAAGTACGGCAAGGAGTACGGCGAGAGACGTGAGTCCATCGGTGCGTGCATGCATGCCATCAGCAATCATGGCATCTGAACCGATACGCCGCCCGACACGAATCTGTAGAATGGCGACGGTTTCGTTGCCAACAAAGCCAATGACGGCAGCAAGTGCCACCCAACTTGGATTGGCAATAGGGACGAGGTGAAAAAACTTGTTGATGGATTCGTAGAATGCATAGCCCGCACTAAAGACGAGTGATAAGACGATAAACACCCCCGCCACGTCCTCGGCTTTCCCATAGCCGTAGGTGTAGCGCGCATTGGCGACACGTCGTGCCAGATAAAAGGCGATGAGGAGTGGGATTGAATTGAGTGCATCACCCAAATTATGCACCGTGTCTGCAAGTAGTGCGGTGCTATTACTTGCGAGCACGATGACAATCTGAATGACAGTGGTTAGCCCAAGAGCGGTCAATGCAAGCCATACGGTGCGAATACCCTCATCGGTAGCGAGTGCAGGGTCGCTGGCAAGCTCTTGTTGTTTGTCACTATGCCCATGAAAATGAAAAATCGTGTTGATGATTCCCCATATGCCCTCGCCATGTGAATGACCATGTGCACCATGGTGATGATCTCCATGGTCGTGACTGTGGTGGTGGTGATGTGAATCTGCCATGTGTTTGTTCCTCGTGTCTACGATGATAATGCATGAAAATACTGCGGGATGTCGCAAATTTCTACCCGTGCATCAGTAGTTTCGGTGGTGGTTTTGATGGGGGAAAGAGTGCATCTTTGCACAGTAGTGTGCCAGGAAGAAGTATTACAGAGCGTTGTACGACAACGAATACAATGATTTCGGTGGTGTGTGAAATAATTTCAGCAAGATGCTCGTGCATGTGCGTGATTTGCGGTGCGTGTAATTTCTCGGTTGCTTGGTGAGTATGTGCAGGGATTGGACAACTGGATGCA
>JBEANH010000149.1:0-4001 GCA_041165505.1 Chloroflexota bacterium | reverse complement strand
ATCCCATCCAACTTGGGCATCTTGATGTCCATGATGACCAAATCGGGGCGCAATTCACGTGCCAAGTGGATGGCACTGACACCGTCGCCAGCATCCCCCACCACCAAATAGCCCAGGCCCACTAGTGTTTCACGCAAATTCATGCGAATTATTGACTCATCGTCTGCAATCACCAGACGCAATTGGTTCGTCATCGCGCAATCTCCTCTGTACAATCACTGCGCACGCTCTCAATACACATTGACTATAGCACGTATTTCAAATTACGGTCAAGCAATGAATGCACAAAATTCGCCAATAAATTTGGATATTACGCCACAAAATCATCATTGGATGTGCATGCAGGTTCTGTCCATTGTCAACCACGCATTTTTTCGGTATAATGGGCGCAATGCGATGACAGAGACATGTCGTCGTCACTCTCCCTTACAGCGAGATGCCGGGTGGTGCGAGGCATTAGGGCGTGGCGCCGGTTCCACTCTTGAGCAGCTCGGGATAACCGAGCCGGGGGCGCCCGATAGCGCGCATTTCAAGGTTGGCACTGCCAACGAACGAAGGTGGCACCACGAAGGCTTCAGCCTCTCGTCCTTCTTGAGGATGAGGGCTTTTTTTATGTAGAAAAGGCGCACCCATGCGTGATTTTCTTCTGCGGATTCTCTACATCATGGCGCGCTGGGGGCGCGATATGGTCTGGGCCATACGCCGCCCACATCTGCGCGGCGTGCGCACCGTGGTCATTGATGCCACCGGCGCCGTACTGCTGGTGCGCCACCGCGCCGGTCCCTATGCCTGGGTCATTCCGGGCGGTGGCGTGGATGGCGCCGAAGCAGGCGCCACTGCTGCACGCCGTGAACTATACGAAGAAGCAGGTATCGTCATTCCCGACGATACGCTCCACCACCACGGCGAATTCACCGGCGCGCATGCCGTGCATCCCTGTACCGTCAACGTCTATGTGGCGCGCCTCACCACTCAGGCGATACCCTGCCCCAAGTGGTATTCCATCGAAATCGCTACAGCCCGCTTTGTCCCCGTCGCCCAACTGGGGAATCTCGACGATTACATTGAGCCCGGTTGCTTGCGCCGCATCCGCGAAGTCGTTGACCAGCGCCCCGCCGTCGCCATCTGGTAGGAGAATGCTCTATGCCGTATACCCCGATTGTGGCTACCCTCGGCTATATTATGTCACCCGATCGTACTCAGGTGCTGATGGTGCATCGCAACGCGCGCCCCGACGACATCCACTTCGGCAAGTACAACGGGCTCGGTGGCAAAATTGATTCGCACGAGGATGTTGCCACCAGCATGTGCCGCGAACTCATGGAAGAAGCCGGTATCACCGTCACCCACATGACCATGCGCGGTACACTCAACTGGCCCGGCTTCGGCAAAAACGAAGAAGACTGGCTCGGCTTCGTCTTTCGCATTGACGGCTGGGAGGGTCAGCCCTATACGTCCAACCCCGAAGGCACCCTCGAATGGGTGGCCGTCAGCGACCTACAATCACTCAATTTATGGGACAGCGACCGCCTGTGGATTGACATGGTTTTTGCCGACGACTACACCTTCCATGGCGTTGCCCCCTACAAACTCGGCAAAATGGTGTCGTGGAGTGTGAGTAAAATCGCGCGGTAAATCACCGCTACAAAGGAGTCTCTATGCTGGATATTCGGCTCATCCGTGAACACACCGACCTCGTCAAAGCCACCCTCGCCAAGGCAGGTGTCGAGCCACAACTCGTTGACAATGTGCTCATCTACGACACGCAACGCCGCACCCTGCTCCAAGAAGTTGAGCAACTCAAGGCGTTGCGCAACAGCACATCCAAAGAAATCAGCACGCTCAAAGACGCCACCATCCGCGATGCCAAAATTGCCGAAATGCGCACCGTCGGCGACCGCATCAGCGCCCTCGACAAACAGGTCGCCGACGTCGAGGCTGCCCAACAAGCCGCCATCCTCGAACTGCGCAACCTGCCCCACGACACCGTACCCGTCGGTCCCGACGAAGAGCACAACGTGGTGTTGGCCACCTACGGTACGCCTCGTACCTTTGACTTCGCCGTCAAACCCCACTGGGAACTGGGGACCAGCCTCGATATCATTGACTTTGAGCGTGGCGTCAAAGTCACCGGCTCGCGCTTCTATATTCTCAAGGGACTAGGCTCACGCCTACAGCGTGCTCTCATCCAGTGGCTCCTCGATTTACACGGCAAACAAGGGTATACCGAGGTGTACACGCCCTTCATCGTCAAAGAGCTCAGCCTGTGGGGCGCCCGCCAACTCCCCAAGTTCCGCGACAACCTGTACCACGACGCCGAAGAAGATTACTGGTTGGTGCCCACCGCCGAGGTGCCCGTCACCAATCTACACCGCGACGAAATCCTCGACGCCACGCAACTGCCCATCCACTACTGTGCGTATACGCCCTGTTTCCGCCGTGAAAAAATGAGCGCCGGCCGCGACGTGCGTGGCATCAAGCGTGGCCATCAGTTCGACAAAGTCGAGATGTACAAATTCGTCCACCCCGACACCAGCTACGCCGAGCTCGAGAAATTGCGCGCCGACGCCGAAGAAAGCTGCCGCCTGCTCGGGTTGACCTACCGCACCAAGGTGCTCTGTACCGGCGACATGGGCTTTGCGTCAACCAAGACCTACGACATCGAAGTCTGGGCTCCCGGCCAGAGTGAATGGCTCGAAGTCAGCTCCTGCTCCAACGTCGAAAGCTTCCAGGCCCGCGCCACCAACATCCGCTTCCGCAGCGAGGCCGGGGCCAAAACCGAGTTTGTGCACACCCTCAACGGATCCGGACTGGGGATTCCACGCACCATGATTGCCATCATGGAAAACTACCAGAACGCCGATGGCTCCATCACCGTGCCCGACGTGCTCCGTCCATACCTCGGTGGCCTCGACATCATCAAATAAAAAACGACCGGCTGGCAGGGGTTATCCTGCCAGCCGGTCACATCACACCGACTACATGACGTGATATGCCATCACATGTAAATCGTGGTATTTGCCATGCCGGTCATGTGCATGTTTGCTAAAAATGCCTTCACGTGTGAAGCCCAAACGCTCGAAAATCGCCCGACCACTCGACTGTACACCGAGCATTTCAACGATGACTTTGGCCACACCGAGCCCCCGTGCCGCGTCAAAGATGGCTTTGGCCATCTCCGTCCCAAGCCCCGTGCGCCGGTACCCTTTGCCCACCATCAGCTGAATGTCACCTACATGCGATGACCAGCCGGTCAGGCGCCGCACCGCACTATATGCCACGATTTCCCCATCGTCGGTTATTGCCACCACCTGGCGCCAGTTTTCTGCTTCGGCAGCATTCACCAAACGATGAATGATGTCGGGATTCTGCAGATCATCCTCTAAATACACCAAATCATCTGCGGGCAACGCCTTGCCAAACCGCATCAATGCATCACGATCCATCTCGGCAAGTGGTCGGATGACTACCGTGATCCCATTGCGCAACGTTACTGGCATCGTTGCCTCAACGCGCATGGTCATGGTCTACCCTCCTCATAACAGAACATCACATATTCGCTACTACGAATCACTCCTACACTTGGATTGAAATTCGTGCAAATATTCACATACTCCAGTATACCTGAATCATATGCGTCATGGTGAACCTGTACACACACGCATTCACCTCATTTCCATAAGAGCACTCATTCTGTCATCTTTTTGTAATCTTGTGTCTACACGATACGCAGGCGAATATCATTCGTCCCTACGATGGGGCGGATGACGGGCGAATATCATTCGCCCCTACGATGGGGGGGATTACTTTATTGATAAATCCTTATCATTGTACCAATGAAAAATTGAAAATTGAAAATTATGACATTACCTACGCCAAAATCACGGAGTCCCGACGATGGGGCGGATGACGGGCGAATATTATTCGCCCCTACGATGGGGGGGATTACCGGCGCATGGTATGCGGCACGACGATGGGGGGATTACCGGCGCATGGTATAC
>JBEANH010000148.1:0-4358 GCA_041165505.1 Chloroflexota bacterium | reverse complement strand
ATTCTTCTCCTTGGCTTCAAAAATCAAGCCCGCCTGCTTGAGTTGCGCCAAGTGGTACGATACCGTGGCCTGCGCTAACTTGAATTGTGCGGCGATTTCACCCGCCGGCTGGCGCCCATCCCGTAAATATAGCAAAATCGCCCGTCGTACCGGGTCTGCTAACGCCTTGAGTGTCTCTTGTAATCCCACATACACACCTATTTAGATAAATATCGAAATAGAATATACACGAGTGAGTCTGGTGATTTAGCCGAACTGGCCGCTGATGTAGCCTTCGGTACGACTATCACTTGGTGCCGTAAACACTTTGTCCGTCGCATCAAACTCGACAAGTTCACCGCTACGGGTTTCACGGTTCATCAGCATAAAGGCAGTCATATCGGAGACGCGAGCCGCCTGTTGCATGTTGTGTGTCACAATCACGATGGTGAACTGGTTGCGCAAATCGTCAATCAAATCTTCGATTTTGAGCGACGCAATCGGGTCGAGTGCCGAGCAGGGCTCGTCCATCAGGATGACTTCCGGATCAGACGCAATGGCACGAGCAATACACAGGCGTTGCTGTTGCCCACCAGACAACGCAGTACCGAGACTTTTGTACAGGCGATCCTTGACTTCGTCCCATAGTGCAGCGCGTACCAGTGATTGCTCGACCTTTTCGGCCAGCAGTTTTTTATCACGGAGTCCGTTGACACGCAGGCCATACGCCACGTTGTCAAAAATGGTGAGCTGGAATGGATTGGGGCGTTGAAAGACCATGCCCACACGCCGACGCAACAGCACGGAGTCAACATTGGGATCATACACGTTGACACCGTCAAAGCGCAATTCACCTTCAGCACGAGCACCAAGGGTAGCATCATGCATGCGATTAATGGCCCGAAGCAAGGTGGATTTCCCACACCCTGATGGCCCGATAATCGCTGTCACCCGGTTGGCAGGGATGTCCATGGTGACACCGTGAATCGCACGAAAGGTGCCGTAGTAGAAGCCAAAGTTTCGCGCTTCAATTTTGGCATGTTGCGCATCACTCGCCGCATTGGTGCGGGCTCGCGTAGCCACTAAATCGGCAAACCCAATATTACGGCTGACGCTCATTGCAGATCGCATTGTGCTTCCTTTTAGCCGACACGGCCACTAATATATGACTCTGTACGGGGATCTTGCGGGTTGGTAAATACGTGTAGCGTCTGCGATTTTTCCACCAACTCACCAATAGCCTGACCGCTCGTCGTATCAACCATGAAGACGGCTGTTTCATCGGAAATACGCGCCGCTTGTTGCATACTATGGGTCACAATGACAATTGTATACTGCTGTTTCAACTCTAGCAACAGTTCTTCAATGTTGGCAGTCGCAATCGGGTCGAGTGCCGAACATGGCTCATCGAGCAGAATCACGTCAGGTTTAATTGCAATCGTGCGTGCAATCGCCAAGCGTTGTTGTTGCCCACCAGAGAGTGCCGTCCCTGGTTTGTCGAGTACATCTTTGACTTCGTCCCACAACACCGCACTGCGCAATGCACCTTCCACGGCAACATCAAGCTCTGCTTTGGCGTTCATCCCTTGGAGGCGTAAACCGACGGCCACATTTTCGTAGACGTTGCGTGTGCGAAACGCCACTGGTTGTTGGAATACCATGCCTACGCGCCGGCGAATCAGCGTGGGATCGGTATCGGGTGCATAGATGTCTTGGTCACCGAGATGTACCGTGCCCGTGGCACGTGCACCGATAATGGTTTCGTGCATGCGGTTGAGGCAGCGCAACACCGTAGACTTACCACATCCCGAAGGGCCAATGATAGCAGTTATTTTTTGTGCATCAATGGTCATGTCTACCGCTTTGACGGCCTGACGGGCACCATAAAACGGCGCAAGTTGGGAAACAGTCATTGCGGTCATCGGCCTGCTCCTGCGCGATTGCGCGTTGCAATACGTACCAGAATATTCATGGTGAGTACCAGCATCATCAACACAAATGCTGCCCCCCACGCCAACGTGTTTTCCCCGGGGTAGGGTGATTCGGTGTAACGATAGGTCAATAGTGGCAAGCTGGCCATCGGCTCAAGCAAAGCAGTACTGATGATGTTGCTACCAAGAACAGTGAGAATCAGCGGTGCTGTTTCACCGGCTCCACGCGCAAATGACAACATCACACCCGTGACAATCCCTGGCAAGGCGGCAGGCAATACCACGGTAAAGGTGGAATACCATGTGGGGGCGCCCAAGCCACGTGCGGCTTCACGCATTGAGTCAGGCACAAGTTTGAGCATTTCTTCGGTGGTACGGGTGACAATAGGAATCATCAAAATCGCCAGTGACATGCTCCCTGCAATCGCAGAGAAGCGTTGTGTGGGGATGACCACCAACACATAGATGACCACACCAGCGATGATGGATGGTGAACCACTCAGGACGTCCACACAGAAGCGTACCGTGGTCGCAAAGCGCTGCATACGATATTCACTTAAATAAATGCCCGTAAAGATGCCGATAGGCAGTGCCATCAACAAGCCGAGTCCGGCAATAATCAGTGTACCTATGATGCCATGGAGCACACCGCCTTGTGGACCAGCACTATATAGATCAGATTCACTGGGCATGGATGTATCTACATTGACGGTTTCGGTGAAACCAATACCCGCAAACAAATCATCGGGATTGGCCGCAGGAGCGGCTGGCTGTGAACCATCATACTCACTGACGGTGTCAAGACCAATACCAGCAAATGGATCTTCGGGATCGAATGCGGGCTCCGTGGCATCCGCCGTATCAGCCATTTCCACGGTACCAGGTGGTACATACGCCTGTGTGAAAAAATCACCACTCAAGGCAGCCGCCCCCAGCGTAAAGACGTAGGCGATAATGGCGACCAGCGGAATCACCGCACACCCGGTGGCAAGCACCGTGCTCCCACGCATCAGTTGGTCTACAAATTTGCGCCAACGGTAATTTTTGGGTACCGAATTCACGAGCGACCTCCTGCCATGCGCCGATCCACGTACCAGATCAACAGACGTGCACCAAAATTGAGGATTAACGTGATGCCAAAGAGTGCGAGTGCCACCGTAATCAGCGCACTTTCATGGAGCGAGCTCACCGAATTGGTCAATTCGTTGGCCACGAGTGACGCAGCAGTGGTTGCTGGCGCAAACAGTGATTCACTAATACGCTGTGAATTACCAATCAACATGGTAGCCGCCATCGTTTCACCGAGCGCACGCCCTAGGCCGAGCATCACTGCACCAATAATGCCCGCTCGGGCATAGGGCACCACAGCGAGCCAGATAGTTTCCCAGCGCGTGGCACCAACCGCCAACATGGCTTCACGTTGGGTGTTGGGGACAAGACGCAACACGTCACGGGTGAGTGAGGCGATAGTAGGCAAAATCATGATAGCCATGATGATACCGGTCACCAGAATACCGCGCCCGGTTGCTACCGGTCCTGCCAGCCACGGAATGTAGTCACCGACGGTCTGACTCACCGGCTTAGAAAAGGCATCATTGAAGAGTGGCACAAACACGAACACACCCCACACACCATAAATGACACTAGGGATGGCTGCAAGTAATTCAACGAGGAACGAGAGCGCAACACTCAGTCGTGGCGGACAGAGCTCGGCCAAAAAGATGCCAATCCCGAGTGCGAGTGGGGTAGCGACCAACACGGCAACGAGCGCAGAGAGCAACGTGCCACGCACCGCAGGCCACGCACCAAAGGTGGGTGGAGCTAATTCGGTCTCCACGGGATTCCATTCTTGACCGGTCAACACGTCGAATCCAAAGGCCGTCCGTGCTTCAGCGGATGCCATGACCATGATAATCGCCATCACGAATACCAATGCAACAACGCTCCCTGCCAGCACCACGGTGCCAAAGCGAAAGGGGACATCGCCATGCTGCAAAAGGGTGTTGCCACTACTCCATGAATCTACCTGTGGTTGTTTGGCCATTCCGGCACTCCTCACTGCATAAACCGGATTATTTAGCGTACCGGCGCGTCAAAGACCTGCTGACCATCCACACGAATTGCTGCTAACGCACGAATTGCGGCATGGCGCACATTGGTAGGTAATGGGGCGTATCCCAACCGCACTGCTGCATCCTGCCCGATGGTCAACCCCCAATACAAAAAGTCGGCCAGTGCCTGCGCCTTAATCTCATCTGGGTAGGTATCTTTGTGCACCAATACATACGTGAACGCAGCCACTGGATAGGCCTGTGGATCACTTCCATTGGTAATGGATTGAGCAAGTTGCTGGACATCGTCGCTTACCACCACATTCGCAGCGGCCGCTGACACATTGGCCAACGTCGGTTGCACATACTGGCCGGCAGCATTTTTGACGAACGGCAA
>JBEANH010000147.1:0-4204 GCA_041165505.1 Chloroflexota bacterium | reverse complement strand
ACGGTACAGTGCAGTCTCGATGCGCGTGCCTTTGCCTTTTATGATGTGCCATCGGCGCAGTGGCTGGTCGAAGCCGGCGAATTCGAGATTCAGGTGGGGGCTTCGTCACGCGACATTCGTGGGCGTGTGGTGGTGACACTGGCGGGTGTGGCCACACAGCCGCATTCTGTAGTCGCCGGTTACAGCGATATTCGCGGTGCAGATACCTTTAATGAAGCCGCATTCGCACAATTGTACGGTAAACCGCTTACAACCAAACGTCACACGCCGGGAAATTTCACCATCAACACGCCCATCAGCGAAATGGCCAAACATTCATGGGTGGCGCGGATACTCTACGCCCAAATGCAACGACAGATGCAACAGATGGTCGGGGCAATGGACCGGGAAGGCCCTACCGCCTTGTTGTTCCAGGCCATGGCCGATGACATGCCACCACGCACCTTGTTGATGTTTGCCCAAGGCAAAATAAAACTAGCCTGGATGCAGGCGTTTGTGGCATTAGCCAATGGTAGATACCTGCAGGCGATGCAGGCGTTGTGGCGTGGGTAGATCGTGGCGTTATCGAGTCCGATGATTGGCGAGGGGGAGATACAACAGGCGTAACCCGTAGGCGGTGACGACGAGCGTTGTGCCCACATCGGCAACGATGGCCATCCACATGTTGGCATGACCGAGCAGGACGATGAGTAGAAACAGGGCTTTGATGGCGATGCTCACCGTGATGTTGGTAATGACAGTGCGCATGGTGATGCGGCTCAGTTGAATGAGCTGCGGAATGCGCTGTATGTCTGCATGAATGAGTGCCACATCGGCGACTTCCATGGCATGGTGTGTCCCAGCCATGGCAATACCGACATCGGCACCCGCCAGTGCTGGGGTATCGTTGATACCGTCACCTACCATGGCGACAAGCCCATCACGGGCATGGATAGATCTGACCGTGGCAACTTTGTCGGCTGGTAAGAGTCCCGCATAGACCTGGGTGATACCCAGTTGGGTGGCCACATGGTTGGCGACGCGTGCGTTGTCGCCGGTGAGCATGCTGATACTGTTTATGCCAAGCTGTTGCAAGTGCATGAGGGCGGTGGGTGCCTGTGGGCGGATAGTGTCTGCGACGGTGATGGTGCCCACGTAGTCCCCGTTTTCACTGACCATCAGTGGGATGAACCCGTTTTGACTGTCTGAGTCTGCGGCAGCACAGTGCTGGCTATCGTGGGGGATGTCTCGGTCAAAGACATGATGACTCCCCACAAATACTGCAACTCCGGCCACATCACCACGTACACCGTGCCCTACTTGGGTGGTCACGTTGTCGGCTGCAGGGAGGTGCGTGGGACTCGCACGCACGATGGCATGTGCGAGAGGGTGGCTGGTATGGCGTTCAACGGCGTCAGCGAGGGCTAACACACGGATGCAGGCGCTACATGTGTCCACGGGGGCCGCAGGGATGGCACAGGTTGGCGTACGGACGCTGACCACGCTCGGTGTGCCATTCGTCAGTGTTCCCGTTTTGTCGAATGCAATTGCTCGTACCTGTGCGAGTGTGCTGAGTATGGCTCCTCCTTTGACGAGGATGCCATGGCGCGCCGCGTTGCTCAATGCACTCACTAGTGCTACGGGTACACTAATCACCAAGGCACATGGACATGCCACCACCAATAGGGCGAGTCCACGGTAGAGCCAGCTACTACTCGGGTCACTCGCCGACCACCACGGCGCTCCCCACAAGAGTGGTGGGAGCACGGCAACTAGTACGGCGAAGCCGACCACAGCAGGTGTGTAGTAGCGCGCAAAGCGATTCACGAGATGTTCAACGGGGGCGCGGCGCTCTTGAGCGTCGGCAACGAGCTGGGTCATGCGTGCTACCATGCTCTCATCGGCGCGCTCACGAATTGTGACCAGCAGTGGGCTAAGTCCATTGATGCTCCCCGCATAGACGGTATCACCAACGGTTTTGGCCACGGGATGACTTTCACCGGTTAAAAGTGCTTCATCAACCAACGATTCACCACGTGCGACACTGCCATCACACGGAAAGCGTTCACCGGGGCGAACCACCACCGTGTCGCCAACTGCGAGTTCGCTGACAAGCACAAGTTGTTCGACTGTTTCACCATCAGCATGGTGGCGCTGACGCAACGCGCGCTCTGGTACCAACGCAAACATGCTGGAGACCGCGGCCCGCGCCCGATGACTGCTATAGCCTTCGAGTGCTTCACCAATGGCAAAGAGGACCACCACCATACCCGCTTCTACATATTGGCCGAGTGCGATGGCACCACAGGCGGCAATAGTCATCAACACATTGATGGAGAGTTCCCGGTTAATCCAGATACTGCGCCAGGCACTCTGCAGGATGGGTGGCACGGCACAGAGGAGTGCAACGATGGCGAGCAGATCGAGCCACCAGCGTTCCCAGCCGAGCAGTTCGCTGAGTACGATACACGGACTGATGAGTAATACGCCAAACAGTGCGCGCTGTGTCTCACGTCGTTGCCACATGAACGCCACAAACGATGGTGGTGTGGTATGCACAACGGGGGTGGTGGGGGCATCCCCCACACCGTATCCGAGCGCTTGTACCCGTGCTACCACGGTGTCTGCAGCTATTGTGCCTACGACACGAAGACGAGCGTTTGTAAAGTTGAGTGTGCATGTGGTGACACCGGGAAGTTGGGCTACGCCCCGCTCGATGCTTTTTGCACAGTCCGCACAATCCATGCCGGTGATGATGAATGTATGAGTGTTGGTGGTCATGGCACGCCTTTACGTGTATAGGTACAATTATACTATAGGTACAATTATACACCCAATCACAGGTTCGATTATGCCGCTATTTACGGTACAATACGCACCATGCAGTGACCCGTACCAATAAGGATGTTGACACTATGAACCGCGTTGCCATCTGGGATGCCTGTATTGCAGGATTTGTGGGTACCCCATACAAACGGACGGTATGCACCTGGCTAGACTGTGCGCCGGTGCGTGGTATCCGTATTGCACAACATCCCGAGCCATGTGACGACTACTTTGTGGCTGATTGTGCACCAGATCGTGCTATGACATTGATTCGTGCAGTGCCACCGGCTGCGCTGTGTTACATCACCGTCTGTGCCAACGACGACCGTGACATTCCCGCCTATCAGTCATTGGGAGCAACACACGCATACAGTGAATTGGTGATGGCGGTTGATATGCGCAACCGCCCCATTGCGCCACCTGCCTATGTGGTACAGCGTGCCACCAGCGATGATGTGATTGCGTGGAATGCCATGGATCCCGAAGGCGAGTCATGGCTGAATCCGCTTGACGTGGCATCACCCGAAATGGGGCATTATGCCATCTTCCACGCCGGTACGATGGTCGCCCGGGGCCGCTCGTTGCGCCTCTCTGCTGGGTACAGCTATGTGAGTATGGTGTTTGTCAGTCCAGGGCACCGTCGTCGTGGCTATGGGCGTGCCTTGATGCAGACCATCCTCAACGACGATGTGGCAACTGGCATGCACACCAGCACATTGATGGCATCGTACGAAGGGGCGGCACTCTATGCCACACTCGGCTACGAAACAGTTGCCCAGACCCACGTTTTTACCCTGTAAGCATCTGGAGCACTCCAATGATTGATGTGGTCACACTGGCGAGTCAACTGATTGCGTTGCGTACCGATGCTGGTCAGCATGATGCGTTACGAACTGCGCTGCATCTGATCGCCCAGCAGCTCCCTGCAGATGTGACAGTGGAGTGGTTCGAACGCAACGGACACCATAGTTTTTTGGCGTATGTAGGGACAACGCGTCCAGATCGCTTCCGGGTGGTGCTCAACGGTCATGTGGATGTCATCCCCGGTAAACTGCACCAATATCAGGCGACACGGGTGGATGACCGTATCTACGGAGTTGGCGCACTAGACATGAAAGCCAATTTGGCCGTACTGTGTGCCGTGTTTGGGGAAATGGTGCACCAAGTGCCCTATCCACTTGCTCTCCAGGTGGTGAGTGATGAAGAACTCGGTGGCTTTGATGGCACCATGCTCCACATTGAGCAGGGAGTTCGTGCAGATTTTGTGATTAGTGGTGAAACAACGCAATTCAACGTGGTTAATCAAGCCAAAGGCATCGTATGGCTCAAGGTGCATGCACAGGGCGTAACCGCGCATGGTGCCTATCCGTGGCGTGGCCAGAATGCGCTTGCGCTACTG
>JBEANH010000146.1:0-6066 GCA_041165505.1 Chloroflexota bacterium | reverse complement strand
TGTGGTGCTACACGGCGGAACTGTTCTGCGGCCCGCAGTACTTCTGTGGTTTTGCCCGAACGACTCAGGAGAATCATGGTTGGTCGGGCGTTGCGTGGAATACTCGCTTCGGGATTCAACCAGACTTCGGATGCGGGCACGGCATAGGTGGGGCGTGTATCGAGCTGTTGGGTGATGCGCGCCATCGCATGCGCTAAGTAGAACGGTGAACCACAGCCACTCCAGATGATGTGACTTGCGTCGGTTAGGGCAGGATGGGCACGTATCGTCGCTGCCTGTGCCACGAGGACGCCAAGTGCCTCCCGCCATGCGTCTGGCTGCGAACAGAGTTCATGCCATGTGTGTTGTCCACGTTGTGTCACGATTATACTCCTCTGAACTGTGATGAACGCCGTCGCAGTTACGCTTGTATGACCCGAACTCCAATGGCTGATATGGCGGCACAAACCGTGCTATCCGCATTTGAGTCAGTAACTAATGTATCAACTGCACTCAAGGGTGCCACAAATGCGGGGGCACTCCGCCCGAGCTTGGTGTGGTCAGCAACCACAATGACCCGCTTGCCCGCACTCAGAATGGCCCGGTCAGTCATTGTTTCGGGGAGATAGTCGTTGGTCAACCCCTGCACAATGTCAATGCCACGTATCCCGAAAATAATCTTGTTCATGCGCAGTTCGGCGAGACTTTGGATCGCTAAATGCCCGATGAACGATGATTCACTATGCCGAAACATGCCACCAAGGGCAATCATGTTGATATTGCTGTCTGCTAAACACTGAATCACCGGCAACGAATTAGTAACGACGGTGATATCACTCCGCTCCCGTAGTTGCTGGGCTACTGCAAATGCCGTGGTACCACTACTGATAAAGACGGTGTCTCCACTTTCGACGAGGGTGGCCGCATATGCCGCAATCCGGGACTTCTCTGCCTGTTGCCATTGATTGCGTTGCATCACTGGTGGCTCGGGTGGCGCCTGGTTGACCGCAATCGCACCGCCATGAATGCGTACCACACTCCCTGACTCTGCGAGCATGTCGAGGTAGCGACGTGCCGTTGCTTCACTGATGTCGAATGTCGTACAGATCTCGTTGGTACTGACTTGCCGTCGTTGCACGATGTAGCGTTCGATCTGCTGAATTCGCGGGTGATGAATGCTCCGCTGCATGACACCTCTCTTTCATGGTGCACAAATATGCATAATTTAACGCATGATGATTGATTGCGCTCATTATATGATGGAAATTGATTGTTTGCAAGTAGGGTGATGATGTTATGGGCGACAATGCCAATACTGTGCACTCGACCTAATTTCGTGTATGATAGCAAGTACAAACCGACGTGATGCAGATTCGAGGGACAGAGCATGAAGAAGAGCGCATTATTTGTGTGGGGTGGCTGGGATGGGCATGAACCCAAGCAGTGTGTTGACTTATTTGCACCACATTTGTTGAAACATGGCTATGACGTGACGATCTCGGATACACTCGACAGTTATCTCGACACCGAAAAGATGATGTCGTATAGCGTCATCACCCAAGTATTCACCATGAGTACGATTACCCGCGAGCAAGAAAAAGGCCTTCTTGATGCCATTGCATCAGGTGTCGGCTATGCGGGCTGGCATGGTGGTATGGCAGACGCCTTCCGCAACAACACCGAGTACCAGTTCATGGTAGGTGGGCAGTGGGTGGCACACCCCGGCAACATCATTGATTACACTGTCAATATCACCAATCATACCGATCCGATTACCGCTGGATTGTCCGATTTCGCCATGCATTCCGAGCAGTACTACATGCATGTTGATCCGAGCAATGAAGTCTTGGCGACAACCACATTTAGGGCGTGTCTTTTACACATCGCTCGGGCATGTAGCCAAAGATTTCATGGTGCCCGAAGCCCGCACCATCGTCGAACGCGGCATGCTCTGGGCTTCCCGTGCTGAAGGTTGGGCATGGTAGTTCCCACCCACATGCAGGCGGTGATTCATACCGCACCTGCAACCGCCGATCAACTCCACGTCGGCGTGGTGCCTGTACCGGTACCACGCCACGGTGAATTGTTGGTGCGTGTGCGAGCGACTGCACTCAATCGTGCCGACATTCTCCAACGGCGCGGGCTCTATCCGGCGCCAGCAGGTGCATCCGATATTCTGGGGCTCGAAGTCGTCGGTGATGTCGTACAGGCCTGTGGGGCATGGCAGGTCGGTCAGCGTGTTATGGCGGTGGTTACCGGTGGCGGCTACGCCGAGTACTGTTGTGTACCAGCGGCCGAGGCTATGGCGGTGCCCGATACGGTGGGGGACGTGCAGGCAGCCGCTATTCCCGAAGCATTTTTAACCGCCTGGCTCAACCTGATTACACTGGGTGCCCTGCAACCCGGTGAGTCGGTGTTTGTACATGCAGGTGCGAGTGGTGTGGGGAGTATGGCCATTCAGCTGGCTCATCACTGGGGCGCTCGTGTCTTTGCGGCAGCTGGCACCCCCACAAAGCGCCAGTTGTGTAGTACACTCGGTGCCGACATGGTCTGTGATTCACGACATCCACCACACGCGGATGCTGTTAAATCGGCAACCAACGGAGTAGGCGTACATCTCATTCTCGACATGTTGGGTGCCCCAGCCTGGGACGACAATACGGCCATGTTGGCACGTGGTGGTCGCTTGCTCCTCATCGGTTTTTTGGCAGGAGCCAAAGCCCCCATTGACCTCGGGGTCATCCTCGGCAAGAATTTGACGATTACGGGAACGACGCTCAGGCGCACCCCCGCAGGTGCCAAAGCAGCGCTAGTTGCAGCCGCCCACACGTGGTTGATGCCACGACTGACCTGCGGAGATATTGTGGCCGTCGTTGATTCGACCTACCCCATGGCGCAGGTGGGGGCGGCACATGCCCGCATGGAGGCCAATATGAATGCGGGGAAAATCGTACTCGTCTGGCCCTAATATTCAGTCGTCGTTCGTTGTACCGTGGATAACATCCGTGCACCAATTTGGTGTGCGGATGTTGCTCTTTGATGGAGGCAGTGATACGATAGGTGGGCAACAATGATGTTGCCAACGAATTTGCGAACCGAAAGGAACTGCAAATGACGACTATGGTGTCGCCACATGTGTTTTTGAATTCGACGCCGGCGGTGCTTGTCGAGGAAAGCCTGCGGCGTAGTGATGCTCATCTCAGCCACACCGGTGCATTGGTGGTCAACACGGGTGTCTTCACCGGGCGCTCCCCTGGTGATCGCTATATAGTGGCGGATCCAGCCATCAACGATCAGGTTTGGTGGGGGGAAGTCAATCAACCCATTGATGCCCGCATTTTTGATGATCTCGCCCACCGCATGCGTGCCCATCTGGCCATGCACGACACGTTCGTACTCCAGGCGTCAGTGAATGCCGATGCGCGCTATGCCTACAACGTCGAGCTAGTGACTGAAAGTCCATGGCACGCCCTCTTCGCCCAAAACCTCTTCCGGCGCACCCATCACGCCAACGTAGACACAATTACCATTCTGCATGCCCCATCGTTTACGGCTAATCCGCTCACCGATGCCACGCACAGTGGGGTCTTCATCATCCTGAATATCGTCAAGCGCATGGTGCTCATTGGTGGCACTGCCTATGCCGGCGAAATCAAAAAGTCGGTCTTTTCACTCCTCAACGTGCTCTTGCCCCAGCGTGACGTGATGCCCATGCATGCTGGTGTTAATGTGGGGAAAGATGGACAGACGGCCGTCTTTTTTGGCCTGTCAGGGACGGGGAAAACCACACTGTCCACGGACTCCACCCGCCCCATGATTGGCGACGACGAACATGGCTGGAGTAGTGACGGCATTTTTAATTTTGAAGGTGGCTGTTACGCCAAAACTATCCGGCTTTCGCCAGTCGGTGAGCCAGAGATTTATGCGGCTAGCCAACATTTTGGCACTGTCCTCGAAAATGTCGTCCTCGATGCCCATACCCACATGCCCAATTTCGACGACATGTCGTTAACTGAAAATGGGCGCGCAGCCTATCCGATTGATATATTGACCAACATCGAACCGAGTGGGATGGGGGCGCATCCGCGCCACATCATCATGCTGACCGCTGATGCCTTTGGCGTATTGCCTCCCGTTAGTCGTTTGACCACCGCTCAAGCCTTGTATCACTTTTTGTCGGGGTATACGGCCAAAGTGGCTGGGACGGAGCGTGGCATCAAAACACCAACAGCCACCTTTTCGACCTGTTTTGGTGCGCCATTCATGGTGTTGCATCCGGCGCGGTACGCAGAACTGTTGCGCAACCGCCTCGAAGTGCATCGTGCCACCGTGTGGCTCATCAATACGGGGTGGAGTGGTGGGGCGTTTGGGGTCGGGCAACGCATGCCACTGGCGCATACACGCGCCATGGTGAATGCCGTGTTGAACGGCTCCCTCGACGCGGTGTCCTATCAGCATGATCCGGTTTTTGGCTTAGCCATGCCGACCACTTGCCCGGGTGTTGATACGCGAGCGCTTGATCCACGCCAGGCATGGGGGGACGTTGATGCATGGCACAGCGCAGCTGTGGCACTGGCGCGCCGGTTCCACGCGAATTTTGTGCATGTATCGCACGAAGCCGCGCCAGATGTGGCGGCGGGAGGTCCAGTGTTGGGCAGATAACCGCCCCACTCCCACTGGACGTGAGCCACGTCCAGTGGGAGTAATCCGCCTAAAAGAAGCCGAGTTGGTCGCGCGCCTCTTCACTCATCATGGCTGGACTCCACATCGGCGACCAGACCAGATTGACGCGAATATCTTCGAGTGCTTTGTAGACATCTCCGAGTGCACCAACTTCTCGTTTGACCTGCTCAATAATCTGCGGACCAGCAGGACAGGCAGGTGTCGTGAGTGTCATATCCAGGTCAACCGTTTTGCCATCGTCGAGAATGTCCACACGATATACGAGCCCCAAATTGACAATATCTAGCCCGATTTCGGGATCGATGACGTTTTTGAGCGCCGTTTTTACGAGTTCTTCTGTAAGCATGCCGCATCTCCTAGTAGCTCAACCCTCGTATCATCATACCATGGGCT
This sequence comes from Chloroflexota bacterium, assembly GCA_041165505.1. Taxonomy (GTDB): domain Bacteria; phylum Chloroflexota; class Chloroflexia; order Chloroflexales; family Roseiflexaceae; genus UBA965. The sequence continues at coordinate 1,011 of JBEANH010000146.1, read as the reverse complement.
ACACGACCCGGCACATCCATGAACTGTTGGCGTGTCATTAATTTCTAATGTGCACATGGTACGCTATTGTACGTGGTTGATGCATCCAAGTCTTGGATGCTGACGTCAAATCAGATGGAAATCGTCGTATATGGAGAGTAGCGTATGAATATGCAGTCGCGTGTGGTGGGTATTGTGGCATTGATTGCCGTGATTTTGGCACTTGGTGCCTCCACAACTCGGTTTGCCCAAATTGACGAAGGTACCCGTGGAATTATTGTGACTCAAGGAGCCGTAGAAAGTATCCAAGAGCCAGGACTGTTTTTCCGTCCCTTTGCACCGTTTACCCGTGTCGAAATCGTCAATGTACGTCGCCAATCACGCCAAATCCAGCAGAATGTAGCGAGTAGCGACAAGCAACTCTACGACATCAACATTCAAGTGGACTATAGCCGCAAAACCTCACCAGATGCCTTGCGCACCATGTATGGGCGACTCGGTGTCAGTGACGAACAACTCAACAATCAGCTCGACGGCTTTATCAGCGAAGCACTGAAGTCGGCGAGTACCCAATTCACCCTCGATCAAGCCTTGAGTGATCGTGGTGGGTTTAGCCAGCGCATCCGCCAGTACTTGACCACGTCACCCGGCGAAAACCAAGAGGCACCCGTGGATCAACTCTACGTCAACCTCGAAGCTGTCAAGGTGATTGATATCAGTGTGGGTGAGCAGTACGCCAAATTGCTCGAAGAAAAGGCCAACCTGGAAGTGCAAATCGAAACCGAAGAAAAGCGCCGCCAGCAGATTGAAGCCGAACAAGCCAATAACCTTTTCCGTGCCGAGCAGGAAGCCAAAGTTGCACTGACCACCGAAAAGGGACGTACCGCAGCTGCCATTGAAGCCGCTAGCCGCGAGTCACAGGTACGCACCGTACAAGGGCAGTCGTTCCGCCAGAATCCCGAGCTGTTGCGCTTGCGCGAGCGCGAGTTGATGGTCGAGATGATGAAAAACGGCAACATTTGGTTCGTTGAC
>JBEANH010000145.1:0-5813 GCA_041165505.1 Chloroflexota bacterium | reverse complement strand
ATGTATCTGCGCGAGCTCTGTCATGTCTATACCCGTCGTTTTGCTACTACCGCATCACATATCGGTTGCTTCATCAACCGTCTGCCAAAAATCTTCTAGTGGCACACCCAAACCATCGGCCAAACGATTCACGTAGGCAAAGTATCCAGTTACCTGATTAATATCTAGAATCCCCGCATCAGAAAAGCCTGCAGCCCGCAAGGCAGTGACATCACTTTTATACATAGCAGCGGGTGTAAGTGTCAGTTTCTCCGCATATGCCAACATGGCATGCTCTGCCGGAGTAATTGGCGCACGGCGCCAGTCCTGTGTGAGTTGACGCACCAGTGTCGGGTTTTTGGTAAGACGACGGAGACCCCGTCCATGATGGGTCATTCAGTAGTGGCAGTGGTTGGCCGCCGAAACCACCACTGCAATCATCTCACGCTGTGCACGTGATAGCTCCGATTCGCCACGCATCACGGTGACGTAGAGCTGCATGTGGGCCTGCAGGGTGCCGACCCGCAGGCTGTGGATTTTCATGATGTTGTCCACGCCTCCCCACGGCTCCATGGCACCGGCATAGGCGTCTTTGAGCTCACCTTCAGCGTCTGATTCAGGAATCATGCGAATCCACGCCATATGCAATTCTCCTTGTTCACTCATCTTCCCATAGTACACTATATTCGAAAGGAGAACCACACCAATGATTGTCCTCTTCGATGGGGTATGTAATCTCTGTAATGGCGCAGTCCAATGGATAATTCCACGCGATCCGCAGGCGCGTATCTCGTTTGCATCGCTCCAATCCCCAACCGGTCACACGCTGGCCGCACAATACGGCATTGATGCACAACAGCTCGATTCGATTGTGGTGATTGCTGATAACAGTGCGTACACAGAGAGCGACGCCATCCTGCGTATTTGTGCCACGCTCACCTGGCCATGGCCACTGCTGGGAAGTGCACGTATTATCCCGCGCACATGGCGCAATGCGCTCTATCGTATGATTGCGCGCAACCGCTACCGCTGGTTTGGCCAGCGCGAGACATGTATGATGCCCACACCCACCAATGCACGACGCTTTTTGTAGTCGGCGTTTACACGTGCCCCACAATCGCATGCGGCACATACGGCGCTTCGAGATAGGCCACATCATCACTGCTCAGTATTACCGGTAACGCTGCTACCGCTTCGTCGAGATGTGCGATTTTGGTGGCGCCAATAATCGGGGCTACCACCGGCTGTTTATGCCAGAGCCATGCCAAGGCGATGTGTGTCCGTGGCACGCCGTATCGCTGTGCCAGCTCCGCCACACGTGCCACAATCAGCATGTCTGTTTCTGCCGTCTTGTCGTACTTGGATCGCGCCACCTGGTCAGTCTGTGCACGCAGTGAGCTATCCGCATTCCAGTCACGCGTTAGCCGCCCTGATGCCAATGGACTATACGGGGTTGATGCAATTCCTTCGGCACGGCACAGTGGCATCATTTCACGCTCTTCTTCGCGGTAGATTAGGTTGTAGTGGTTTTGCATTGACACAAAGCGTGTCCAGCCATGTTTTTCCGCCGTGTAGAGCGCTTTTTGAAACTGCCAGGCGTACTGCATCGTCTCTTCTATCGGAGTCTGGTAGTCCCAACGATGGATGATATAGAGGTCCACGTACTCCATGCCTAGGCGCATCAGGCTCTGGTCTATTTCGCTCAGAATGGCTTTGCGCGACAATCCGCCACCGTTGGGGCCCTCACGCATTTTGCCGTGCACCTTGGTGGCCACCACGATGTCGTCGCGCCGTGCATAGTCACGCAGGGCACGCCCGAGAATTTCTTCACTTACCCCCAACGAATACACATTGGCCGTATCAAAGAAATTCACCCCGATATCAAGGGCATGCTTGATGATAAGTCGGCTCTCTGATTCATTGAGCACCCATTTGTGCACCCATCGATTTGCATCCCCAAACCCCATGCATCCCACACAAATCCGCGACACATCCATGCCTGTTTGGCCGAGTTTGACGTAGTCCATGGCTCCCCTCTTATCACTGCACCGGTCATCATACGTGCAGACATCCGATATCTGGTTATCCCAGACGCACATAGAGGCGCTTGTTCTGTTTGCCTTTGTTTTCACTTTTAAAAATATGGCACGGGCCGATTTCGTTGGTATATGCCACATGGGTCCCGCCACAGGCTTGCGCGTCAAATCCCACAATCTCGACCACCCGAATCTGCCCGTGGTATGCAGGTGGTGCCACATTGATGGTGCGCACGAGTTCGGGGCGTTGGGCAAATGTCTCAGCAGCAATTGTCCATGCCCGCACCGCGTGATTCGCCGCAATCACCGCATTCATGCGCAGATCGAGGTCGGCAATCATGGCAGGATCGAGCACATCCACCTTGATGTCAATCCGCGCATACTCCAGCGCAATGGCCGCACCCGTCAACCAGGCCTGGTAGTGGGTGAGTGCCAGCGTGTTCAGGATGTGCAAAGCGGTATGATAGCGCGACACCTGCTGGCGAAACATCCCATCAACCGCAAGGGTGACTCGTTCACCTACGGCCACGGCACAAGCGGCCGTGTGCCACAAGCAATCAGCATCATCGCGTACGAGCTGCGTAATTGGCACGTCGTTGACGGTACCGTGGTCTGCTGGTTGCCCACCACCACCCGCAAAAAAGGGGCTCACATCGGTACAAAACGCATCAGCACGCACCGCCGTCACCGTCGCAGTAACGATTAGCGGTGCAACATCTCGCAGATAAAGGCGCTGTGTGGTCATACAAGTTGACGGTTGCGGCGCTGGATGATAGCACGTGCCAAAAGAATCAGCATGATAATCGCCAACACGACCACCACCACGGGAATCCAGATAGCCGCAATTGCCACGAGTGTGGAACCAATCATTTCACCTGTGGCAAGGAGCGGATTTGCCAGACCGGCTGTGGTAGCAGTTGATGCACCTCGTAGCAACGTCTTGCCGACATGCAAACTGCCCGCAATACCACCACCCGCAATAATTGCCAATGACCAACGCAACCACTCATCCATGCCAACAACCATTGACGCCGTCAATAGTGATCCTGCGACAATGGCTGCTGGTGAGCCAAGCACATCGAGGGCATGGTCGATCACTGGAATGTAATATGCCAACACTTCGGTCAAGGCGGCAGTTGCAAACACCGCAAGTGCCGGCCAGCTACTAATCCAAGCAAAGTCGTTTGCGACTTCAATGATACCCAATTTGACGGCAATGGCGGCCACCAAAAAGGGTAAAAAGATGCGCACCCCGGCGACGGCGCTGAGTGCGACACCAGTTACCACTCCAAATACCACCACCGCATATTCGTTCATCATGCCCCATTCCATGGATGCACTCCTTTCACCGGTTCGCTGTTGCTCATCCCCATCATGTGTGGTTGACATGTGACGTCAGCAGCGGTCAATATGGTTGCAACGCCACCTTCACTGCCATAGTACACGTTCTACACTTTACGATGCAACTGTATTGCAAGTGTATTCACGAACGGAGGTAGCGCAAGTGTGCCTTGCGCATTGCGCACATCACACACATCGTGAGCGGATGCACTGTCTGCGGGGAGACCATAATACGTCACCGCATAGCGCCCATCGGTCACATTGCGTAGCTCCACCGACTGCCACGTTGTAACCTGTTGTTGATACTGCCACTCTGAGTCAACGGTCGCGAGCTGCTGATAGGCTTGCATCGCATCACGGGCCGTGTAGCGGGCGTGGCGAATCCAGAGGAGTACCGTAGTATCGTTTTTGAGGCCGAGCACTACCATGCCAGGCATCAGCGCCGTAAACGGACGCAACTGGCGCAGATCAATGCCACGCACAAATGCGCTCACCCCGGCAAAGACGCCCCATTGGTTGGTGGGGTCAACCCAGGTATCCCACCACCAGTACATGCCACTCCCTGCCATGCCTAGCATGATGGGCGCCCACACCGCATTGACCAGATGCACATGCTCGACTGCCGTGACCACCGTGGCACCCGCCGCATTCAAACCAACTTCGCTCACCAACAGTGGTTTGGTCTTCAGCACTGCCTTGACAGGAATACGCGCAGCATTCAATGTACGCACTAAATCATCGTTTTCGTAGGTGTGGTGTTGCACAACATCGAGGGTCGTTTCTGACCACACATTGGTGGCACCCATACTCGCCCAACTACTCGTGACGAGGTGGTGATACGGATCCACGGTTGTTAGCACTGCACGCATCTCACGCAACCACGGCACGAGTGCCTGGTCTTGGATGGGTGTCCAATTGACTTCGTTCCACCATTCCCAGCACCACAATGCGGGGAACGCCGCATAACGCGCCCCGATATACCGCACCCGCCGCGCAAACAACGCACGGGCACGTGCATCGGTGACAAAGTCCGCAGGGCTTGTAAGTGGACCACCGTTGCGTTGGTTGTACGGATTCGCCTGCCATTCTGCGTTTGTCGTTGTGCTAAACGCCCCATGATTGATGAGACACAGCATGACAAAGATTCCATGGCGGTCAGCGAGCCGTAACACTTCATCGAGAAGCCAAGCCTGTGGCATGCGCACCGTATAATCGCCGAGCGGAGTATCATCCCATTCGATACCAAATGACCACGATGCCATCCAGATGCGCGCCGCATTCCCCCCGTTGGCAGCCAAACGTGCAAACCAACGGTCGTAATCGTCCAACTGAGCGGTACCACGTTGCGTTGACCAACCGAGATTCAGTCCGATGGGTACAAACGGCGTATCATCGGCAAAGGCAAAGCCACGCGCATCGGCACGGATAACGCCATGTGCACGCGGATGGTGGGTAACAGTCACGGATTGCACACGACTCGTACGCGCACCCCAATGCGTCTGTACCTGCCACTCACCCGCATATGGCAGCTGGATGCGGGCGCGCCATTCTCCCGTAGCATTTGTGGCCCGTGTGGCTCCAGCCTGATACCAAAAAACAGGGACACGCAACGTGTCAGTATGGTGGGTGGCCACCAACCACAGATCGTTGCCAACCACATCAAAGACATCTACGGGTTGGGGGAAGATGTCAACGAGAATCTCGATGCACTGATGCGTGGTAAAGGGTGGCGCAGTCACCATGCGCATTTCTAGCACGGGTGTGGGTGTGGCCCGTGGTGATGGTGTCACCGGTGTGGCTGGTGGGCGCACTCCACAGGCCTGGAGTATGGCGCTCATCGTCGCAAGGAACAGCTTCCGTCGTCGCATCATCGTCTCCATGTGCCCACTAACAGAGCACCGTGGTAGTGAGCCATTCATACCAACGTTCGATCCAATAATCACTCGGAGACTGCCGTGTCATCATGCCAAACCCATGTCCTCCACGGGCGTAGGCGTGTACCTCGACGGGGATGTGTGTGCGCTGCCAGGCCTGGGTCATACGAGCCACCGTATCAAAAATAATCGAGCCATATTCGTCGTCGCTGGCAAAGGCCATAAATAATGGTGGTGCATCAGCACGCGGTGTAATCACATCGAACCAGACCGGGTAGATGGGACTCACAAAATCGGGGCGCGTATCTGCCGTGTAGTGGAGTGCTGCCGAAATCGTAACATGCCCACCCGCAGAAAACCCCATGACACCGATTTGATTGGTGCGAATACCCCACGCCGTAGCATGCTGCCGTGTCTGGCGGATTGCCTGGAGCACATCGGCGCGCATCAAGGGTTCTTGTTCAAAGGCAATACGGCGCATCACCATCGGATCAGCAAGGCGAGCCCGAAAGATGGACTCGTGTTCGGCATTGTCTGCGGGGGTCGGCACAAGCCGATACTTCAACACGATTGCTGCGATGCC
>JBEANH010000144.1:0-4266 GCA_041165505.1 Chloroflexota bacterium | reverse complement strand
GGTGTTATCCACCTCGATTACCCTGATGGGCGCCTCTACCCGACGCTACAATTGCGCAAAGACATTGTGCGCGTGTTGCGCACCTACAAGCCGACGCGCGTGATTTGTCAGTCACCCGAACGCTATTGGGGCACACCGCTTGGCGTGGCACGCTACCACCCCGACCATATTGCGGCAGGCACGGCAGTATTGGCTGCGCTGTATCCGGCTTCGCAAAACCCGTGGGACTTCCCCGAATTGATGACTGAAGAGGGATTGCGCCCCCACAAAGTCAAAGAGTTCTATATTGTGGGGTCACCACAACCCAACATTGGCATTGATATTAGTGCCGTCTTTGCCCAAAAATTACATGCGCTCCATGCGCATGCCAGTCAGGTCGGTGCCGAAAACCCCGAACTCGACCAGCGCATGCACGACTGGGCGGTCGAACTCGGGGCACGTTTCGAGATGCCGATGGCGGAAATCTTTCACCGTACGGAGAACAACTAACCATGTTTTCAAGTGAGTTTCGTACTCCCGAAGCCCGGCGTGGCTTCATGCTCATCACGCTGACTACCGTGTTGGCCAGCTTTGCCATGTCGGGGCAACACGCCATCGTCACTAATTTCTTTCGCGACGTGTTATCGTTGGGTGGGCCTCAGTTTGGCTATATTACTGCCATCCGTGAAATACCCGGCTTTTTGATTCTCTTCCTGACCGCCCTGTTTTACCGGCTCTCCCTGCCCCGCTTGACCACACTTGCGCTGATGACACTGGCACTCGGGTATGCGCTGTTTAGCATTGCCACCGATTTCGCTACGGTCACACCGTGGGTGATTGTCAGCTCGATGGGCTACCACACCTGGCTACAGACTCAGCATGCACTGGCGATGAGCACCACGAGCGAAGACAAAGCAGGGACAGTGCTGGGCACCGTCACGTCGCTGGGTAATTTGGGGGGGTTGCTGGCCATGGTGTTGATGGCAGTCGGCTTCCAGTACGGCTGGTTTTCTTTTACCAGCGCCTTTTATTTGCTCGGGTTGGCTGCGGCTGCGGCAGGCGTAGCCATTTATGCCTTTCCCAATTTGAAAGACGGCATCCCGCACCCCGCCGAGAGCAAACGTGAGCCGATTGTCATCCACAAAGATTATCGGTTTTATTACATGCTCAATCTGCTCGACGGGGGACGCCAGCAAATCTTTTTCTCGTTTGGGCTGTATATTCTGGTAGAAAACTACGACCTGAGTGTCAGTCAATTGACCATGCTCTTGATTGCCGTGAATGTCATCAACACGTTGATCGGACGGCGTGTGGGCAAACTGATTGACCGCTACGGCGAGCGCCCCATGCTCGCTGCTGCCAATGTGCTGTACGTGGTAGCGCTGGCCGGCTATGCGTTCATCAACAATATCTGGATTGTGCTGGCCTGTTACACCATCTACAGCATCATCTTCCCGATTTCGTGGATTGGGGCCAACACCTACCTGCGCAAAGTGGCATCACAGGCCGATATCGCCCCCTCGATTGCCATGGGACTGACGATGCAACACGTGGCTGCCGTGATTGTTCCACTAGCGGCCGGGTACATCATGAATTTTTATGGGTACCAGATTCCCTTTGTTATCGCGGTGATTTTTGCGATTATCACGATGGTTTCCACGCGATTCATTGATCCGGCCAGCCAGAAGTCTTCCTCGCGCCTTGCCGAAGATGCGGCCAAGGCGACCGCATAAGTAGTCGTACGACAAAGGAGTCAACACATGTCACTCGTCCCCAATTTGATTTTGCACAATGCCAACATTATCACCATGGACGATCACAAACCCGTGGTACAGGCCGTAGCCTGTTTCCAAGGCCGCATTGTGGCCATCGGGAGCGACCACGAGATCCTGGCACTATCGGGACCCGGCACCAAAGTAATGAATATGCATGGCGCCACGGTAGTACCAGGGCTCAACGATAGCCACAACCACATGTTGGAAGTGGGCATCAAGATGACGCGTATCGCCCTCGACGATGTCAAATCGCTGGGCGAAATGCGCGACCTGATTGCCAACGCAGCCAAACACACCCCGCCTGGACAGTGGATTATCGGTGAAGGCTGGAACGAATCGTTCCTGGCCGAAAATCGCCTGCCCACCCGTGGGGACATTGACGCCGCCACCGACAAGCATCCCGTGTTGCTCAAGCGCTTTTTCAATATGGACGTGGTCAACAGCGTAGCACTAGCACTCGCAGGCATTGACGCCAACACACCCGATCCGAGCGGTGGTGCCATCGAGCGCTACGCTGACGGGCGCCCCAACGGCATTCTGCGGGCATCGGCCAAATTACTGGTGCGCAATCTGTTGCCGGCAGTGACCCAAGACCAAGCCGTATTGGGCATCCAAAAGGCCAGCACTGCATACCTGTCGTACGGCATCACCAGCATCCAAGAGCCAGGGCTCTACCCGTGGGAAATGCAGGCCTACATGGCCGCTTATCGTTACGGCAAACTCAATGTGCGCACGTCACTGATGCCGTCGTGGCACGGTTTCCGCGAAGAAGAAATCGAAAAAGAGCTCGACGACCGTGCTGCCAACCTAGGGCTGTGGAGCGGGCTGGGCGACGACATGCTGCGGTTGACGGCGCTCAAAATGGCTGTTGACGGTGGTACTACCAGCCGCACGGCCTGGATGTTCAAGCCGTTTGTGGGCGAGAGCGTCGTACGCGACTTCAACCGTCTCAATCCCGCCGATTTGCGCCGCTACTTCAAGCGAGGGCATGATCTGGGCTGGGATATCGGCATCCATGCCATTGGAGACCGGGCACACCACGAGTCCGCCTTGGCCTTTGCGGATGCCGTCGCGGCCAACCCGCGCGACCATCGCCACAACATCATCCATGCCTACTTTGCCAGCGAGGAGTCGCTACAGGCGATGGCCAAATACAAGATTGGCGCCGTCATCCAGCCCACATTTATCTACTTCGAGGGCGACGACCTCTTCCGCGATGTGGGTGAAGAGTTGGCACACGAATACAAGCCGGCCAAGACCTACTTGGCCCGTGGCATCCCGATGATTGCCTCGAGCGACATCCCCAGCACCTTCCACTACAATCCGTTTATCAGCTTGTACAGCCTCGTGACGCGCAAAACCCACAAGGGCACCGTCATTGCCCCCCAAGAAGCCATTGACCGTATGGCAGCATTGCGTTCGTACACCGTCTCACCGACGTGGCTAACGCGTGAAGAGCACCTCAAGGGGAGCATCACCCCCGGCTTGCTTGCGGATATGGCCGTACTCGACACCAACTATGCCACCTGCGCCCCCGACGACATTCTTCACATCAAGGTTGATATGACCATTGTGGGGGGAAATGTGGTCTACCAGCGCAAGTAGTGTGCCGAAAACGGCATAGCCACACATTGCACCGCGGTGTATTGGGGGAACCCGATACACCGCACCCTTTTGGTAATTATTTCTGCATTCTGCGTCTTTTTGTTGCATATTGATTCCAAAACTGCTATCGTGTCACCATACATACCACCAAAAAGAAAAACGGCACCCCATGGCATTTATTCCCAATTTGATCCTGCATAACGCCAATATCATTACCATGGACATACACAAACCGCATGTACAGGCGGTGGCGTGTTTCCACGGCCGCATTGTGGCCATTGGGCGAGACCACGACATCCTAGCCCTGGTGGGTCCCGGCACCAAGGTCATCAATCTCCACGGTGCCACAGTCGTACCTGGATTCAACGACAGCCACAACCACATGCTGGAGGTGGGCATCAAGATGACGCGCATCGTGCTCGACAACGTCAAATCAATTCGTGAGATGTGCGACATCGTTGCCAATGCGGCCACACATACCCCTCCCGGGGAATGGATTATTGGCGACGGTTGGAACGAATCGTCCTTCGTCGAACAGCGCCTGCCCACACGATGGGACATTGATACGGCTACAACCGAGCACCCGGTGATACTCAAGCGTTCGTTTAATATGGACGTGGTCAATAGTGTGGCGCTCACCATGGCTGGAATCAATGCACATACTCCTGACCCGAGTGGTGGTGCCATTGAGCGCGATGCGGATGGACAACCCAACGGCATTTTACGGGCAGCCGCCAAACAGTTGGTCAGCTCATTGTTGCCGGCTGAAACCCCTGCAGAGGCCGTCCTCGGCATCCAAAAGGCGAGTACTGCATACCTGTCGTACGGCATCACCAGCATCCAAGACCCAGGGCTCTACCCGTGGGAGATACGCGCCTACATGGCCGCGCGGCGCGCGGGCACACTC
>JBEANH010000143.1:0-4451 GCA_041165505.1 Chloroflexota bacterium | reverse complement strand
TTTTCGGGCAAAATGTACAACTTCGTGCAATACGGTATCAACCTCGAAACGGGCTTTATTGACTACGAAAACGTGCTGGAAATGGCCGAACGTGAGCGCCCCAAACTTATTACGGTGGGGGCAAGCGCCTATTCACGCGCCATTGATTTCTCGATTTTCCGCGACATCGCCGACAAAGTGGGTGCCTACCTCTTTGCCGATATTGCCCATCCTGCCGGTCTGATTGCCGCTGGGCACTTGCCGAGCCCCATCCCCTATGCGCATGTGGTAACCTCGACCACCCACAAAACCCTACGTGGGCCACGTGGTGGCATCATCTTGATGGGGAAGGATTTCGAGAATCCCTTTGGGCAAAAGGCTGCCAAAAGTGGTCGCACCCTGATGATGTCCGAAGTCCTCGACAAAATGGTCATCCCCGGCGCCCAAGGTGGTGCCTTGATGCATGTGGTGGCCGCCAAGGCTGTCGGTTTTGCCGAAAACTTGCAACCTGAATTCAAAGACTACGCCGCCCAGGTCATCAAAAACGCCCAGGCGTTGGCAAGTGGCCTGATGAAGCGTGGCTTCAAGATTTTGTCGGATGGGACGGACAACCACCTGATGATGGTTGATTTGACCAACAAAAACGTCACCGGTAAGCAGGCCGAAGCGGTGCTCGACCAGGCACACATCACCGCCAACAAAAACGTTATCCCCAACGATCCGCGTCCGCCGTTGGTCACGTCGGGGATTCGCTTTGGGTCGGCTGCCATGACCACCCGTGGCATGAAAGAAGCCGAAATGGACGTGGTGGCCGGCTTCATTGATCGTGTCATCAGCAACATCAACGACGAACAGGTGGTGGCACAGGTCAAGGCGGATGTGACCGCCTTCTGTCGCCCATATACTGTCCCCGGTGTGGACATGTTTGCAAGCCTCGAGGTGTAACGTATGACGAATCTGCGTATCGGCATGATTGGCGCAGGCATGATGGGCGAAGCCATGATTGGCGGCCTGATTGCCAACGGGATTCCTGCCGCCAACATCACCGCATCCGAGCCACGCCCCGACCGGCGTGCTGCCATGCATGCCCAGTACGGCATTACCATGGTGCCCGGCAACCGTGAAGCAGTGGCCAACGCCGACGTGGTGGTCTTTGCCATCAAACCGCAGCTCATCGGTGTGGTACTCCCCGAACTCAAGGGGCACATCCCCGCATCTGCGCTGGTACTCTCAATCATGGCCGGTATCACCATCGCCACCCTGCGCGATGGTCTCGCCCATGCGGCTGTGGTGCGTGCCATGCCCAACACTCCGGCCATGATTGGGGCGGGAATTTCGGGCTGGACGGCAGCACCCGTTGTCAGTGATACCCAGAAAGCGGCTGCTCAGCAGGTGCTCAGCTCGTTTGGGCAGGCGGTGTACGTGGACGACGAGTATTACATCAACCACGTCACTGCCGTGTCAGGCAGCGGTCCCGCCTATCTGTTTCTCATCCTCGAAGCGATGATAGACGCAGGCGTCTCGATTGGTCTGCCCCGTCCTTTGGCGAAGCAACTCGCCGAACAGAATTTGCTCGGGTCACTGCAGTATGCACTCAAAAGCGGCAAGCACCCGGCCGAATTGCGCAACGACGTGACCTCGCCAGCGGGGACGACTGCGGCCGGGCTCAACGCCATGGAAAAGGGCGGTCTGCGCACCGCCATCACCGACGGCATCCGTGCCGCCTTTGAACGTTCCGTGGAGCTGGGCAAACCCAAGCACTAAGCGTGATGTATGCGTATGCGCCTCGCCCGCATGTGGCGGGGCGCTTTTGTATGGGAGGAATCAATGAAGATTCGTGCAATCAACGCCATCGGTCTCTACGGCGCGTCGCCCGAGGGAGGCTGGAGCGAAGAAATCAAGCCCGACGACTGTATTCATACCCTCATCGAAGTCCAGACCGACGCCGGTATTAGCGGCTTTGGTAGCGTCTATACCAACGATGCGCTGGTCAAGGGCGCCTTGCAGGTGCTCGCCCCCCTCTATATCGGCGAATCTGCCATTGAGCCCGAGCGTGTCAGTGAAAAACTCCACCAGCACACCTTTTGGCTGGGGCGCGGTGGTGCGATTACCCATACCATTAGCGGCATTGACATCGCACTCTGGGATATTTTGGGGCAGGTGACCGGCCAACCCATCAGCCGTTTGCTTGGTGGGCGCTACCGCGAGCGTGTGCGTCCATATGCCTCGATTCTGATGGAAGAGCCTGCGATAATCACGCAACACCTCCACGAACTCAAAGCCCAGGGCTTCCGAGCCTTCAAAATCGGCTGGGGACCCTTTGGGCGCGTCAGCAACACCCTCGACGAAGCCATCGTGCGTGCCGCCCGTGATGCCATCGGCGACGGCTGGTTGATGGTGGATGCGGGCGGCAGCGACGCCTACTGGTCTCAGGGCTACAAATGGGCCATGCGCACCGCCGAAATGTTGGCTAGCTACGACGTCTACTGGTTCGAAGAAGCCCTCAAACCCGATGCCCTCGACGACTATGTGGCGCTACGACGGAATGCGCCGCTGCCGATTGCGGGTGGTGAAGTGCTGACGCGCCGACAATCATTCCAACCGTGGCTACAGGCCGGGGCCTTTGACATCGTGCAACCCGACGTGACCAAAGTCGGCGGCCTCAGCGAAGAGCGCCGCATTGCCTGGATGGCCGAAGAAAACGGCGTGCGCTTTATCCCGCATGGCTGGAATACGGCTGTTGGTCTGGCCGCCGACCTGCAACTGGCTGCCGCCTTTGCCAACACGGATTTTGTCGAATACCTGACCGGATCTCCCTACATCGACAAACTGGTAGCCACGCCCTGGCAACTCGACAGCGACGGCATGTTGGCCATCCCCGCTGCGCCTGGGCTGGGGCTGACGCTCGACATGGATGCCGTGCGCTTCTATGGACGCTAAGCATGCATGACACGGCCACATGGCAGCCGAGGACAATCAACGTCGCCGGGCGCACCGTAACCTATCACACGCGCCCTGGGCTCCCAGCCGGTGATGCCGTCACGCCTGCAGCGTTGTGGCTGGCGCAGGAGTGTGGCAAATACGCCGACCCCGTGCTCTGCCTCGATGTGGCCTACGCCCTGCCGGCGTTGGTGTGGCGCGAGCGTGCCATCCGTGTGGTGACACGCCATGCGGGCATGGCGGCCAGTGTCGCGCACACACAACTCACCACATGCACCGACCTACAAATCCTGAGTGACAGCGCGTTTCATACGGTGCTCATCGAAGTTGACCCTACCCGCGAAGTCTGGCGCCAGCGCCTACTCGCGGCCTGGCACCTGCTCCCACTGGGTGGGGTGCTCCTCGTTGCTGGGGCCAACGACGCCGGCGGCAAAAGTGCGGCCAGCGACGTCAAGGCGCTCTTTGGGCGCTTTAACGAGCAATCCAAGCATCATCAGCGTCTCATCACCGCCGTCAAATCAGATTCGCCAGCCAGCCACCCTGCCTGGGTGAATCAGCCGGGAGTGGCACTGGGCACGTGGGTGCAAATCGGATACCGCGGGCGTAGCTATGCAGCCCAGGCTGGGGTCTTTGCACACGATCGTGTCGACGCCGCCACCGACCTGCTCTGCCAGCACCTGCCCGATTTGCGTGGTCGGCGCGTGCTCGATCTGGGTGCTGGGGCGGGGATTTTGGGCGGCGTGGCCCGTGATGCGGGGGCGCAAACCGTTGATTTGATAGATGTTGATGCGCACGCCGTGGCTAGCATGCAACGCACCTTTGCTGGTGATGCGGGCGTGCGCGTGGCGTGGGGCGATGTGCTCGATGGTATTCCGTGGCGTGATGCTCGCTACGATGTGGTGCTGAGCAATCCGCCCTTTCATGCCGGTAAACACAGCGACGACAGCATGGTCCGTGCCTTTGTGACCACCGCCGCCCGGCATCTCGTGCCTGGTGGCGCGTTGTGGTTGGTGGCCAATGCCTTTCTGGCGTATGGGGCGTTGTTGCAGCAGCATTTTGCCCATGTGGAAAAAGTCGTGCAGACGCCGGCGTATGTGGTGTGGCGCGTAATGAATGAAAAATGAAAAATGAAGAATTAAAAATGATGTACCTGTGCCAATCGAGGCCACACGTTGCCGGTGTGGCGGTGCATTGATACGCTCTTGCACCAAAAATGCTCCCTCACGCGGAATTCTCTCCCACCGGCCAAGGTATTACCCCATCACCGTATCCAGCATCGCATAGCGTGACTGATGCGGGTCGGTGATTACCCGTGACGTGGCATCAATATGCAACAACTGTGCTGGTGCCCCTGGTGTCAGTGCTGGCCAACTGGGGATCCCTGCGCCGTTGGGATTGCCATGGGTTACAAAGTTGACATAAATCCGTTGCATCTGTGCCGAAATCTGCATATCGGTGGCGTCCCAGGCATAGACGGTATTGGTGTCGAGATTGCCCATGAAATACTCGATATCGGCCGAATGCACCGCCCC
>JBEANH010000142.1:0-4425 GCA_041165505.1 Chloroflexota bacterium | reverse complement strand
CGCTCGGCCTCGGCAAGTTTTTCTGTGTCACACATCACAATCTCTTCTAGTGAGACAACCGCTGGGCGACCAGCCGGTAGACCCACGGCATTAGTACCTGTGTATGGGCGGGTAAAAAGCTGACATCGCTACCACCAAAGCCCTTTTTGAAACGAATCAAGCCGGCCATTTGTGGTGCTTCGCCCTCAGGTGGTGTATGGCTGGGATAGGGGATGCCCCAGGCGTCGTAGTGTTGGCAGCCGCGGTCACGGGCCCAACACAGGGCATGCCATTGGATGAGGTGGTTGGCGCCACAGGTAAAGGCGGCTTCGTATGAGCCACCATACAAGTAGCATGCCACGTGCGGGTGCGCCACAATCATGGCAGCAGCTACTGGAGCACCTTGGTGCTCAGCAATCAGCAGGATGGCGTTGTTGTGGCTACCAAAGCGTTGCCACACCTGTGCGTAGTAGTCCTGTTGATGGACATCGAACGCATTGCGTTGCCCGGTGTGGCGCATGATATCCATAAACGTCTTGAGGTCATGTGTGCCATAGCCGATGCGCACACTGACCCCGTCGCGCTGAGCACGTTTGATGTCGGCACGGTGTCCCTTGGTCATACGCGTGAGCAACTGATCGTTGTCGCCGTCTAGCGCAGTGTAAATCGTGTGTTGTGGTTGGAGCGTACTGCTGGTCTGACAATGGTGTGTTGCAAGCACTCGGGTGTATGCGTGTGCCACCAGGTCTGTTGCGACCACGTTGGGTTCGTAGCGGACTGCAATGGCACGTTGGCGTTTGGCATATGCGGTAATCGCTGCAATGAGCGCCTGGTTGATGAGGTGGTCGTCGCACAACAGTGGCCCGCGTGGTACGTAGCACAACGCTACGCCATAGCGCCGCCGAGTGAGCACTTGGGCACCTGCACAGAGCAGACCATCGTCGTAGACGGCGATGCGCACATCTTCCCAGCCCGTGGTTCGCTTGACCATGCCCCAGTCACTTTTTTGGAGAAGGTGGCCATACTCGTGGGTGTCGCAAAAGCTATCCCACTGAGGTGCATCGGGATAGGCAACAGTGATGGCTGGTAACGACATGCACGGCTCCTCTAGCAGGTATACCAGCGTTCTGCGGGCCCATCTGCCCCAATCTGCTGGTGGTAGCTACTCAATTGGGTGGGCATGGTGGTGGGGTCGCCAAACAAGGCGGCCATCTGGCTGGCGTAGCAGGTGACGGCAGCGATTTTTGCGGCTAAATAAGCGCCAATCGGTGTCGTGTGTAGTTGTGGCGAGAGCATGGCACGGCGTGTGGCAATGACCTCTGCATCGAGTGCATATGGGACTTCTTCGTAGTAGCGAAGTGTTGCCGTAGGTAGATGTGCCTGTGCTGCCGCAAAGACGCACAGATGGTCAACATGCATGCCCACGCCGGCTGGAACGAGCCAGGTTGCCTGTGGATTTGCCTGTACCAGTTGTGTCAGAATGGGGGCGAGTTGGTGGGCCAAGGTATCGCTGGGGTGTGGCATGGCAAACAACGTTTCACGGCTATTGTAGTGCTGTGGCATGCGGTAGATGGCGTCATCGAGCCCCAGCCAAATGTCGTCGGCACCGAGGATGGCCATGGCGTGGCGATCCTCGCCGAGGCGCGTGGTGACGGCTTGGGCCTCGTCGAGCCCCCATTCGCGATGGAACTCGACGGCCAGGTCGCTGTAGTGTGCCGACACCGGGGGGATTGCTGTACAGACGGTCACTACCAGGGTGCGTTGTCCCTGGTGGCGGGCTCCGATGAGGTGACCACCGCACGACAAGGCTGCATCATCGAGGTGTGGCGACACACAGATGATGTCATAGGGATGCTGGATATCAGCAATGCGCTCGTAGTGCATCATTCATCATCCTCGTCGTAGAAATAGGCGTCCTCGTCGCGTTTGCGTGTCCCTGGGCGCCATCCGCCAAAGATGTCATCGCTACCCTCGTGCTCTTCGAGGGCGGTCATGGCTGCCTCGCGTTTGGTAGCGTCACGCGACTTGGCGAGTTGCGTGAGCGCCTTGATGGAGCGTTCATCGCCGATTTGACCGAGGGCATGAATAGCTGCTGCTGCGACTTCACTGTCATCCTCGCTACACAGATCAATCAGCAGTGGCACAAATGCTGCCGCCACATCACCGTATTCGGCGCAGGCGTTGGCTGCTTCAAAGCGTATGGCTGCATGTGGGTGGCGGAGGGCGCTGCGTACCATTGGCAACCACTGTGTGTCTGCACTACGCCCCATGGCCACGAGGGCACTTTCGCGGAGGGTCATGGTATCGCTTTGCCAAGCCTGGTTGAGTGCTGCCACTACTCGTTGATCGGCTACTGCGCCGAGTGCCTCGAGAATGCGGCGATACACGTCCACGTGTGCCTGATTTGCATCGAGCTCACGGTGGAGTGTGTCAACCAACTCGTGTGCAACGGTGCCAGTGAGTTCGCCATAGCCAACAAGTGCGGTGAATTTTGCGAGGGCGAGTGCGGCTTGACTGCGCACCGCCAGACTGGGGTCGTGTTGTAGGCGTTCGAGCAACGGCCCGATAATGCGTGGATGTTCTTCTTCGCTGAGTCCATCAATGGCGCGTTGGCGCACGTCGTCACTCTCGTCGTTGAGTGCCCAGCGCATCACGCTACGGAAATTGAGCTCCAAATTGTCTTCGCTGATTTCGTTCATGAGCGTGATGATGCGAATTCGTCCGTCCACGGGAATTTGCACCCAGTAAGTCCAAAACGCATGATAATCGTTATCACGCATATCAGAAAAAATGCGCAAACGGCTACGCGTGATGGCACTCGGTGTCCGCAACAATTCGAGCATGCCGGTCAACGTGGTTGGTTGTGTCATCGTTTTCCCTTTGTGATGATGACAACGAGGGGTTGAGCACTGCTCAGCCCCTCGTATCGTCCGACTATCGCAGTCCCGCTTAGTCGTCGTCTTCGTCGTTGTAGTAGCCGGAAGCACCAGCAGAACGCTCGTTCTCGGTTGCATCCACGCGACATTCCCAGGTGCCTGTTGCCCCACTGACCAATGTGCATTGTTCTGCTTCTGTGAGTGTATTCATCAGATAACTGCGTGTGACACAGCGGTAAATGGAGACCACAGTGAAGAGCTGTTCGAATTCGAGGCGATAGGCGGGTGCTTGTTTGCTTCCCACTTCTTTGCCAAACCCTTCAAAGATGTTCTCGATGAGGGCGAGGATGTTTTTGCGTTCTGCGAATTCAAAAAACTTGACTTTGCGGATGTTGCCGATGTGCTGGCGTGTGGGCAATGAATCCTCGTCCACGGCCACGGTAAAGGTCATCTCACCAAAGGCAAACTTGCTCTTCTTCTTGCTGTCGTCCACGTAGAGCAACTCTTCGGTGCGCTCGGCGTTTTCTTTGAACGAAATTGCGAGCACGTTGGGTTTGTTGGTCTGGGTGATGGTCAGAATGGCACCGGGTACCAACACCTCGTGAAAGAGTTCGTCGAAGCCTTGGAGCCAACCACCACGTGTCCCCACGAGGGGGAAGCGGACATTGATGTTGGCGGAAAAACCGCGCTGTGGCACTTCAAATGTCAAGATGGCGTTGTTCTGGCGACTTACGACTTTGTCGGGAAGAATGGCAGCTATGGCATCGGTGAACGGCAGGATGCCGTATTCCCACTCAAAAAAGGTGAGCTTGTGTTCGATGGCACCCCGTTGCGCCAACGTCTCGGCAGATGTCATTGTCAGGCTATCATCGAAGCCCTCTTCGAGGTGATTGACGAGTGCTGCCATGTCTGCCGATTTGATGCGCTTGTTGGCACCGATTTTGTCGAGCAGTTTGCGTGTGGCCCAGAGATTCGCACCAGCAACACCCACAAACTCCAACTCACGTTCTTTTTGGAGCCGCACGTTGAGGGCAAAACGCTGTCGTTCGTAGTCGGCCGAGCGCGGATTGATGCGCAACACGTGATCGAGAATGTCTTTGTCGAGCACGGGTTCTTCGCGCTCATCTTCGATGTACTCGGTGATTGAGCGGACTTCGTTTTTGCCAAACGAGCGTACATCGAGCTCGGCAGCCACCAAGTTGCCAAACATCACGAAACGCTTCATGGTGTCTTTTTCGATGGCACTGCGCATGGCGTGTACGATGGCATCACCGTGCATCGCCATGATATGGTCGAGCGATTGCCCGATATCAATGGTGATCCCCTGTGGCAAGGCGATACGCGTATCGCGATGTGCATAGGGTGCCTTGGAGGTGGTCGTTGGCATAGTACCCACCGCCGCACCCATATCTTCTTCGTTTCCGTCATCACTGGTGGTGTCGGACGATGAACTTCCGTTCAACCAATAATCAGAGACATACACGGGGTCAATTTTGGGGATGATGGGGCGTGTAGTGGTCATCACCACACTCAAATCATCAACGGGCAGTGGGTTGACGGGCTCATAGAG
>JBEANH010000141.1:0-4447 GCA_041165505.1 Chloroflexota bacterium | reverse complement strand
ATGACGGAGCATGGTCACGCCATGTTGAAAAATTTCCTGGCGGTGTAATTTTTCCACAACTGATTGATACGATATCCCGAATTGGGGCATGGTATACCATGCCCCAGCGTTTATAATGAAACGTGGATTGTTTTTAAAAATGAGGAAATATATGCCACCACTCATCTATCGCACCGTGCGTGACCACGAACTCAACGATGCGCAACACCTTGCCATTCGACTCCTCATGAATGCGGCCTTTGAGGAAGATTTCTCTGATGCCGATGACGATCACTGCAACGGCGGTGTACGCGTCATCGGCATAGACGGCGAGCAGATTATCGGCCATGCGGCACTCATCACGCGCACCATTACGATTGCAGGCACCGCATACACCGTGGGATATGTCGAGGGGGTGGCGGTATGGCCGGCACGCCAGGGTCAGGGGATTGGCAGGCAAATTATGCGCCAAATCACTGACATGGCAGCTCGTGATTTTGTTATTTCCATGCTTTCTACTGGGGAGCATGATTTCTACGCCAAATTTGGCTGGGAGCGGTTTGTGGCTGAGAGTTATGTTGATGAGCACGGCACTATCAGTCGCACCGCCGACGAAGATGAGGGCTTGATGGTGCTGAGTAAAATGTTGCATCTGAATCAGCCAGGAGTGGCATGGGTATGTGATTGGCGCACAGGGGATGTGTGGTAATTACGACGCCAGTGCGCACTGCAACGACGCAGCATCGAGATTGCGGCCAGACAGCACCAATACGACCGTACACCCACGGAAGCGGTCAGTGTTTTGGAGTAACGCGGCGACCGGTGCCGCGCCCGCGCCTTCGACCACAAATCCGTGCATGCGTACCAGCATGCCGATTGCCGTGTACAGCGACGCTTCAGGCACGAGCAGCATGTCATCCACGTAGCGTTGCATGATGGCAAAGGCTTCGGGTACAGGTGATGTTGTCGCAATCCCACCTGCAAACGACGTGGTCGGGCGTTGCACAATCTGCCCACAACGCATTGATTCGGTGACGGCTGGCGCCGCATCGGATTGTACGCCGTAGAGGCGGAGTTGCGGATAGCCATGGGCTTTGGTGGCGATGGCACAGCCTGCTACGAAATTGCCACCACCCACAGGTATTAGCATGTCGGTGACGTGTGGCAGCTGTTGGGTCACTTCGAGGGCCACCGTGCCCGCACCCGCCATGATAAACGGATCCTCGCCATCCTCGAGGTAGAGGAGCTGGTCACGTGCCGCGATATGCCGTGCAATCACGCAACTTTCTCCCCAATCACCACCATCTACGATGACTCGGGCTCCCGCATTCTGCATGTTTTGCATTTTGATGTCGGGGGTGCCATGGGGGACCACGACTGTACAGTGTGCCCCGATGGTGGTGGCGGCCCAGGCCATGGCAGCACCGTGATTACCGGTGCTGGCACAGATCAGACCCTGGGCACGCTGTGGATCACTGAGGTGCAACAGGCAGTTGAGTGCGCCACGCGCCTTGAACGAGCCGATTTCGGCAAAACATTCACACTTGAGCCAGACATCGGCACCAACCAGAGCGCTGAGCGGCGCAGAGTGGATGAGTGGTGTGCGCACCAAGTGATTGGCGATGAGCGTTTGGGCACTGATGACGTCGTGTGGGGTAATGTTCATGGTCGGTATACCACCTCTCCGGCTTTCATGACCAGGGCAACAGTCGCCAAGCAGGCCAAATCATCGGCAGGGTTGCCTGCCACCAAAATCATGTCAGCTTGCTTGCCGACAGCAATACTCCCGACCTGGGACTCGACACCGAGTAATACGGCTGCTCGACTAGTGGCTGCTTTGATGGCATCCATGCGGCTGAGTCCGCGGTCATGGAGCAGACAGATATCGCGCCACAGCAGACTGGGGTAGATGCAGGGCTCGCCACAGTCGGTGCTAGCTACGACATTGACTCCCTGGCGGATGGCTTCCTCGCACGACCACCAGTGCTGTTCGCGGATGCGCAGCATGCGTTCGCGGAACGCAGGCGTCAGGTCGTCACGTTCGAGCGTGACTTGCGTGACGGCCAGTGTGGGCGTCAGCGTCACATTGTGGGTGCGCAGCGTCGCAATGGCCTCGGCATTGGCGAGAAAGGCGTGCTCGACGCTGTCGACACCGGCCCGTGCCGAGCGCATCACGGAGGTGGAGTTCTGTGCATGGCTAAAAATCCGCAAGCCCCGGCGGCGGGCTTCTTGCACCAACATGCTGATTTCGTCTTGGGTGAGTTCTTCGACGCCGGCCTCGGGGCCAGTCAGCATGGCGGCCTCGCTGGCGACGATTTTGATGACATCGGCACCATCGCGCATCTGGGCGCGCACCGCACGCTGTAATTCATGCATGCCGTCAGCCTCAACGCCAAAGGTGATGCCGTGCCCGCCCGTAATCGTAATCGCACACCCAGGGGCGAGGATGCGTGGGCCTGGAATCAGTCCCGCATGAATGGCATCACGCAACATGAAGTTGAGTTGGCGTGGGGCACCGGCATCGCGCACCGTGGTAATCCCCGCATAGAGCCCATCACGGGCAGTGCGCGCCGCACGGAGCATCGTCATACCCACCGGCTCGCTGGCAATCTGCGTAAAGGGATTGGCCGCCCATGGATCGAGTGTGTAGTGGGCATGACAATCAATCAGACCAGGCATCAGCGTAACGCTACTCCCGTCAATAAGAGTACCTTCGTGTGACTGCCGTGGACGGGTTGGCTCAACGGCGGCAATGGTCGTACCGCTCACAATCACATCAACCCCAGTTCGTGGCTGATTACTGATGCCATCAATGACACGACAGTTGTGCAAAATAATCGGCATGTGTGCCCCCATTTTCATGGTTACTGGAAAACGAAATGGGATATGGAATGTCGGCAAAATCGGCTGATATGAATATTGTAGCATTCCCACACAAGCGCAAACACACGAAATGTGTAGGGGACAGAGTATAATGCCTACAACAGGTTATTTTGCACCAAGGAGGCTGCATGTCACACCATCCCCGCCCCGCCATCATGCCGCTGGACATTGGCTGGATCAACGCCACTGTCATCAACCGCAGTGCGGTGGAGCGGCGCTGTACCAGCCACACCGCCCGCCGCAGTGTCAAACAGCACTACCAACTCGCCTGGCTCCTGCGTGCGATTACCTGCATTGATTTGACCACTCTGGCGGGTGACGATACTGCAGGCACCGTGCGTCGGCTCTGCGCCAAAGCACGCCAGCCCGTACGCACCGACCTGCTTCAGGCCATGGGCATGGCGGGTGCAGGCATCACGGTGGGGGCGGTATGTGTGTATCACGAGATGATCCCTTACGCAGTAGCCGCATTGCAGGGCAACGATATCCCCGTGGCCGCGGTATCGACTGGATTCCCCGCCGGGTTGACACCATTCGAGACGCGCCTGCGCGAAATCGAGCTCTCTGTGGCGGCAGGCGCCCGCGAAATAGACATCGTCATCTCGCGCCGCCACGTGCTCAACGGCAACTGGCAGGCGCTCTACGACGAAATTTGTGCTTACCGCCAGGCCTGCGGCGATGCGCACCTCAAAACCATTCTGGCCACAGGCGACCTGGGGACATACACCGATGTGGCGCGCGCATCGCTGGTATGCATGCTGGCAGGGGCAGATTTCATCAAAACATCAACTGGCAAAGAAACAGTCAATGCCACACTGCCCGTCAGCCTGGTGATGATGCGGGCTATCCGTGAATACTACGAGCAGACTGGCCACATCGTCGGCTTCAAGCCAGCTGGGGGCATTCGTACCGCCAAACAGGCCCTCGATTGGTTACTGTTGATTGATGAAGAGTTGGGGAAGGACTGGCTCCACGCGGATCGCTTCCGCTTTGGGGCGAGTGCGTTACTCGGTGACATCGAGCGTCAGATTGAACATGGAGTGACAGGGATATACTCGGCGGCGAACCGACATGCCATGGCGTAGACAGGGATGTATTTAATCAACATAGATGTACAGGATAGACAGGATATTCTGTTGGTGTTGGGGCTTAGGCTTGCTCCTTGTGCTGCCAGTGTCTGTCAGGAATCAACATAGATGTACAGGATAGGTAGGATATTCTGTTGGTGTTGGGGCTTAGGCTTAATTCTTGTGCGGCCCACAGCTGCAGGTTGGGGCTTAGGCTCGATTCTTGTGCTGCCAGTGTCTGTCAGGAATCAACATAGATGTACAGGAAGGATATTCTGTTGGTGTTGGGGTTTAGGCTCGATTCTTGTGCAGCCAGCATCGGTCAGGAATGAACATAGATGTGCAGGATAGGTAGGATATTCTGTTGGTGTTCGGGATTAGGCTCGATTCTTGTGCAGCCCAAAGCTACAGGTTGGGGCTTAGGCTCGATTCTTGTGCGGCCCAAAGCTACAGGTTGGGGCTTAGGCTTGCTCCTTGTGCGGCCAGTGTCTGTCAGGAATGAACATAGATGTCAAGGA
>JBEANH010000140.1:0-4549 GCA_041165505.1 Chloroflexota bacterium | reverse complement strand
ATGAAACACATGCGGTGGCGATACTCCCTACACCCGGGGTGCGCAACCATCATCTATATATTGCCCAGGGAAGTTATATTGCGATTCGCTGTGATATGCAGGGAATCAGTGATACCGAATTAGCCACAATATGTGTGGCCGTGGACTGGATGCGTGGACAACCAGCGGCGGGGGTGCGTGCAGTAGCACCGCTACTATGGATGCTGGCGCTGATTGTGGCCGTATGCGTACTCGCATGGGTGGTGGCAACTCGCATACATCCGTGGCGTGCATGGGTGGTGATTGGTGTGGTAACCACGGTGCTGTTGCGTTTTGCTGCACAGAGCATCATGTATGCACCACAGCTGACCCTCGTGGTGGCAGGTGTAGCGGTGGGCTGGTGGGTGTTGGCGCGCCAGTCACGCCCCATTTGGCAACGCATTGCTGGTCAAGCCATGTTGGCGAATGTGGCCATCAAAGGGCTTGGTGCATTGGTGCCAGGCTATTTCGGCACCGATCTCTTTTTTCATGTGAATCGTTTTGTGGGGGTCTTTAGCGGGCAATTCTATCAAATTGCCGACGGCCAAGGTCAGACCTACCCCTATCCGCCTGGTGTCTACCAGCTCCTCGCACCGTTGGTGTTGCCGCTGATGGCGGTGTTCCCTACGCACTATGTCATGATTTTTACGGCAATCATCGTGGATAGTAGCACCATTTTGATCGTGGCATGGATGTGTCAACGGCTCGCATGGTCGCACCGTAGTATTGCATTGATGGCATGCCTGTATGTGGTGTTACCAGCTGGATTTCTGATGCAATGGCAGGCCACCGTTGCCCAAAATATCGGGCAGTGGTTGGGAATGATGGCCATCGCCACTTCTTTGTGGCGCATTACCATGCTCAGTGTGATTGCCATGGCATGGACAGTCGTGGGGCATTTTGGCGCCTTTTTGACTCTCCATTTGGCGTATACGATTGCCGTTGCGTTCCGCGAACTGCGCCAGATGGCATGGTGGTGGTGGGGTGTGGTGGTCGTAATGGGTGGGCTTTTTTATAGTCAATATGTGCGCTTGATTTACGAACAACTCTACACGCATTACATTGACGATCCTGCCACACAGATGGAGTGGCAAACGCGGTGGTGGGATTTGGTGTGGAAATACGGCGTATATGGTCATTATCTAGGGATTGCTGTGGTACTGGCCATCGTAGGGCTTATTCTGGCACCACGCGATCGCTGGTGGCAGATGGCCGTGGCGATGATGACCAGCACGGGGCTGTTGCTGGTGGCGCAGGTCTTTGGTGGATTCAATGCAACACGCTACATGATTTTTATTTTTCCCGTCGTTGCCAGTTTTGCCGGCCTCGCACTCGGGCGACTATGCCGTGGGCGCGCCGGGCATGTGATGATATTGGCGTTACTTGCGTTTATCGCACTCCAGAGTAGCATGGCATGGTTTAACGGCACCCTATTTGGTGTGAGAGTTGGATTTTTGTGGTAGGGGATGATGGCATGTGATTCCCTGAGTTGTGGAGGGTACGATGGCACAAGTCATACTCATTACTGGTCCAGCGGGAGCAGGCAAAACCACCTTGGCCACGTATATTGGTCAGCAACCAGGCTGGACGATGTACTCGGAAGATGCCTATTGGGCGCGACTACCACGTGATCCGCATTTGCTCCGTACGGATGCCGAGAAAGCCCTCATCCAAGCGCAGGTGGTGGTTGATGCAACCGTTGCGGTGCGTAGTGGGAGCAATGTGGTCATCGAATTCATCCTCTACGAGGATCCGCCGCAACCGCTCCTGTTTTACCAACAGGCACTTGCACTTCCTGGGGTGGTGATGCGCATTGGTGTGCTCCGCCCCCCACTCGCCACCATCATGGCACGCCAAGCGCAGCGTGGCAACGACCACGACACCCAACTGAGTGAGGAGATGCGTCGTGCCAATGCGGAGCATCAGTTGCGCTGTTTGCAGAGTCATGCCATCAATCCGGCTTGGATTATTGACAACAGCGCATTGTCGGCTGAAGCGGTGTGGCAACAGTTGTAGTGTGTTGCAGACGAGCTGACTGCCCCGTTCCGCAAGCGGAACGGGGCAGTGGTGGTTTAGGCTGGGGTCGTTGCGAGTGTGGCCGGTTTGCTGATGCGGGTTGCCAACGCACTGCCGATGCCAGCAGTAATCCCGGCCAATAGAAAGGCCATCACGTAATCGCCGGTGGCATCATGCGCCACTCCCCCCAACCAGGCCGCCATGGCGGCACCCACCTGATGGGCAAAAAAGATCCAGCCATAGACGATGCCCACGTTGCGTCCGCCAAAGACTTCGTTGGTGAGTGCCACCGTTGGCGGCACAGTGGCGATATAATCGAGCCCGAACAAGATGGCGAACACGGACAAGCCGATGGGGTCATGCACGAACGGCAACAGCAACAGCGACAATCCGCGAAAGCCGTAGTAGATGGACAACAGGCGCCGGGGCGCATAACGGTCGGTTAACCAGCCAGATACCAGCGTGCCAACAAAGTTCATCGTGCCCATGAGTGCCAAGACGCTAGCCGCCACGTTGGTGGTGAATCCGTGCTCGACAGCGTGTGCCATGAGATGTGTGCCAATGATGCCGTTGGATGTGGCACCACACACAAAAAACGTTGCTGCCAGTAACCAGAAATCACGGTTGCGTACTGCGTTGCGCATAATTCCGGCATCGGCCTGTTGGGCGACTCGTGGGACTGCATCTCCGCCGTATGGTCCGAGGCCTACATCACTGGGGTCGGTGCGCACCAACAGCACGATGGGGATGAGCAGGATGGCCGCGATTGCTGCCAACACCAGTGACGCCATGCGCCAACCACTCGCTGCACCGATGAGTGCAAGCAGGGGTACAAACAACAGCTGACCGGCACTCGTCGCTGCACCAAATAGCCCCTGCACGAAGCCACGTTGTGCCACAAACCAGCGGGTGGCTACTGTTGCGCCGAGTACCCCGCCGACGATGCCAGTGCCCAGCCCACTAATGGCACCCCAGTAGATGGTGAACCCGAGCTCACTGGTGATGCTAATCCCTGCTACCGCACTCGCAATAATCAATGCCATGCCGATGATGGCCGTTGTACGTGTGCCAATCCGTGCAATCAGCGTCCCCACAAATGGTCCAGCTAGACCATAGAGAATCAGCCCAATAGAGACAGAAAAGCCGATAGCGGCATGGCTCCAGCCGAATTCTTGGTTGAGTAGCGGCATGAAGACACCGGGTGCAGTGCGTGCCCCTGCCGAAATAATCAGGGCACCGGCAACGGCGGCTGCAACGAACCAATGGCGCGAAATGCGCATGATGAATCATTCCTTTGCTGGAATAAAATGAATATGTCGTCCGCTCATTTTAGCGTAAAATCAGCACGTGGAATGAGTTTTGGGAGACTAATTACGAGGAAAAAGTGTATGACGGCATCGGTAGACCACATCCTCGCCGCCCTTGCGGCACTCGCCACCCCGCGCATGAAAAAATACTACCTGGCGCAAGGCGTCCGCGAGCCGGTGTATGGTGCCCCAACGGGCGCCATGAAGCCAATCGCCCGCCCCATCAACGGCAATCAACCCACCGCCGAAGCCCTGTATGCCACCGGCGTGTTTGATGCAATGTACCTCGCCGGCATGATTTGTGATGTAGACGCCATGACACCAGCTGACTTTCGACGATGGATGGATCAGGCCTACTGCGCATTTATCGCCGAAGCGGTGGTGGCCGTCTCACTCGCCGAAACTGCCTTTGCCCAACCGTTGGCAGCAGAATTCATGGCCAGCCCCAGCGAAGCGATTGTGGCTGGAGGCTGGAGTTGCTACGAGTGGTTGCTCGGGTCACGCCCAGACCACGAGTTTACGCAGGCGACCATCCAGGCGTTGCTCGATGCGGTGCCCGCTACCATTACATCCCAATCCCGTGCCGTGCAATCGGCCATGCAGCGCGTGGTGGTGGCAGTGGGGGTGTCGTACCGCCCGCTGCACGCGGCCGCGTTGCATACCGCCACCCAGCTACAAACCACACTCCCCACACCCATCAACCAATCACCGGCAACGGCCATTGAGCGAGCGCTGGCCGCAGGGCGTATCGGCTTCAAGCGCCGGCATGTGCGCTGCTAGGGGCGTTCACGTTGACCGTTGGCAAGCAATGTGACCATTTCGGTGATGCGTTGGGCGCGTACTGCGGGGTTGCGTTTGGTGGCATCTACCCAGCGTAGGTATTTTTTGCGATAAAAGGTGGGTAACCCGGTAAAAAAGGCGTGTGCCGCTGGGTTTGCCTGGAGTGCCGTCGTAATATCGTCTGCGAGTGCATCAGCCTGGGGACCTTCGGGGGCGAGGCATACGGTAACAATGCTGCCCCACACCATACCGCAATCACGCATCCATGCCGGCCCCAATATGAGCACATAGCGCCCAGCGCTTTGCGTGAGCGCGCCACGCACTGCGACTAATCCCACCGTGCCGGTGACGTGGTAGCGTGGGCGCTCGCCCCATATGACAGGGGGGTCGAACGGGACGACGATATGTGCCGACGTGCCGTGTTTAGT
>JBEANH010000139.1:0-4559 GCA_041165505.1 Chloroflexota bacterium | reverse complement strand
TCATGATATTAGGTGTGTGGAAGATTTTGGGAGTGGTTGCACTATGGGCACCAGTGCCGTCTCTCGTGAAAGAGTGGGCGTATGCTGGATTTTTCTTTAACTTGACAGGCGCATTATTCGCACTTGTGCTGTCTCAAGCACCATTTACTATTGACGACTGGATTGCTGCACCGCTTGCATTCGTGCTATGGCTTACATCCTTTGTGTTGTATCGACGGTCTGCATCTTTTGTGTGATGTGTGAGTATATATTGGTCGCGAGCAGCTGCTGACATGCCTGTCAGAGGAGGTAGGGGATGAATGCACAAGTGCAACCGCGTAATGCGACCATCGCATTATTGGTCATTTGTGGCGCACAGATGATGATTGTGCTCGACAACACCATCGTGAACGTGGCACTGCCATCGATGCAAGCCGAACTCAATCTGAGTGCAACAGGCCTGTCATGGGTTATCAATGCATATACACTCGTCTTTGGTGGCCTGTTGTTGCTCGGGGGGCGCATTGGCGACATCTTTGGTCGTCGTACGGTGTTTATGGCTGGCAACGTGGTGTTCGCTGTGGCGAGTGTATTGGGTGGCTTCGCACAAAGCGATACGCACTTGTTGATTGCCCGTGGCCTGCAAGGGGTTGGCGGTGCCCTAGCCTCGCCGACCGCACTGGCGCTGATTACGACAAGTTTTGCTGAGGGGCCGTCACGTACCCGCGCCTTTGGCGTGTTTAGTGCGGTATCTGGCACCGCCGCTGCACTCGGTCTATTATTGGGTGGCATTCTCACCGACCTGTTGAATTGGCGCTGGGTGCTCTTTGTGAATGCCCCTATCGCGCTTATAGTGGTGGTTGCCGCCCCCATCTATCTGGTTGAATCAGCACGCATGAAGGTGCGACTAGATATTGCGGGGGCGGTATCGGCTACCACCGGCGTAATCTCGCTCGTATATGCAACTATCCAGGCCGCAGAACTCGGCTGGGGGCATATCACGACCATGGCGTGGTTTGGCGCGGCGGTGCTGATGCTCACGATGTTTGTGATAATCGAGCGCACCGCTACGACGCCGTTGATGCCGTTGCATTTTTTCAGCAATCGTAATCGAGTGGGCGCCTATGTGACCGGGCTCATGTGGTCTGCTGCATTCTTTTCGAGCCTGTTCTTTGTCACGCTGTTTTTGCAGCAGATCCTCGGATTCTCACCGTTACAAGCTGGATTTGCATCGGTGCCTGTTGCGCTCATGCTTGGTGTCTCGGCCCAAATTTCGGCCCGTCTTGTGGCTCGCCGTACGCCACGCGTGTTAATTGCAACCGGGTTTACCATCGCGGCTGTGGGATTTGTGTGGCTGTGGCAGATGACGAGTCCGTCAGCGACATACGTCGACATGCTGCTCCCGCTCTTGTTGATGGCGAGTGGCGTTGGCATGGTGTTTGTGCCGACGACGGTCACCGGGATGTCGAATATCGCCGCAGATGAATCGGGCATTGCCAGTGGCATGCTCAATACCACCCAACAGGTGGGTGGCTCAATTGGATTGGCCATTCTCGTGACGGTTGCGTCGTCGTCGGCACGCAGCCAGATCGCAGCTCTCACCGATGCGGCGGTTGCCCGCGGCGAGGCCGAACTCGGCGCTGCCCCTGATGCGACCTTGATTACCGCAGGTACCGTCTATGGCTGGTCAACGGCGTTTTTGGTGGCTGCGGTGTTCTGTTTGGTGGGCGCAGTCATCACCTATCTGCTGATTCGTCCGACTGCACCTACTGCACCTACTGCACACCCAGCGCCCGTACATGCAGGGATTGGTTGATTGCCCCTAACGCATCGTGGTTGGTGTTGCGTCGAATTAGATTGTGTCTGGTATTGCGAAATGGAGTCATTGTGAGTCGTATTTTCCCCGGGCGGTTTACCGCCCAAACAACTGAGCCGTTCGTCGTCTTTTTGATTGGCATGCGCATCAATAAATGGTGGCGTGTTGATAAGTGGGCACCAGTAGCAGCTGCGATGGGGCCGATGATGCGCACGCTGTATACGCATCCTGAGAAGGGGTTTTTGCACACCGAGTATTTTTGGAACATGCGCGGGCCCGTCCTGGTGCAGTATTGGCGCTCGTTCGACGACCTCGAGGAGTTTGCCCGCAATCCGTCAGACCCCCACATCGCCGCCTGGAAGCGCTTTAATCAAGCCGTCGGCGCCGATGGCTCAGTGGGCATCTGGCACGAGACGTACATGGTCAATCCTGATCAATACGAGTGTGTGTACGGCAATATGCCCAAGTTTGGCTTGGGGGCTGCCATGGAGCATGTTGAGGCGGTCGGGCGACGACACACGGCTCGGTCCCGCTTGTCGGCCAATGATGGTCAGAAGGAGGTATAGCATATGCGTGCAACACAGGTGATTTTGGGTACGGGTGCAATTGGGCGCGCCATCATGCACGAATTACGCACACGCGGCGAGGCGGTGCGCATGGTCAGTCGCAGTGGCACAATGGCCGAGGTGCCGACCGATGTCGAGATTGTAGCGGCCGACCTCTACGATGCAGCGCAGGTGCGGGCGGTGTGTGCCGAGGCGCAGGTAGTGTATCACACGGTACAACCTGACTATCATCAATGGCCCGAACGATTCCCCGCACTTCAAACAGCTATTCTTACTGGCTTGACGGGCAGCAATGCCAAACTCGTACTTGCCGAGAACCTCTACATGTATGGTGACTCGCACGGTGCGCCGTTGACTGAAGATTTGCCGCATCATGCGCAGACGCGCAAAGGCGTAGCGCGGAGTGTCATCAGCCAAGATGCCTTTGCGGCTCATCGTGCCGGACGGGTGCGGGTTACCAGTGCCCGTGGGTCAGATTACTTCGGGCCGTGGGGGCTGACGAGTGCGGCCATGGGTGAACGCACGTTTATCCCGTTGATTCAAGGCAAAAAAGCGAACTTGTTAGGCAATATTGATGTGCCACATACCCACACCTATACGCTTGACTTTGGTCGGGCCATGGTCATCCTCGGCAACGATGCACGCGCAGATGGACTGGCATGGCATGTGCCCAATGATATGCCCACTATCACGCAGCGCCAGATGCTGACCTACGCCGCGCAAATCCTCAATGTGCCGGTGCGGTATAGCGTGATGGGGCGCATGATGATGCAACTAGGCGGACTGTTTATTCCAGCAGCCAAAGAAACAGTCGAGATGATGTACGAATTCGAAAAGCCGTTCATCGTCGATTCACAACGTTTCGAAACAACATTTGGCATGCATGCAACGCCCATGCGCGAGGCTCTTGCTGCAACCATTGCGTGGTATCAGCACCATATACACCCGACCGCATAGCGAAAGGAGTCCGCCATGGATGGATTTGCCGACCTCGTTACGCACCAGTACATCAACCTAATCACATACCGCAAATCGGGAGAAACAGTGGCGACGCCAGTATGGTTTGTCATTGAGCATCCACATTTGTATGTGCGTTCTGGTCAAAACGCCAGCAAAGTCAAGCGCATCCGCAATAACCCACTCGTCGAGATTGAGCCATGTGATGCGCGGGGCAAGCCACTCGGGGCGCGCCTTTTTGCCCAGGCGCGCATGCTCGATAGCAACGACCATGCCCGTATCGATCGCCTGCTCAACCAGAAATATGGCATCATCAAGCGCATCGTCGATATGTGGAACGGCGGTTATACCAATCGTGATTTCATTGACATCACTGCACGTCCGTAAGCGATTTGCCACCACAGGAGACATCCATGCGCATCATCCGCATTCCACTGCCCTATTCAAACGCCTATCTGGTCATCGACCAACACGCCATCCTGGTCGATGCCGGATTCCCTGGTGATGCAGACGCCATCATGCGCGCCATCGCACGCGCTGGTCTCACGCCGCGCGATATCACCTTACTCGTGCATACGCATGGTCACATCGACCACGCTGGTACTACCGCAGAACTCACACGCCGGATTGGTATGCCTACCATGATCCATCAAGCCGATGCACACAACCTCATCACGGGCACAAACGGCATCGTCACTCCACGCAATTTCGAGGCACGCTTGGTCGCCGCCATGCTCGTCAGGCCCTTTGACCCCGTCACACCGGACATCGTGCTCAGCGCAGAAACGTCGCTGCAGGCATACGGTGTGGATGGCCAAATCATCTTTACCCCAGGGCACACCAAAGGCTCGCTCTCGTTGCTCTTTGGCAACGGTGAAGCGATTGTTGGTGACGTGATGATGGGTGGCTGGTGGGGTGGCGTCCTGCGCCCACAACATCCCAACTACCACTACTTTATCGATGATATCCACGACGTACATCAGAGCATTTCCCGATTACTCAGCTATGCCCCCACACGCTGGTATGTGGGTCATGGCGGGCCACTTGCGCTTGCGCGTGTAGCAGGCACATTTGCGTCACCAGCATAGTTTTTCTCGCATAAACAGGAGTATGTCATGCTGTTATCCACCCTGCTGGCCAGTCTGCACCACATCGCCGCCTTCACGTTGGTGGCGTGTTTGGTCTTCGAGTTGCTCACGTTTCGCCAGACACTGAGTGCCCACGAGACCCGTGGCATCCAG
>JBEANH010000138.1:0-4963 GCA_041165505.1 Chloroflexota bacterium | reverse complement strand
CTCGACCACCCACTGGCACGCATGACGGGATGGGAGATGGGTGTGGTCTACCACACCGATATTTCGGGACGTGCCAGTGCCACATCTGCCGAGCGTGGCCCCATGCCCACCGCAGCCGCCATGTTGCGCGATTTGATTGATGTGAGTCGCTGACAATGCCCGCGGGGAGTATTATTCTCATCAATGGTGCCTCGAGTGCGGGCAAAACGACGTTAGTACGGGCATTTCAGCAGATTGCGCCACTACCATTTATGCGTTTTTCGTTTGATTTGTTTCTCGATGGCCATGCGCTCCCGATGGACTTCATTCGCGCCCACCACGATGGCTGGGCGCAGATGCGTCCACACGTCTTTGCAGGCATGCACCAGTGTCTGCATGCGTTGGCTAGCACGGGGAACAACGTGGTCTGTGATCATATCATTGAAAACACGCAGTGGCGCAACGATCTCATCACACGCCTGCACGGCCTCGATGTCTATCTCGTCGCATTGCACTGTAGCCTGCCTGAACTCGTGCGCCGTGAGCAGGCTCGTGGCAATCGCAGCCCGGGCGAGGCCGCCAATGATATGGCGGTGGTACACCGCGACATGCACTACGACCTCGCGCTCGACTCCGAACATGCCACCGCCACACAAAATGCACAGCAATTGGTTGACATGTGGCAGGTACGGCATCCGACTGCGCGAGCTTTCACTCGTCTCTCGGTTATTCCCTAGCGGCTATCTTCGGATGTGTTGTTTCGCCACAGCGCAGAAAGCGAGCACGCCATGCCACGACCGTTTGTCAACGCCGACATGTTTCATTTTGCACTCATCGCCACGGCAAAGCTGAGCCCCGATGGCCAAACCGTGCTCTACGCATGCACGCAGTATGACACCACCCAGCGTACCGAATCCACGCATCTACGCACCATGACACGCACAGGCATGCACGACACCGCAATCACCAGTGGCCCATGGGTGGATAGCCACCCCACCTGGTCACCCGATGGCCGCACCATCGCCTTTGTCTCTAATCGCCAGCACCCCGCCCAAATCTACGGCTACGACGTGGCCACAGGCACGGTAACACAGCTCACCCACCTATCCACAGACTGCGCCGGACCACTAGTATGGTCGCCCGATGGCCAACGCATCGCCTTTGCCACAGCGTGTAACCCCGCCACTGACCGAAGCCGACCCTACCGCCTCACCCGGAGCATTGCCCGGTATGACGGGATTGGTATTGTGGCCAGTTTTGTCAAACAACTGATGCTCCTCGACATCCCCAGTCAGCATGTCACCCAGCTCAGCCACGACGACTGCCATCACACCCCGTGTGGTTGGTCGCCAGATAGCAATCGCATCTTGACTCTGGTGAGTTTTGCCCCCGACAACCTCGACACCAACGCCCGCCTCGACATCGTGACACGCACCGGTGATGCGCACACCATTCTCAACCAGGATTGGGGCATCATTCAACAGGCCGTGTGGCTCGCCAACGACGACATTGCGGTGGCCGGCATTCCCAATGGGCGCATCTACGGTAGCAAAAACAACCTGTACGTGATGGCCAATGATGGCACCCACATCACCTGTCGCACCACTTCACTGGCACACCACCTCGACGCACGCATCCACGATGATTCGCCGGTGCCGTGGCTCGATTCAACGGTCGTCATTCATGCCAGTCGTGATGCTCAATCCGCCGTGATGTGCTATCAGGTGGGGGGGAGCGTACAACTGATGCGTATCGCCCTCTACGGCGCCGAAACCTGCAGTGTCATCGCCGCTGGTCCACGCCTCTGCTACCCGTTTGGATGTCACGGCGATGACGTGCTCTTTGGGGTGGCAACACCAACAGACCCGTGTCAACTCGTGCTGTTGTCTGCTGACCACGAACAACAACTCACGGATATCAACCAGACGATACGACGTGAATTGCAGTGGCCGACCATGCATGAGCTACACTTCACGAGTAGCGATGGTACGCCCGTCGAAGGCTGGATGGTGGTACCTGATGCCCCCGCCCCTCATCCCACCATGCTCTACATTCACGGTGGGCCACACGCCGCCCAAGGGTATGCCTTTTTCTTTGACGTGCTAGCACTAACGAGTGCCGGGTATGCGGTGTTGATGGTCAACTACCGCGGCTCAACGGGTTATGGTGATGCCTTTATTACGGCGATTAACGCTGATTGGGGCAACCTCGACTACCAGGATTTACTTGCCGGTGTGGATTACGCTGTGATGCTCGGTTTGGCGGATCCCCAGCGCCTCGCCTGTGGTGGGCTCTCAGCCGGCGGCTACCAGACCTGTTGGTTGGTGACGCACGATCAGCGCTTCAAAGCGGCAGTGGCCGAGAATCCGGTTACCAACCTGCATAGCTTTTATGGCACATCGGATATTGGGCCGACCTTTGCGGTGCGTGAAATGGGTGGCACGCCCTACCAAGTGCCCGATATCTACCGCCGCTGCTCACCCATCACGTATGCCCCATCCTGCCAAACCCCAACGTTGCTGTTGGTCGGCGAGGAGGATCGCCGTTGCCCCGCCGAACAGGCCGAACAGTTTTATGCGGTGCTCAAAACGACTGGCTGTACCACTGAAATGCTGCGATTCCCTGGATGTGCGCATGCCGATAGCATCTATGGATCATGGGAAAGTCGCATCGCATTCAACGAAGCCATGGTGGCATGGCTCAACCGTTTTGTGTGACCACAGGAACCCGACTGCCATGCACATGCCGACCCTTACCACCACACGCCTACACATCCGCCCACTCACCGTGGCTGATACTCCGGCTGTACATGCCTATACCAGTGACGCACAGGTGATGATGTACGTGCCGCCGCACCAGATGACATGGGCGCAGACACAGGCGTTTGTGGCAGCCCAAACAGGTGACGATGCCCAGGCGCTGGCCATCACGCTGATAACAGGACAACTCATCGGTCACATCATCCTGCACCCGTGGGTTGCGCCACGTACCTACGAACTCGGTTGGGTGATTCACCCAGGCTACCAGCGCCGTGGTTACGCCAGCGAGGCGGCACGTGCGGTGATAGATTATGCATTTGGGGTGCTCGATGTGCATCGCATGATTGCCACCTGCCAACCCGAAAACGTGGCATCATATCGAGTAATGGAAACCATCGGCATGCGCCGCGAAGCGCACTTTCGTCAATGCATCCATCGGGGCGGCGACATCTGGTGGGATGAGTATTTTTATGCTATCTTGGCATTAGAATGGCAGGTACACCTATGAACATCACGGTGACAGGGGCAATATTTGAATGGCGTGGCCCCGCACCCTTTCTCTTTGTAGCCATTCCCGATGCACCTAGCCAAGACATCAAAGCCATGGCGCATTTGGTGACCTACGGCTGGGGGGTGATTCCCGTCACAGCACGCATCGGCAACACATCGTGGCAGACATCACTTTTTCCCAAGAACGGGCGCTATCTCATCCCCATCAAAGTGGTGGTACAAAAGGCCGAGCAAGTAGGGGCAGGTGATGTGGTCGAAATCGAAGTACATATTGGATGATCGGAGGAGTTATGCCAATACTACCGTTTCTTACCAAACTGCACCGTGCCCCCGCCGGTTCATTTCACGTGCTCACTGGAGCCAAAGCGGCCAGGCTCCGCGCAAACACCATGTACATACCGTCCCCACTCGACATTGCAACGGTCATTCAGGCCATCCCAGCCGGTCAGACGCGCACATTGCGTGATATCCGCAACGACATCGCTATTGCGCATCATGCCGACATCACCTGCCCGTCGCGTAGCACCATCTACTGGAAATGGCTCGCACATGCCACCGTATCCCTCGATGGCACGCCGTCTCCTTATGCCATTCCGTGGTGGCGCGTCCTCAAGGACGGTAAACTCAACCCACAGATGCCAGGTGGTATTGCCAATCAGCGTGAACTATTGCGACGAGAAGGCGTCAATCTCTAGTGATTTTTGGATAGAGTGACATACAGTAACAGTAGTTTCTCAGCATAATAGCGTGGTAGAACGCTGCGCCTATTTCACCAAAAGAGGAGATACCATGAGTGAATCAACGTGGCGCTACGACCGGATGACGTGGATGCAAATCAAAGAGGTGTTGGCGCGTACCCCACAACCCGTCGTCGCGATTCCGTTTGGCGCAGTCGAAGACCACGGCCCACACCTGCCCATTTCCACCGACAACGACATCCTCGAATCGGTGCTCGCAGAATGTGGCCGGCGTGCCGGCGGCGACCTCCTCGTCACCCCGACGATTCCGGTGGGGCTCGACGAGCACCACATGGATTTCCCCGGCACGCTCAGTGTCAGCATGGAAGTCTGTCTAGCCTACGTGTCGCAAGTAGCGATATCGGTGGCACGTCACGGCTTCACGCATATTCTAATCGTCAATGGACATGGCTCAAATCAGGCTATTTGTGAGCTAGGGTAGCCGACGTGCTCGACAGCCAACGCAAAGGCGGCTGGGGCAGTGTGGCTCATGCATGTGAATACGAGACGGCCATGATGCTCCACAGTTTCCCTGACCTGGTGCAGATGGACAAAGCCTACCGTGACATGGGGCAACTCAAACTCAAATACTTCAACTGGGATCACCCCGAACCGAGCGCGTATAGCTATCAGGCCTGGTGGAGCTCTTTTTCCAAAGAAGGCATTTGTGGTGACGCGGCTGTAGCCACCGCCGAATTCGGCAAGCTGATGTTTGAAACAACAGTGACACGCTTCGTGGAGATGGTCCGCGAATTCCAGACCATCGAGAATCGCCCACGTGTCAATCACCACGCACCATAACGCCGCAAAGCGGGCTTGTGCAACTGTTTTGAGGGAGCATCCAGCATCATGACCACGCAGACGTTTGATACAGTACTCACTAAACACGGCACGTCGGCACATATCGTCGTCCCGTTCGACCCCCCTGTCATATGGGGCGAGCGCCCACGCTACCACGTCACCGGCACGGTGGGATTA
>JBEANH010000137.1:0-4649 GCA_041165505.1 Chloroflexota bacterium | reverse complement strand
ATGATATCTACATTTTGTGTAACTATTGCATACATGATGCGTAAACACGGCTACTTGAGCGATGCAGACGATGAAAATTCTGCATGGTATAATCGCCCTAACAAGCGTACGTACCGCATCTCAATCATCAATTCGGCGCTACATGTTGTTAATCTTTTGCAACGCAAATGCACATGCAAGGGGGCAGGTATGCGGCGTAGTGTAGTAATGACTGTGTTGTGTTTATTGGGCATCGCTGCTGCCTGGCAATACGAGCTAACATTGGCCATCCTCATCGCATATCGGTCATGGGTGATGGCTGGCATGGTAGTGGTAGGATGCACCATTGCGGGGATGTGGCTGTGCCCGCGCAACACCACCACTACCGACATGACCTGGTATCTAGCACTCTTTCCCGGCATGGGCATATTTGGTTCGGGGATGGGCTACACCAGTGACGAAGAGCCTGAGTCCACGGGTGGGTCGGTATGACCAGCACATTGCCGTTTGCAGGCATGGTTGGCGTTGATGTGGCGATTGACGCACTCCGGCTGTTGGCCGTTGATGCGCGCCTCGGTGGTGTGGTAATCGGTGCGCCGGTTGGTTCTGGCAAAAGTACGCTGGCACGGGCCAGCACGGTGCTTTTTGGCGCAGATACGCCCTTTGTCGAACTCCCACTGGGGAGCGATGAAGATGCATTGTTGGGTGGCATTGACATCGAAGCCACGATGCGCACTGGTCGGCGCATGGTACGCCCGGGGTTACTGCAACGGGCGCATCACGGCATCTTGTATGCGGACGGCTTGAACTTGCTTCCCGATGCGGTGGTGAATGTCCTATTAGGGGTGCTCGATACACGCCATGTGCGCATCGAACGTGAGGGAATCAGCCAACAGCACGCATGCGATTTCCGCGTGATTGGTACGTATGACCCTGCCGAAGGGTTACCACGGCGGCATTTGCTCGACCGTATCGGCTTGATGGTACTGCTTCCCCGTGAATCTCCGGCTGCAGAACGTTATCAGGTGTTGCTGCGGCATCGTGGTGTTGATTTGGCGCAATGGCACGAAATGAGTATGCTCGAAGCAGGACTGGTCGCAGAAGCGCGTGCGCTATTGCCACAGGTACACATCAATGACACGCAACAGGCGCAGCTAGTTGATCTTGCGTTACGCGCAGGTGTCGAGGGCCAGCGCGTTGATTTGTTCGCGGTGGCGGCAGCCTGTGCATCTGCGGCCATGAATCTGCGCACTAGCGTGAGCCACGATGATCTCGATATGGCAGCACGCGTAGTGATTTTGCCGCGTGCAACACGTGACATCGTAGATGATGCACCAATGCCCCCCGAACAATCGGCACCACCGCCTGCACCGCCACCTGGAGCCGATGCAGACGATGCTGCGGCGGGAGCCGACACGCCGCCCCCAGCAACCGATGCCAATGAGCCGCCCGGTGAGGCGGTGGCGCACTCCGACGAGTTTTCGATTCCCGATGAAGAAGTGCTGAGTGCGCTGACGAGTGAATTGCCCCTCAATTTAGCCGATCTCCCCTTTCGTACCATACGACGTGGCCGGAGCGGATCACGCGGGGCTGTTGCCGGCACTCGTGGGCGCCATATTCGCAGTACACCAGGTGATGCACGCCGTGCCCGCATTGATGTGTCGGCTACGCTCCGTGCGGCAGCCCCGTGGCAACCGTTGCGTGTCCCACCGGCGCATACGCGGGTGGTCGTGCTCCGCGCCGACGATGTGCGCGTCAAGCGCTACCGGAGCAAGGCGGGGGTGTTGTTTTGCTTTGTGGTGGATGCCAGTGGCAGTATGGCGCTGAACCGTATGCGCCAGGCCAAAGGAGCGGTACAGCATTTGTTGCAACAGGCCTACGTACACCGCGACCGTGTGGCACTGTTGTCGTTTCGCGGCGTGCAGTGTGACGTCCTCTTGCCACCGTCACAAAGCGTCGAACTGGCCCGTCGTTCGTTGGATTTGTTGCCAACGGGTGGCACCACGCCCCTGGCTGCGGCATTGCTGGGGTGTATCGAAATCGCCAAACAGGCGCAGGCACGTGGCATCATGCAGTGCGTTGCCATTTTTCTCACGGATGGGCGTGGGAATGTGGCCGTGCAAAGTGGGGTAGATGTCGCTGGTGAAGTTGCCACATTGGCACGGGCTGTTGCACAAGCAGGGGTAAAGTCGGTAGTGGTGGACACACAACGGAGCTATTTGAGCCGTGGTGAGGGGCGTACACTGGCGAATTTGCTCGACGGTGAGTATATTTATTTGCCACAGGCGAGTGGTGGGGATATTGCTGAGGCAGCGGTGGCATTGGTACAACACTAAACCGGCGTCCCGTGTGTCACGGAACGCCGGTCTGGGAATGAACTAGTGCTTGGTGGGGGCAGAATTAACCCAGGTCATCAACACGGCCCATGCCAACGGCAAAAAGAATGCCAGTGTGACACCGAGTAGGAGTAGCGTACGTGCCATAGGAGAACCTCCTTTACAATATGCCTGTACTGAGTACAACGCAATGCGCGTATGTTTGGATGTATGAACGATGATGGATACTTCATATTGCTGGAATAGAGGATAACCCATGCCTACCCTGACGATGATTAACGGGATGGAGCGCTTCAATGCCCATGTATGGCGTGATGTGTCAGACATCTTGCAACGTGACGGTGTATCAGTGCGGATTTTACGCTTCCATGATGGCCATGTGCATCAACGGGACGAAACTCTGGCTCGGGCGGTCGCTGATGCCGATGTGGTGTTTATCTCGCTCATCAATGACCGTGAAGATGCCGATTGGTTGCGCGAATTGCTCAAGCGTTCACGTGCCAAGGCGGTGTTTGCCTATGAAAGCATGCCCGAAGTGATGGCGCTGACCAAAATTGGTGACTATCGCATTGATCCCAGCAAAGAAAGTAGCATGCCCAAGCCGATGCAGGCGATTCTGCGCCTCATCACCAAAGGGCGTGACGAAGACACCCTATATGCATATACCAAACTTACCAAGGCGGCAGTCAAATTACTGCCGTTGATGCCGGCGAAACTGAAAGACTTCCGTACATGGTTGAGTGTCAACATCTACTGGAATCAACCTGATGCGCCGAACTTGGCCAACATGGTCAAACTCATCGTCAAAGACTGTCTCGGTGTTCCTGTAACGGTTGGCGCAGTGCGCATGATTCCGCAGATGGGGTGTTTTCATCCAGAAAGTGGTGAACTCTTCGCCGATCATCACGACTATCTGCGCTGGGCGATGAAGACCAAGCGCTACCGGCGTGGTCAACCGCTCGTGGCGTTGCTCGTCTTCCGCAAACACCTGCTCCAACAACAGTCATACCCCAATGATCTGATTGTCGCCCTCGAAGCCAAAGGATTGGCAGTATTGCCCATTTTTGTGAGTGGGATCGAGGCACACGTGATATTGCGTGAGTGGATTGCCAAAGAAAAAGTTGACTTCATTGTGAGCACCATGGGGTTTGCGGTGGTGGGTGGCCCTGCGGGCTCAACCCGTCCGGGTGCGCATCGTGATGTGGCTGCGGAGATTATGAGCGCCATTGACGTGCCATATATGGTGGCGCAGCCACTGATGATGCAGTCCGTCGAAGATTGGCACCAGCACGGTATCGCCCCGATGCAATCGGTCATCATGTACGATTTACCCGAAATGGATGGCAGCATTTCGCCGGTCATTATCGGTGCGCTCGCCGACCAAGAGATTGTAACTATCCCCGAACGCATTGAACGGGTGGCTACCATCGCCGAGCGCTGGGTGCGACTCCGCCGCAAGCCGGCATCTGAACGGCGTGTGGCCATGGTGCTCTACAACTATCCCCCAGGACTTGGGCGCCTAGGTACGGCCGCATTGCTGAATGTGCCCGCCACATTGCATGCGTTGTTGGCGCGCATGCACCAGGACGGCTATCGTGTGGGGCGAATACCGGATACGGTGGCTGATTTGGCCAAACGGCTGGCACACATGGAGGGTGGTCAGGGTGATCATGTGACCATGGCCGTGTCACAACTGCGTGAAGTGGTTGCTGATGCAACTTTGCGCCGTGTGGATGCCAAGTGGGGAGCTGCTCCCGGCCAAATTGCCCCTCAAGGACACGATGCCATTCGCTTGGATGGCTTCGAGCTGGGTAATGTGTTTGTAGGAGTACAGCCGCCACTCGGTGTCCCCGGAGACCCGATGCGCATGTTGTTCGACCGCGACTACGCACCTCATCACCAGTATGTGGCATTTTATCGCTACCTGGTGGATGTCTGGCAGGCGGATGCCATCGTGCATGTGGGCATGCACGGCACGGCGGAATGGTTGCCAGGCATGCAACTCGGGTTGACGTCCGAGTGCTGGCCCGACATTGTGATGGGCGATATGCCACAGTTGTACCTCTATCCGCTCAACAATCCGGCTGAAGCCAATATTGCCAAACGGCGCGGTGGGGCTGCGATTATCAGCCATCTCATCCCACCATACGCCCGGGCAGGGCTCTACAAGCAGCTCGCCCAGTTGCGCCAAGAAGTGATCAACAAGACGCCAGCAGCCACGCTGGTGGCGAGTCTGCCCGAGCTACCGCTCACCCCCAACGAAACTGATGGGGCGTACCACATGCGTGTGACACGCTATCTCGATGAACTCGAGCAGCGCCTGATTCTCGATGG
>JBEANH010000136.1:0-4686 GCA_041165505.1 Chloroflexota bacterium | reverse complement strand
TGATTGCCACCCTTTACACGATTACGAGCGCACTCTCCCTGTGGGTCATCCGCATTGACCGTGCACCGATGGTGATTCCATGAACAATTCACCGCCACACGCGCACCTGCCCATTGATGCACTCGCAAACGCCATTGATCCGTGGCTCCAGCACATGACATGGCGACGTGATTATCGGACCTGGCGTGAACGTCGTCTCTACCAAGAGCAGTATCAGACAGAACGTATCGCACAAATCGAAGAATTCGCAGGGTCGTTGCGTGGATTACGCTTACTCGATCTCGGTGCGGGTATGGGAGGATTTGCGGTGGCGGCCACACTGCACGGTGCTTCTGTCACCGTTTCGGAATACAATTTCCCCTACTGCGAGATTGTGCAACTCCGTGCAGACCGCTATGCGCTCAGTATTCCCATCGTAAATGCTGCCGGCGAACACCTCCCCTTCGGCGATGGACAATTCGATGTGGTTGTCTGCTGGGACGTGCTCGAACACGTCCAAGACCCTGTTGCGGTGCTCAAAGAAATCTATCGTGTGCTCACCCCCGGTGGGCGCGTGCTCCTGACAGCAATTAATCGTCGTGCGTGGATAGACCCGCACTACCACATCCCCAGCATCAATTGGTGGCCGCGTCCACTCGCTGAGTGGTACATTGCACGGCGTGGCAGAAGCAAAGCCAACACCCGCTTCAACGACATGCAGCGCCTCAGTGCCATGCACTATTTTGATTATCCCGAGTTTGTTGCGTTAGCACAGCGCATCGGCTATCGCACCACAGACATGAACGAAGTCGCATTACGAGATGGACGTTTTGTCAGTAAAAAAACGAGCCGCCAACGGATGCGCGCCCTGCTCCGCTACGTCGGACTCGAGCACCTCGCCTATCGAGCACAACGGGCTTGGTATGTAGGCATGTTTGAGTTGGCCCTCACGAAAGAAGCATAATGTCAGAGGCGCAGAAACCAGCTTCGTTGTCACAACAAGTCTCACGTGCGGTGGTGTGGAATACGTTTTTTGTACCGTTACGCATGCTCGCCGAAATCGCCGCAACCGCCCTCAAGCTCACCGTGTTACCTGTGGCCGCATATGGACTGTTGGCGTTGGTGAGCGGTGCAGCATCGGCGTTTGGCACTTGGATTGACCTGGGCACCACACGTGCCCTCCCCAAGTTCATCCCCGAAACCATGCGCACCCGGGGACCGAATGCCGTCATTCGTCTCATTGGTGCCGTGTTTCTGGCACAAGCCCTCCTCCTCGTCGGTATTGCGGTGGGCTTGGCGCTCCAACAACAGTCGTATCTTGCATCCCTCGCCGACAAAATTCAGGCTGATACCCGCATTGATAGTGCGGCACAGACGTTGCTACATACCATCTTGC
The DNA here is from genome assembly GCA_041165505.1 of Chloroflexota bacterium. Taxonomy (GTDB): domain Bacteria; phylum Chloroflexota; class Chloroflexia; order Chloroflexales; family Roseiflexaceae; genus UBA965. The sequence continues at coordinate 3,311 of JBEANH010000136.1, read as the reverse complement.
ACGAACAAGGGTGGATGTTCATTGCGGTCATCATCGTCCTGTTGACCATGGGGGTCTGTTACGACGTGTTAATGGCCTATCTCAACAGTTTTTTTAAGCAACGTGCGTGGAACGGCATCACGTTAATGGCCGGGCTCCTCCCTCAAATCCTGGCAGTCGTTGCTATCGTGGGAGCACAGGCCAGCGCCGACCCGCTACGCTGGAGCGTTGTCGGCATCCTGGTGGCCTCGGCACTTGCACCTACCATCGCAGTACTGGTCGCAACTTGGCAAGTGGTGCGCATTTGGCGTGCTGGGCACGATGTGGTTGCAACACCCGCCCCACACGAAGCACGTTGGCTGCCGAACGGCTTTCTCAAGTACACCGGTGTCTCCTATTTGATGACCATGACGGATTTCATTGCGGGCAAATCCTTTGCCGTCTATCTGACCAGCAGCCTGAGCGATGCCGCCATGCTCTGGGCGGGAGCGTCACTAGTTGGCATGGTGCTCTCATACTTGTACACGCCACTCGTGGGTATCACCGTGCCGCTATTTACCCGGGTCCGCGCCGGGGAAGGTGGGAGCATCCAAGGTGCATTTGCCTCGATTGTGCGCATCCAACTCTTGTTGCTCGTACCTGGTGGCGTCGCACTGATGCTCCTCGCCAAACCTGCACTCTTGATTTTGACACCTCAATACGCAGATGCGGTAGGACTCGTGTACGTGCTTGTTCCCTGTCTGTTTCTTGAAAGCCTACTCACCGTTGCACACAATGTGATGATTGTCTACGAGAAATTGACTATCGTGACCATCGGGCGTATGCTGACGCTGGTTGTTATCCCACTAGGGATATGGCTGGGCGAACTCTACGGCGTGGTCGGATTGGCACTCGCGTATGGGATTGCTCGTGTGATTGCCGGTCTCTGGGCAACATTCTGGGGCTGGCGCCAGCTCAACTTGGTATGGCCTTGGCAGTTCAGCGGACGCGTAGTGGCTGCCACATCACTGATGGCGTTAGGCATCTATGCATGCACCTTTCTCATTACCGTCCCGACTGCAACGACCGATCTGATGGCACGTCTGCAACTCATTCCCGGCTATGCGGTTATCGGTGTCGTAAACTTGGTGCTGTTTGGGGCAACACTGCGCCTCTGTGGTGGACTCGATGCCAGTGACCGTGAACAACTCTTCCGCTTGAAACTTCCGTTCAAAGCGTGGATTATGCGAGTACTGTGATGCGCATTGCACTCTACAATCTCACCAACACCACCAAATATGGCGGTGTCGAAAGTTTTGTGTGGGATCTTGCAAACAACCTTGTTGCACGTGGGCATAGCGTCACCGTCATCGGTGGCAACGGTTCGGTCCGCGAAGCCGCACCTGGCGTGACTGTCCAGACATTCCCATACATTGATCGTGAGCGCTTCACGTGGATTCCCGGTTTACGCCGTGCATACGCCGAACGCAAGCTCCTCGAACGACTCAGCATGGCACATCGTGCCATTTGGTACCTCATCCAACACCGATTTGATATTATCCACATCCAAAAACCGTACGACCTCTTACCGGCTCTGATTGCGGGGCGCTTTTCTGGTGCCAAAGTCATTCTCGGCTGTCACGGCGAAGATTACTACCGCGGTGATCGCTGGTTGGCGCGCTACGTGGATGGCGCCGTGAGTTGTAGCCAGTTTAATGCCGCCACAGTTAAACAACGCTACCCGATTGACATTGATGTGGTCTACAACGGCATTGATACGGAGTTGTTTCATGTGCCAGACCCCATTCCAACCCTGCCACCACATCCACTCAAGCTGCTCTTTGTGGGGCGACTTCAACCGTGGAAGGGTGTAGAAACAGCCATTCGCGCCGTGGCCCAAGTCCCCGACGCAACGCTTACCATTGCCGGTGACGGGGTGGATCGTGACCGCCTAGTCACATTAACCAACGCGCTCGCGGTTTCCACGCGTGTCACGTTTTTAGGATCAGTACCACGGCACGAGATTGCTCGGCTGATGCCACAGTTTCACGCATTAGTGGCCACAAGTTTTGCCAGTGAAACATTCGGCATTGGCCTCGTCGAAGCGCAGGCCTGCGGCGTGCCCGTTATTGCATCACGCTTTGGCGGGTTCGTCGAAGTCGTCGCCGAACAGCGTACCGGCTTCTTTTTTACTCCGCAAAACGCAGAGGAGCTGGCCGCACACATACGCACATTCATCCACGATCCCACCCGCAGAAACGCCTTTGCTACTGCTGCACCTGCGTGGGCCGCACAGTTTGCCTGGCCTGCAGTCACCGATCGTGTTGAACAGGTCTACACCGCTGTAATGGCACGAGGATAGCATGCACATATTGATGATTTCCACATTCGGATTCGACCCACATTTTCCGAGTCGCCCAGAATTTCTATTGGCTCGCACGCTTGCCGCCCAGGGGCACACGGTCAGTGCCGTCGAATATGCGCACAATGCGGATATGCCCGCCCAGCAAGAATTTCTGCCGAATTTGACCATTTATCGCTGTAGCACCGTGGGATTCGTATCCCGTGATTTATGGCATTTGGCACGACAGCTCCCCACACCAGATATTATTCACGTCCATCATCTACGCCATTTGATGGCGTATCAGGCACAGTGGCATTGGCGCGGGCGTACACCGATGGTACTGACACCACACGGCATGTTGCATGATGGCGATCTAGTGGTTGACCGCGAACGCCCCCTCGAACACCCACTTACCCCCGAAAAATTAATTATGACAAGTAGCCAACTCTGGCAAGCCATCAGACGCGGACAACACCCACGCCGTAGTGTGCGCAATTTCCTCATTCATGCACCATTGCAACGCTACGATGGCATATTGGCGCTTTCACATCACGAAAAGGATGTCGTGGTTGGCCTCGGTGTACCTGCCAACCGTATCAGCGTGGTGCCCAATGCAGTCGAACTCGACAAGTATCTTGGTGCACCTACACGTCCCCGTGCCAACCAACCGCTTATCCTCTACATAGGACAGCTCGTCCCCCGCAAAGGCTGGGATTTGGCGGTCCGGGCTCTACCGCTGATTTTGGCACATCAACCAAAGGCTCAACTCGTGATGGTGACGCACAACACGAGTCAGCGCCAACAACTCGAAACTTTAGCTCAGACACTTGGCGTCAGTGATCAGGTTCAGATACGCACCAACGTGGATGAAGCGAGCAAGGTTCAACTGCTCCTCGAAGCAGATGTCTTGCTTGCACCAAGTCGCTACGAAGGATTTGGCATCCCACCAATCGAAGCGATGGCTGCCAAATGTCCCGTGGTAACCACCGATTGTGCGGCAGGAAATGAA
>JBEANH010000135.1:0-4708 GCA_041165505.1 Chloroflexota bacterium | reverse complement strand
ATTGCTCAAGCGCTGCCGGATGGGTGCATCATGCGCAAAAAACCGCCCTTGCATGCGCATGACCGCATGGATTTGCTCGGCAAGTGCCCGCTCTGCAGGTGTGCCTGTGAAAGTCGGGAGGTTCGTCATTACTCAGTTTCCTCCGATTGGGCAATGGTGCGCAAAATCTCAATGTAACGCTCTGCCAGCCATGTGATATCTTGAGGTTCGGTTGCTTCACGCAGCGCTTCGAGTAGATCGTCGAAGCCGGTAGTGCCAAATGTAATGTGCTTGCCATCCATAGATAGTGTTTTCTCCCCCACGTGTAGCATTACGTGCAATACGTTTTAGTATAGCATTTTATTATAGCAATTGTCTGTGCAAATGTGAAGTTGGTGGGTGCGCCAGCATCCATGTCAGCTGTGCGGTATGCGTGGTAGCATCTACACGCCCATCGAGCAATGCGTCACGTAATTGTGCCAAATAGGCACCAATATCAGGACCAGGGGTGAGTCCTGCCGCTACGAGATCGGCACCACTCACGCACATGGGTGGGGTATGTCTGATGGCCTGTTGCCATATGGTATACATGCGCGCCAAGGTGGGATCAACCATGGCGATGCTGGCAGATAATGCGGACTCGAATGGCCGGAGCAGTGATGCGATATGACTGGGGCGCTCCACTGGATGGGTACGCCAGGTGCTGACAACCCGTTTGAGGGAGGGGATTTGCCGCATACTCGCTGGAAGTTCATGCCAGGTGCGGAGTAAGGCGGCTAGGTCTGTGGGTGTGGCATGCCATACCATCACCGCCAGCCGGTGCTGCTGCGGGATGTGGGGGAGGCATGTGTGCATGGCACGCTTGTAGCGCAAGGCGGGGTGTATGGCAGTGAGGACGCCCCACCGTTGGAGGCGCGCCAATACACGCCCAGGGTCGGGTTCAGCCAACGTTTTCAGTAATTCGTGGAGCCAGCGATGTGCCGAGACTCGGGCAATGGCGTGTGCCTGACGGGCACGGGCCACCGCTGCCACACTCTGCTGAGGAATGCGTAGGTTGAGGCGTACTGCGATGCGTGCCATGCGGATGATACGCGTCGGATCATCCACACAACTCGCCGCATGCAACAGCCGTGCCACCCGCCGCCGTAGGTCACCAATCCCGTCAAATGGGTCATAGACGGGACAGCGTCCATGGGGGACAACGGCAATGGCGATGGCATTCACGCTAATATCACGACGCGCCAGATCGGTCACAATGTCTGTGGGTGTGACCGTTGGTAATGCGCCTGGGTGTGCGTACTGTTCTTGGCGGGTTGGCACCACATCAATGGTTGGTAATGCGTGTGACGGTGGCATGCGGATTGTGGCCGTCGCAAATTGGTCGTGATGTGTGACCTGCCCACCGATGGCGGCAGCCAAGGCGTGCACGATTTCGGGCGAGATCCGACTAATCGCAATATCAAGGTCGGTGATGGGGTGTTGTTGGAAGACGCTCCGTGCAGCTCCCCCCACGATGTACAGGGTGGTGTCATACGTCATCGCCGTGGTGGCGAGTTGTACGAGTGCATCGGCTTGGACTGCAGGGAGTGCTGCTGCAATCTGGTCCCACGAAATAAATGTGCTATCCATTCGGTTGTTGTATTACTCCCACAACTGGCATGCACGTTTCTTTGTGTGGCACCGGCGACGGCGCCATTGGCTCCATTGTAGCGTACCGTGCAAGGGAATTCGCGCAAACTCGGTTTGACCCTGACCGTTCGGCTGTGGTAATATGGGGGGAGCATGTTTTCAGCAGGTGCGTGTATGCCGATGCCACGCATCGGCGCCGAGTCCGAGTAAGGAGCCAATCGTGGCAACAAAGATGAAGGTGCTGTTAATCAAGAATGTCGCAAATCTTGGTTCAGCCGGTGAAATTAAAGAAGTATCAGGCGGGTACGGGCGCAACTATTTGTTGCCCCAAGAGCTGGCCGTCGTTGCGAACCGTGGTGCTATCAAGCAAGCCGAAGAACGGCTCGCATCACAACGCAAGCGTGAAGCCGAGTTGCGCGTCGAAGCCCAAGGCTTGGCGCAACGCATCAGTGGTGTCACGTTGTCGTTTGCAGAGCGCGTTGGTGAGAACGACCGCCTGTTCGGTTCAGTGACCGCATCAGATATCGCCGAGCAGATTGCAAGCAAGCTGAATGTGGACATTGATCGCCGGCGTTTGATTCTCGACGAACCCATCAAGAGCCTCGGTACGTTCCATGTGACGTATCACATCATGACAGGCATTGACGCGGTGGTGACAGTTCACGTGACACCACTCGGCGAATAAACGCACACGCGTTAACGCGAATGTGTGTGGGGATTACAACGGTTAAGGGCGTGCCATACCACTTGCGGTATGGCACGTTGTCCTATCTGATGAGGAGTACAGGCAATGACACAACCGTCGCTACCGAGTAATGTCGACGCCGAACGTGCTACTCTCGGCTCTGTGCTATTAAATCGTGATGCGCTTGCGGCCATTGAGCCGTGGCTCAGGCCAGAGTTCTTCTATCTCGAACGTCATTCTCTCATCTACGATGCCATGTTGCACTGCTTTAATGCGCGGGTTCCCCCCGACACGCGTACAGTGGCGGAGGAGTTGCGTCGTCGTGGCCAGCTCGAGAGTGTGGGTGGGGTCGTCTATTTGAGCGAACTCGTCGAAACCGTTCCCACGTCGTATCACGTCGAATACTACGCACGTGCCATTGAGCGGACGGCCACGCTGCGGCGCCTTATCAACACGGGAGCGCAGATTGCCGCACTCGGCTACGACGAGCAACGTGAGCTCGACGACACCATTGATAAAGCAGAGTCGTTGTTGTTTGAAATCGCACAAAAACGTACGTCACAAGATTTTGTGCATATTCAATCAGTGATTGATGCCTATTTCGAGCAACTCAAATATCTGCAGGATCATCGTGGTGAAGTGATGGGGGTGCAGACTGGCTACCGTGATTTCGACCAAATCACCGGTGGATTACAGCGCTCTGATCTGATTATTCTGGCGGCTCGTCCCGGTACGGGCAAGACATCCTTTGCCATGAGTTTGGCCTACAATGTGGCCATGTACTTTCAACACACGGTGGCCGTATTTAGTTTGGAAATGGGTCGTGAGCAGCTCGTACAACGCCTGATTGCCATGGAAACACAGATTGACACGCACCGCCTCCGTCTCGGACAAGTGCCCGACAATCAACTCAAATTGGTCTTCGAAGCCATGGGACGCCTGTCGCAGGCCCCCATCTACATCGAAGATACGCCGGGTATTAGCGTGATGGAATTGCGGAGCAAGGCGCGGCGCCTCAAAACGCAGTACGGGTGCGATTTAATTGTCATTGACTACCTGCAACTGATGTCGGGGCGTGGCAAAGAGAACCGCGTCCAGGAAGTCAGCGAAATATCGCGAGGACTCAAAGCCCTCGCACGTGAACTCAACGTGCCAGTGATTGCCTTGTCGCAGCTGTCACGTGCAGTAGAAGGGCGCCAGAGCCACGTGCCCATGCTGAGCGACCTGCGTGAATCGGGTTCAATTGAGCAGGATGCGGATATCGTCATGTTCATTTACCGTGATGAGCTCTACAACAAAGAGAGCGACAAAAAAGGTATTGCCGAAATCCATATTGCCAAGCACCGAAACGGTCCAGTGGGGGTCGTCAATATGCGCTTTGATCCTGCGACAACGCGCTTTGCGGATCTCACCTATCGGTCGCCCGAAGGATACTAGCCCATGGCTGCTGATCCACCTGCCACATCACGTTTAGTGCCGTTACCAGCACACTTTGTGGCGCACATCCTGCCGCAGATTGTGAGTATCGTAGAGCTCAAAGTCACGTTGCATCTGTTTGCACTGGTGACACGCCAAGCGGTGCGTCCGCGTCGTGTCAGCTGGGATATGCTGTGTGACGATGAAACGCTGTTGCAAAGCTTGCAGGTAACCGCCGTGCATTCGCGGCCACGCGACCTGCTTGCAGAAGGATTGTCTGCGGCGGTACAGCGTGGTACGTTTATCCATGTGGTGCGGGCTGATAGTCATGGACGTGCAGTGAATTGGTACTTGGTACGCACTGCGACCAATCAGGCGTGGGCAGCCCGACACGATGGTGTGCTCGATGGCGATGTGGTGGTTGTACCCACCCCTGTGCTTGCAGTCTACGAGCAACACATCGGCGTCGTGTCACCGATGATTTTGGCAGAAATACAGCAGGCACAACAGCGTTACCCAGAAGCGTGGATTGTGGATGCCATCCACGAAGCAGTTGTAGCAAACTCCCATTCGTGGCGCTACGTGGCCAAAATTCTGGCACGGTGGGCGCGTGACGGTCGCCAAGGGTTGACCACAAGCAATCCGGTCAATCTCGATGCAGACCGCTACACGGATGGAACGTACGGTGATTTATTCCGCCGAGGGAGTGATACCAGTGACCTCGAATCGATGCCCTGATTGTGGTGGAATCGGCTACTACAAGGAAGCGGTGCCCATCGGGCATCCGCGCTTTGGTATGCTGATTCCGTGTAAATGCAAGCTGGCTGAGCGTGAGCGTCGTTCGGCCAATGATTTACTCGAAATGAGTAATCTGAGTGCCTTTCATGAAAAAACATTCGCCACATTTGACCATGATGTGCGTGGTGTCAAACGGGCCTATGTGCGTGCCCTCGAGTTTGCCAAAAAACCAGATGGGTGGGTGGTCTTCTTCGGTAATTA
>JBEANH010000134.1:0-4779 GCA_041165505.1 Chloroflexota bacterium | reverse complement strand
TTTTTGCAGTATGGCCGCAGCTGGCGTGACCGCATCCCCGGCTATTTTGTGCTGATGACCAATCCCAAAATTCTCAATGCAGTGGAAGCCTTGATTGGCTCCGAAATTTTTGCCAATCCTGTCTACAACGTGCGCCCCAAAGTCCCCAAAGTGGCGGCTGGTGCCGTGCCCTGGCATCAAGACAAAAGCTACTGGCCCGACGCCAACTCCAACCCCGTCATCACCGTGTGGATTCCACTGGTTGATGCGACTGCAGAAAACGGCTGTCTGCAGGTGTGGCCGCGTACCCACAAAACGCAGGTCTACGACTTCCACCAAGAGCAGTATTCGGGTACCGGCTACTACGAAATTTCGGGCAAAATGCTGACCAAAGCCAAGCGTTCTGCCGTATCATTACCGGTCAAAGCCGGTACTGCAATTCTCTTCAACGATCGCTGCATCCACATGAGCACACCCAACAACGCCGATCATGTGCGCTGGAGCGTTGATTTGCGCTACCAACCCACCGACCAGGATCCCATGCCACAGCACGGCATCGGCTTTTTGGCGCGTTCACAGTTGTACCCCCAGCGTGTGGCCACCCTGGCCGACTGGCTGGCCGAGCGCCCCGAGCACGATGCACCGGTGGGGGTGTAGTTAGCCCTGGAACTGCAGTGCACTCCGGCTGACGCTTTGGATGACACCGTAGTTGCACAGCTCGTCGTCACCGACTTTGAGTGTACTCAACTGCAATTCACCCGCATAAATCGTCAGCGTGTACGTATCACGCAGATAGCTGAGCGTGCCCCAGGCATAGCCCGTTGACCAAAAGAGCTGTGTGTTTGCGCTCATTGCCCCAAACGACAAGGCACCGGTCAGCGCATTGTACTGCTGGCCGGTCCACGCCATGATCAGCCCAAAACTGGCCATGGCCCGGGCGTAGTGATGGCCACATTCGGCCTCATCAAAGGGGCTGCGTTTGGCGCCGTCGTAGCGTGCGCGAATGTCGCTCACGACTTGTACTCCCTCGTCACGTAGCCCGCTATAAATCATGCCGGCGGCGGCAGTATATTCGAATCCCGTCATCACTTCGTTGAAGTACGGGAAGGGCCGCGCGGGGCGATTGCCCCGCGGATACGTGGCCATCAGCAACGCCGACTCGTCGCCCAGCACAAAACTGCGCATGTGGTTGAAGTGGTGGTGGAAGCCGACTTGGCGGTTGTATTTGAAAATACTAGCCAACGTGGTGCGCTGTTGCTCGGCACTGGTCACATCTCCTAGCCCACTGACATGCGCCAAAAATTGCCCGACGAGCTGGTCAACGAGACAGCCGTCACCCAGCTGCAATTCGGGGTCGGTGAAATTGGCGGTACCCATCACCATGTGGCGGATGCCGGGGGCGATGTTGGCGGCACTCATGGGTGGGCGGATGTCGTGGCGGTAGTACTCGCCGTTGAACAAGTTGGCTTCTACCCAGGCGCTGCCGTTTTTAAATAGCCGCACACACTCATCGGCAAAGTCGTGGTCGTGCATGGCGCGCGCCATGCGGGCACTGGCACGCAAGGCGGCCAAATACCAGATGGTCATCTGCGGATTGGGGCCGTAATACTCCACGTCCATGGTGTTGTGCTGGCACCCCTCCATCACGCCGTCGCGGTCTCCGTCCCAGCCGTTGGGCACCCAGGCAAACATCAAGGCCGCCTTGGCGTGCGGGTAGAGCTGTGCCATCCACTGCGTGTCGCCACTCAGGCGCCAGTCGCGGTAGAGCTTGATGATACAGCCCATCTGCCCGTCGGCGGCGGCGGTGGGCCAAGCTTGGGCGATGCTCAGCGGTAAGCCGATGCGAAAACTCATCTGGCCGTCGGGGCGGGTGGCATACAAAAACTCATTCTCGCGCATGGTTTTGGCCAGCGACCCAAACAAAAACGCTGTGGCCTGCTCGTAGTTCCATACATGGGTACAGGTGCCAAAGCACGAGCCACGCGCATCGTCTGTGCCCTCCCAGCCAAACAGGCGGCCATCGGGAGTGCGGAAGGTAGTCTGGCTGCGGAGCGTGCTCAAATTAAACAGCGCCGCCTCGATGATGGGCTGCGGTAGACTGCTTTGGGTCAGTGCCATCACGAATTCAAGCGTCTGCTCACGCAAATCGGCCAGGCGTGGCGCCGTCTGCACCACCACATCCCAGGCGTCACGGTAGCGCGTGGTGTATTCGTTGCCGATAATGGTGTCGGTATATTCGCCGAAATGCATGGCGCCGTATTCTTCCGAGCGCCAGGCTACGCGGTTAGGGAAGTGCCACGTCAGCATGAACGATACCTGCACATCGCCATGTGGTGCCACCTGTGTGTGGTGCGCCAGCGAGCCGATCGGCTTGAGTGCATTACTCTGGCGTGGTGCTAGGCGCCCGTCGTCACGCATGTCATCCCAAAAATCTAGCAATGAATCGCCCCACGTATAGTCGGCCCAGCCGGTGCGATGCGTCACATCGCTCGCGCCAATCAGAGCGAGTACCATGCTGCCATCGGCTTCACTGCCACGGACCACCTCGGCTGGAGTATACACGAGAGCATGGATGTTCTCTCCAGTCGTATAGTTGATGTGGTTGCGCCGTTTGGCTTTTTCTTCGTCAGATATTTGAAAGAAATCGTTGACGATACTAGCCGAATACCCACCCGGCGTATAAATGGTACCGAGGTGGTTTTGTAGTGACGCCACCACGTCAATGGTGAGTGGTGTATCGCTCAGGTTGTGGATGTGGTAGGTCAGTGCCGCCATGGGGATGCCACTGTCGCTGGCGTTGGGTGGGATGAGCGGATTAAAGCCTTCGATGGTGACGCGCACCGGCACAGCGGGGTCGCTGAGGTGTACGAGTCCAAAGGGATAGGCCGCCTCAAAGGTACAGTTGCGGAAGCGGGGCAGCCCGTGGTGGGCGGCCGGTGAGCCGTACGCACCCTGGTATTCGTCGGCTTCGAGCGGCCCTTCGAGGGCAATCAGTGTGGGTGTACCACCCGGCGCGCAGACGCGCAGGGCCACAAAGGCGGTATCAGGGCGGAACTTTTTGGCGGGGCGGTTGCCAATCTCCCAGTCGCGTAGATCTCCGCGCCCGCCCAGCGATACGGTACCCGTGCCGATACCGCCCAGCGGTAGCGCGATGGTGCGCAGATGCTGTTGGTCGTAGCTCCGGACCACCGGGATGCGTGTTGTTGACGTCATTGTCGTATTCCTTTGATGGTGAAAAACTAGCGGACGGCGTTGCGTGTGTCAATCAGGAGTGGTGCGTGGGCCTTGACCAGCGCCCAGTCGTAACTACTGTGGTCGGTGGCCACAATCACACAATCAGCCTGTGCCATGCCTTTGGCGAGGTCGCTGATGCCGTGCAGGCGCTCATCCTCGATGCGGATACTGGCCACATGCGGATCATGAAATATGACGTTGGCACCTTTTTCACGCAGTAAATGGATGATGTCGAGTGCCGGTGACTCACGTACATCGGAGACATCTTTTTTGTAGGCCACACCCAACACCAAAATCGTGCTGCCACGTACCGCTTTACTGCGGTCGTTGAGGGCGTCGGCGACTTTTTGTACCCAGTAGCGCGGCATGGACGTGTTGACTTCGCTGGCCAGCTCGATAAAACGTGCCGTGTAGTCGAGTGTTTTCAACTTCCACGACAAATACAGCGGGTCAATGGGAATACAGTGTCCGCCCAGCCCAGGGCCGGGCGTGAATTTCATAAAACCAAACGGTTTGGTGGCGGCAGCCTCGATGACTTCCCAGGCGTTGAGCCCTAGGCGGTCGCACATCAGCAGCACTTCGTTGACCAGGCCGATGTTGACGGCGCGGAAGGTGTTTTCCAGCAATTTGGCCATCTCTGCGGCTTCGGGGCTACTCACCGGCACCACCCGCTGGATGGCCGATTCGTAGAGCGTCTGACCGATAACCATACAGGTGAGGGTAATACCACCCATGACTTTGGGGGTGTTTTTGGTCGTCCAGTCGGTGCGGCCGGGATCAACGCGCTCGGGTGAAAAGGCCAAGAAAATATCGCTCCCCACGCTAAAGCCGCGCTCTTGGATGCGTGGCAGGAATATCTCACGCGTGGTGCCCGGGTAGGTGGTGCTTTCGAGTACAATCAGTTGCCCGGGGCGCAGGCGTGCCGCAATATCATCGGCGGCACGTAGCACGGCGGACATGTCGGGGTCGCGCGTTTTGCTCAGCGGGGTCGGTACACAGACGCTGATGGCATCCATGTCGCTGAGGCGTGCCATGTCGGTGGTGGCGTCGAGCAAGCCGGCGCTGACCAGGCGTGCCACGGTGGCGCTGGGGATGTCGTCAATGTAGCTTTGACCGCTGTTGATGATAGCGGCACGCTCGGCACTCAGATCAAAGCCGGTGACACGAAAGCCCGCTTCGGCAAAGACCACTGCCAGAGGCAACCCCACATACCCGACACCGATGATGCCGATGCGCGCAGTGCGCTGGCTGATGCGTTCGAGTAATTGGGTATGTGACGTTGACATACACGTGTCCCCTTGTAGTAACTCTCTTGTAGGGCATTATAGCATTTGCATCGGGAAGGAATTGAAAATGAAGAATGAAAAATGAAAAATGAAAAATGGGTGTGATTCATCCATACCAATACATGGCGCATGCGTCGATACGAATGATATTCGCCCGTAATCCCTTGCATCGTCGGGGCGAATGATAGTCGCGCGTAATCCCCCGCATGCGTCGATACGAATGATATTCGCGCGTAATCCCCCACATCGTAGGGGCGAATGATATTCGCGCGTAATCCCT
>JBEANH010000133.1:0-4862 GCA_041165505.1 Chloroflexota bacterium | reverse complement strand
AGATACGACATCAAGCCCAGCACGAGCAGCGAACTGACCACTGCGATGACGATTTGGAAACGAATGCGCCGTGACATGACAGATTAGAACAGTATGCCGGCGGCAGGTGTGGCACTACCAAACAGTGGCAAACTAGCCACCAACGCCACAATCAAGAACAACACGCCCAACACGATGGTCGCTTGGAACATGGTCTTTTCGAGGCCACGCTTGGTCTGATAAATGGATGAGGCATCGCGTGATTGCAATCCAGCATTCCGCCCCTGCAATACCACCAAAAACGACAACGCGGCACCCAACACAATCAACGAAATAGACAACGCAGTTTCCATGATGAATTATGCCTCCACTCGTACCATGACATCTGTCATAGCGCATTTTGCATTAGAGCCAATTATACCATATTCACTCACGGCTTTTGGGCACAAGATACACCCTATCACCATGCATCGTCCACTACATCAGGTACGGCGGTATCAGAGTATACTACTCATACACGACGGATATCACTACGAGGAATCGCCATGACACAGCTGCGTATCGCCAATGCTCCCTGTTCGTGGGGCACGCTAGAGTTCGCCGGGTTGAGTGGAGCGCGTATCACCTACACGCAGATGCTCGACGAGTTGGTCGCAACCGGCTATCATGGCACTGAGCTCGGTGATTGGGGCTTTATGCCCACCAATCCCCGCCAACTCGCCGACGAGCTCGCGCAACGTCAGTTGACCCTGATTGGCGCATTTGTCCCTGTACCACTACGCGGTGATGCAACGGCCATTGCAACTGCCACGAGTACGGCACAACGCACCGCCGAGTTGTTGGCACACACTGCAGCCCGGCTCAATCAATCCCATCAACCGCTCCTCATCCTCGCCGATGACAACGGCACTGACCCGGCTCGTACCCAGGCCGCTGGGCGGATTTCCACGCCCTGTGCCCCCCAAGTACTGGCCCAGGCAGCCCACGTTGCGACAACCGTGGCCCACGCCGTACATCGCACCAGCGCACTCACCAGTGCATTTCACCATCACTGTGCGGGCATCGTCGAAACACCCGCAGAAATCACCACGTTTCTCGCCGCGTGTGATCCCGCCCTGATTGGACTCGTCTTTGATACCGGGCACTATCTCTTTGGCTCGGGGCGCAACGACACTAATCTGATGGCCGCCATCACCAGTCTAGCACCACACATCCGTCTCGTTCACTTCAAAGACTGCCACCCCGAAATTGCCACACAGACACGGACCACACAGCTCGACTATTTTGCGGCCATCCAGGCAGGTATTTTTTGTGAACTCGGCAAAGGAGCAGTCCCGTTTGCGGCCATCCGTGACACGTTGCACCAGATCGGCTATACGGGCTGGATTGTGGTCGAACAAGATGTGCTCCCCGGCATGGGAGCACCACGGCTCAGCGCTGCCGCCAATCGTGCCTACCTCCGTGGGATTGGGCTGTAGCACAGAAAGAACACATCATGATTACGGTATGTAGTGCCAATTTACGCAATGCAAACGCCGATGACGGCACCGATTCATGGCCACATCGCCAGCACTTCCTCGCAGATGTGTTGCGCGGATTGCATGCCGATATAATCGGCGTACAAGAATGCATGGATCGCCAGCTCGACTGGCTCCGTCACACGTACCCCGACCACGTCATCATGCCCGGGTTGCCGTACGGCAACCATGGCCCCTACGAATATGCGGCATTGGCATTGCGCCGATCCACCTTTACCATCACACAACACGGCAATTGCTACCTGAGCGAGACACCCCACGTGCAGTCACGCTCGTGGGATTGCAACTGGGCCCGCGTCGCCAACTGGGTGGTTGCGACACACACCACGAGTGGAGAGTCGCTGTGTATCTGCAACACGCATCTCGATCACATCGGTGCCCAATCACGTCGGCAGAGCATTGACGTGATTGCCCAACAACTCGCCCCACACGCACATCTACCCACCCTCATCATGGGGGATTTCAATGTGGCGCCCAACACTCCACCACACACCGCACTCTGTCAGCACGGGTTCGTGGACAGCTGGCAGGCTAGTGGTCATGCCGACGGGCCGGGGGTGATGACATTCCACGGCTTCAAGGGCGACATCTGGCCCAGCATTTCGGGCGAATCCGATGATGCCCGCATTGACTGGATTTGTCTGCGGGATCCACAACAACGCCTACACTGCCATGATGCACAGATTATCAAAACAACAGTTGATGGGCGCTACCCCAGTGATCACTATTTTGTAACTGCCACATATACACTGACACACAACACATGACAACGGTGTCACGTCTCACAACGTGACACCGTCAGCGCAATACCGAACGCATCGTTCGTGTTATTTCGCCACATCCAGCATATCGGCGATGCGCGTCAGTTTGACCCGCGGCCGGCCAGTTGCCGCCCCTGCGGCACTTTCGTGGGCATCAATTTTCTGCCATTTGGCATAGTCCACCACTGTCACCTGGCGCTGTGCCAGCATACGCACAATCGCATCACCATCACGGGTAGCCGGTGCCTGCAACGAGGCCCAGTCTTCTTTCATGGCATTGACTGTGGCCACCGAATCTGGTTTGTTGGTGCCGATAATACCCGATGGACCACGTTTGGCCCACCCCACCACATAGCAGTTGGGTAGCACATCACCACCAGCACTCACCAGCATGCGGCCATCCCGGTTGGGGAAGAGACCACGCTTGTCGTCAAATGGTACATCTGCAATGGGCACACTGCGATACCCCACTGAGCGCAACACCATGCCACATTCAATGGTACGGGTTACTCCTGTGCCCACTGGTTTGACACCGCCATTGCCATCAGGCTCGAGGCGATTGCGTTCGACCACAATCCCCGTCACCCGCCCCTGGTGGCCGATGATTTCCACCGGTGACCACAAAAACTGCATGTGAATACTCCGGCCGTTGCCGTGTGGCGTACGTGCCAAGTATTCGCGCATCACGTCCATGTTACGCGCTGCCACTTTTTCGTTGGCGAGCTGCGTTTCGCTGGCTCCATCGAGCACAAAATCTGCGTCATCGAGGATGACGTCCACCCCGTGCAATTCACCGAATTCTTTGAGTTCGGGCGTGGTAAATGCCGCCTGCACCGGCCCACGGCGCCCCAGCATCACCACCTGTTGCACGTGTGAGGTTCGTAGTGCATGGAGCGCATGATCAGCCATATCGGTACTCGCCAACTCATCCACCGGTGCCATCAAAGCGCGGGTCACATCCATAGCCACATTGCCGTTGCCGATGACGACCACACGCGCACACTGCAGATCAAACTGGGCATCACGGAAGTCGGGGTGCCCGTTGTACCAGCCCACAAAGGCGGTGGCCGGGGCACTCCCCTGAAGTTCTTCGCCGGGGATGCTCATTTTACGATCAGATTGCGCACCCACCGCATAAATCACTTGATCGTAGTGCGCATGCAACTCTGCTGGAGTTATATCGCTCCCGATGGTCACATGCCCAAAGAAACGCACCCGCGCATCGGCCAATATTTTGTCGTAGATGCGAGTGACCCCTTTGATGGACTGATGGTCGGGGGCCACCCCTGAGCGCACCAACCCGAAGGGTGTCGGTAAGCGTTCAAAGATATCAACACGCACCTGGATGTCACTTTTGAGGAGTGATTCGATGGCATAGAATCCGGCAGGCCCCGCCCCTACCACCGCAACCCAAAGCGGGCGTGCCTCGCTCCCAATGGCATGTGTCATTTGCTCACTCTCCTACTCACACTAGACGGGTGGCCACGGATAACTGCGTTCCGATGATGGCATAGGGAATTTCCCCTTGGCCAATAAACGTTCAATGCGCCGTTGCAAGGCTTGGATTTCTTCGGGATTGAGTAACGTATCGAGCATACTGAAGCTATGTTCGCGGCGATGAATGCGCCCACGCAACGTAGTAATTTCTTGCAGTATCTCCTCGGGAATCGCTTCACCGGCAAAATCCCACAAGACGGTGCGTAGCTTGTTTTCGTGATGAAAGGCGATACCGTGATCAATGGCCCACAACCGTCCGTCATGTCCCTTGAGGACATGACCACTTTTGCGATCCGCATTATTGATAATGGCATCAAAAATCGCCAGCCGTGGCAGATAGTGGTCAAAACCACCTTCTTTTTGCATGGTAAAAAGATGCGCCTCTTCGTCATTTTCGATGAAAAGTTGCACCGACCCCATGCCGTACGGGCCATCACGCGCCACCGTCGGCGGAACCAAGTTCCACTTGAGTTCGTGGCTGATAATAAATGCGGCGACTTCACGCTGATACAGCGTCCCACGGGGAAAATCCCACAGCGGGCGTTCACCGCGTTGTGGTTTGTAAATGGTCAATGCGTGTTGCCCGTTATAGGCGGCGATACACAATACCGTCGCATTGCTACTCCACGGCATGGAAGCCTGGGGGGTCAACTCGGCGTAGGTCAACAACGCCAATATATCGTTGATGCCTACTACTGGGCGTTCATCCGTCATATGTGTATCTCAGTGGCTAGTTCATTTGCGGGCAGAAATGTCCATCCGGGTCTTTGGGGCGCCCACAGTTACCGCATATTTTACGCCCACCGGCAACAACCGCAGCAATATGCTGGCTGAGGCCGCGCATCTGTTCACGTGCGATACTGATGCGGGCAGCTGGGGCTTCTTCGTCGTCATCGTCTTCGGCGATGCCATTGAGGATGACCACGCACAAATCACGCTCTGCGTCATAGCCAATACCCAGCTGCGCCACACGAAAGACGGCTTCGACGGGTTCGCGCAACGACATGTCACGGATGTGCACCGCATCATCGTTGGCCGACAAGAGTGGATTATCTGCGACGATTTCTTCGCTGAGGCGTTCGAGTGC
>JBEANH010000132.1:0-4876 GCA_041165505.1 Chloroflexota bacterium | reverse complement strand
CGCTCCTTGAGGTTCATCTGTTGCTGCTGTTTGGTTGGCCGTGCCATCGCTCACTCCAATAAACTTACACTGTAAATATACACTGTAAAATTATGACTGTCAAGAAAGATGTCCGTAGGGGATTTCCCCTACGGACGATGAGTGAAAGTGGAGTTACTCGGCCTTTTGGATGGCGATTGTGAGCGTGGTGTCGTCGAGTTCGAGCGCTTCGACGTGGGCACCGGTGAGTGGTTTGGCGAGCACGAGTTCGACGGCGAGTGTTTCGGCGCACATGTACTCTTTCCACGTCTCGATGGTCGCTTCGAGGGCGGCATCACCAGACACGCCGTCGATACTGACGCTGATACGATCCGAGATGGCCAGGCCAGCGTTTTTGCGGGCATCTTGGATGTAGCGCACCACTTCGCGGGCGACACCTTCGGCAACCAACTCGGGGGTGAGTGTGGTGTCGAGGGCGGCCAGGATGCCGTTTTCTTCGGCGACGGCATAGCCCTCGGGCGACGACGTTTCCACCAGCACTTCGTCGGGGGCGATGGTCAGATCCTGACCATCCACCACCAGTGCAAAGGACTGACCGGCTTCGACGGCGATGGCGTTGGCACGCGCCACGTCTGCAGGCATCGCCTTGAGTGCCTCGCTAAGGGCGGGCACCAGTTTGCCGTACTTTTTACCGACCACGCGCAAATTGGGCTTGAAGCGGTAGTCAATAAAGGTGGCACTGGTGTCGAGCCACTGCACCGTCTTGACGTTCAGTTCGTCGCGGATATCGCCATCAAAGGCTGGCATGGCCGCTGCCATGGTAGCAGGGACGCGTGCCAGCATGGTCGGGAGTGGTTGGCGTACCTTGAGCGCCGCACTGCGACGGGCAGCACGGCCGAGGCCGACCACGGTTTGTACCACGTTGACCTGGGCAACCAGGGTGTCGTTGCGCCAGGCGGCCACGCTCTGCGGCCAGGTGGCCATGTGCACGCTCTGGGGGGCATTGGGTGCTTTGCTGAGCACCAGGTTGGCGTACATCTCTTCGGCGATAAAAGGCATAAACGGTGCAAGTAGCTTGCTGAGTGTGACCACGCAGGTATAAAGCGTGGTATAGGCGGCATGCGTATCGGCGTCGTTGCCTGTTTTCCAGAAACGGCGGCGCGAGCGGCGTACGTACCAGTTAGAAAGCTCGTCCACGAACTGTTCGATGGCCTTGGCCGGGGCATAGATGTCGTAGCCGTCCAGCTCTTCGGTGACGGTGCGCACCAAGTGGTCGAGGCGGGCTAGTGCCCACTTGTCGAGGGGGTTGCTGAGGGTGGCAATGTCCACGTTGAGTGTGCCATCGGCCTTGAGGATGCCGGCTGGCGTCCAGCCATCGAGATTGGCGTAGGTCACAAAGAAGGCGTAGGTGTTCCACAGCGTCAACGTGAATTGGCGCAGCATGTCGCCCACGAGCTCGCGTGAGAAGCGGCGTGGGTTGTAGGGTGGTGCCGAAGCGAACATGTACCAGCGCACGGCATCGGTGCCGAATTCGTTGATGATGTCCCACGGATTGACGATGTTGCCACGCGACTTCGACATCTTTTCGCCCTTGCCGTCGAGGATGTGCCCCAGACAGATGACGTTCTGGAAGGCGGGGCGATCGAACAACAGCGTGGAGACGGCGTGGAGCGTGTAGAACCAGCCGCGGGTCTGGTCAATGGCTTCGCTGATGTAGTCGGCTTGGCCGGCAATCTTCTCGAAGAGCTCTTTGTTCTCGAACGGGTAGTGCCACTGGGCCACGGGCATGGCGCCCGAGTCGAACCAGCAGTCGGCCACGTCGGTGATGCGGCGCATGGTGCCGTGTGTGGGGTCTTCCCAGGTGATTTCGTCGATGTAGGGGCGGTGTAGGTCGAGGTCGCTCAGCGAGCGCCCCACTTTGGCCTCAAGTTCGGCCACCGAACCAATGCACTCCATGTGCTGGCCATCGGCGGAGACCCAAATGGGGAGTGGCGTGCCCCAGTAGCGTTCGCGGCTGATGGCCCAGTCAATGTTGTTGGCCAGCCAGTTGCCAAAGCGCCCGCCCTTGATGTGCTCGGGCACCCAGGCCACTTCTTGGTTGGTGGCGACCAGGCGATCCTTGCGGGCGGTAGTGCGGATGTACCAGCTGGGTTTGGCGTAGTAGAGCAGGGGTGTTTTGCAGCGCCAGCAGAAGGGATAGGCGTGCTTGACGCGCCCACTCTTGAAGAGATCGCCGCGCTCTTTGAGCACCTTGGTGATGACGGGATCGGCCTGCTTGAAGAACATGTTGGCGAAGCCCAATTCGGCGAATTGTGCCATCGTGTTGCCGTTGAGATCCACCGAAAAGAGGGTGGGCAGGGCATATTTGCGCCCGATTTCGAGGTCGCCGTAGGCCGGTGCGATATGCACGATGCCGGTGCCGTCCTCGAGTGACACGAATTCGTCGGCGATGACGCGGTAGGCGTTGCGCAAATCGGGGGTGTCGCCGGGACCAGGCACGCCGTCAAAGAGGCGCGTGTAGCGCATATCCACCAGTTGATTGCCGGTATAGGTGGCCAGGATGGTGTGTCCTTCGCCGAGGACTTTTTCGGCGAGGCTAGCGGCTAGGATGACTTTTTCGCGTTTATCGTCGGTGCCAGTTTCGGCGAGTACGTAGTCGGCTTCGGGGTTGACGGCCAGCGCCACGTTGGCAGGGAGTGTCCATGGGGTCGTCGTCCAGGCCACAAAGGCGGCACCGGCGAGGGTGTTGTCGAGGGTGTGGCCGGAGGGGGTGACGCGGAAGCGTAGCCACACCGACGGGTCGTCGACGTCGTCTTCGAAGCCCAGATTGACTTCGGCATCGGAGAGGGTGGTGCCACAGCGTGGGCAGTGCATGGTGACTTTGTAGTCGCGGAAGAGCAGGTCGCGATCCCAGAACTGGCGCAGAATCCACCACAGCGATTCGATGTATGAGTTATCGAAGGTGCTGTAGGGGTTCTCCATGTCAATCCAGTAGGCGATACGGTCGGTCATGCGTTCCCATTCGCTGATATAGGTCTGCACGGACGTTTTACATTCCGCATTAAAGGCGGCGATGCCGTAGCGTTCAATGTCGGGTTTGCCACTAAAGCCGAGCTTTTTTTCGACTTCAATTTCCACGGGCAGACCGTGGGTGTCCCAGCCACCACGAGCGCCGATGACGTACTGGCCGCACATGCGATGGTAGCGGATGATGATGTCTTTGGTGACACGGGCTTCGACGTGGTGGATGCCCGGTTTGCCGTTGGCGGTGGGTGGCCCTTCATAAAAGATGAAGGGTTTGGCATGGTCGCCGTGTGCAAGTGCTTGGCGCTTGATGTCGTGTTGCTGCCAATACGCGCTGATACGCTCTTCGAGCGCCGTAAACGATGCACGTGTGTCGACTGATCGAAACGTCATACGTCCCTCTTTTTGGTCAAAAATTGCATACAAAAAACCCGCCCCTACAAACAGGGACGAGGTCAAACCCCGCGGTACCACCCTGATTGCACGAGCAGGGCTCGTGCCACTTGTGTGCGCAAACACGCACTGCCCATATCACGGTAGGCTGCCGGTTGGCTTACACACGGGGAATCCCGCTTGGGCCGCCTGCTCAGAAGGGATATCAATCAACGGTGCCGATGCGCCTTTCACCAGATGCGCATTCGCTGGACGGCAGGGACGTGACCGACGTGTCTTCGTCGTTGCACTTAGCCCCATTATAGCGCATTTTTTGCAAACGTGGAGAGGAGATGCATTGCGGTGGGTCGTGGACGTATGCTATAATGCATCTACGTGTTTTTGTATGACGTGTAATTGGAGAAAACCATCATGGCCAAGGATTCAAAGGGTAAGTCAAAGACGGACGTAACGGCTCGTGACAAGAGTGGCCGTGCCACTGCACACACCTGTGCCAACTGTGGCGAGCGCATCATGAACGACCGCGAAATGATCGTGTTGATGGACGACCGCCGCCGCAACAAGACCTACCACCACCGCACCTGCCACCAGAAGACGTTGAGCTAAACGGCGACTGGTTGCTCGACGGGTGTCACGCATGGGCGTGGCACCCGTCGTCGTGTTTTTAGAGCGTTGCAAAAATCTCGTCACTGGCTGCAGCAATCCCCAATCCCTGTGCAACCCCCGTAAAGGGATCCATCTCGACCATAGCGGCACTGCCGAAGCGTTTGGTGAGCATGCGCACAAAGGCAGGGATGCGTGATGAACCGCCGGTACGGAGCACGATGGTGATATCGTCGTGGCTCAGCCCGGCTGCGGCCACGGCGCGGTCAACACAGGCGGCCACGGCACGCACATCGGGGCCAATCAGCCGTTCAAAGTCCCAGCGTTCGACGAGTTGCTCGATGTCAATGCCGGGAACATGCATGGATACGTTGACACTTTCGTGTTCACTGAGGGCGACTTTGGCGCGTTCAACGGCTTCAAACAAGGTGAGCCCGTAATTTTGCGAAGTCAGTACCACGAGTTGCTGAATGAGCTGTGGCTGATTGCTCGTGCTCAAGAGTTGCTGAAACAGATTGTGGTATTTGGGGTGGGCCAATTCGAAAATCCGTTGCCACTCGCTGAGCATGTCGCTCACGGATGCAGGGAAGGGCATGCGCATGGGACCAATTTTGGATTCGGTGCCGAAGTGCGACAAGAGCTTGCCCACCATCAGTCGCCGATCAATAACATCACCGCCTACGGGCACCCCGTCGTTGCTGAGTACACGACTCCCCCCTTTGCCGTCGGTTTCGATGATAGTCACGTCGAGTGTACCACCACCAAAGTCAAAGACGAGGGCGCGTTGGTTGGCAGGGGCATGCTGTGCATAGAGTAAGGCGGCCGCATTGGGCTCAGGGAGAAAGGCAACATTGGGGAGCTCGGCGAGTGCGCAGGC
>JBEANH010000131.1:0-4986 GCA_041165505.1 Chloroflexota bacterium | reverse complement strand
ATCGGGATCGCCATATTGCGCGATGGCGTAAAAATGTACAGCACGAAGCCGTCTTGTTCATCTGCACCAATTGAAATGTGAAACGGAACAATCTGCATAGTTATCGTATCTGTAAGGCATGCTGATAGGCAGCAAGCGTCCGTTGGGCAACCACGGGCCAGTCGAACTGCGTGCGTACGATTTGTGCCCCAGCGGCACCCCATGCCGGCCATTCCGCTCGGGCTGCCAACATCGCTTTGAGCCCATCTCGGAGTGCAGCCACATCACCCGGTGGTACCAGTATACCATTGACCCCCGTAAACACCTTGTCTGGGATACCACCTGCTGCACTGGCGAGGACGGGGCGCCGATGAATCATGGCTTCGAGTGTGACAAGTGATGATCCCTCGTAAAGCGTGGGATGCACAAAAAAATCACTGGCCGCATACATGTTCTGTAAATCGCTGTCACTCATGCGACCCGCGAAAGTAACATGTGCACCGATACCCAGGTTTGCCACTTGGGTGGCCAAGGCGTGACGCTCTTTGCCATCACCTACTAGCACCCAGTGCCAGTCTGCGGGTAGCCATCCCGCCTGATGCGCCTGTGCGAGCACGTCCGCATACACGTGATACCCCTTGTTGTGTTCGAGTCTGCTCACACTCAGCATGAGCAACGACGCATCGCGCCCAACCGTTTGGCGTAGCGCGTGGATGCGTGATGCGTCCACGGGAGCCAGATTTTCTGTGGTATCAATGGCACTGGGAATGACCACCGTTTGGTCTGCCGTGACCCCCAAGTAGTGCGGCAAATCGGGTGCCGTACACGCATCGGTTGCAATCACATAGTCGGCCATGCGATGCCCCGCCGAATAGAGGGTACGGAACGGCACGTAGGCCAACCATTTGCGCCAATCCGGTGTGCGGTATTCTTCGAGTCCGTGCGGATTCGCAAAAAAGGGAATCTGGCGGACGGCCATATCGTGCCGGCGCAACCACGCATACCCAAACGCACATAATCCTTGACTATGCACGATATCGTAGTCGCCGCGCCGTGCTGCTGCTAGCGCCATCCGTCCCAACTCCATGCTGTAGCGCGGGTAGTTGAGTTGCCGTCCGAGAATGGAATTAGGCCGGAGCAGTGGCGACGTATAGTCGTAGCGCACCGTGTGGATGCGCATCTGCGTAGCCAATGCGTCGAGCTGCTGTACGTCGGGTGCGTCTTGCACGTACAGTGTAATCTGCACTCCTAATTTGGCCAAATGGGTGGTCAAGTGATAGACATGCCGCTCGATGCCACCGTATCCATGCAGTGGCCAGACAACACGGGCAAGCATGGCCACCCGCAACGGTGCGCTCATGCGTTGCCTCGCACCGCGTTGTAGACATCGAGGACATGTTTGATGACGACGTGCTTGTCAAAAAGTTGCTGGGCACGGAGTTTGGCACCAGTTTGTAGCTGATGCCGCCACGTACTCTCAAGATGGAGGCGCTGTACGGCATCCACAAAGCTGGCAATGTCGGGTGCAAAGATTCCAGAACGCTCGTGTACGAAGATTTCGTTGGTGCCACCCGTGGGCATGGCAACAATCGGGGCCCCACATGCGAGTCCTTCGAGCAACACGCGACTGAGTGGTTCATCCCACGATGACGGGAACCACAAACTTTCGCACCGTGCCATGAGGCGGAGCACATCGTCGTGTTCGACCCAATCGAGCTGCATACAGGGCACTTTGGCCGCTTGTGCGGCGGCGGCAATCGCATCATCGAGTGGGCCTTTACCCGCAATCACGATTGCGGGTGGTCGAATGCGCAGAATGAGCTCGGGGAGCATTTCGGCCCCCTTGTTGCGTTCGAGTTTGCCTACAAACAGGCTGAATCGTTCTGGCAGATTCGCAATCGTTGGGGCGTGTGCGGTAATCTGGGCAATGGCCGCACAGTCTACCATGTTGGGGACGGCCACAACCCGGCTACGGGGCAGATATTTGGCAATGCGGTCACGCATGTACATGGAGACACCAATCACCATGTCGGCCTGTTGCAAGAGCTGGGCCCGCTGACGCATCTGCCGCACATAGGCGCCCCACAAGAGGCGCTGTTGCAGGGGGGCGTGGCGGGCTGCCATCGTTTGCCACATATCACGCCAACGGCGTTGATCCCCTACCATCTGCATGCCTGTGGCCTGGTAGTCCCACGGCCAATGGTCACGTACCGTGACAATCACTTTGGCACCCAACTGCCGAAACGGCATGGCCGCTTGGGCAGCGAGGATGTGCTGTGCGTGGATAATCGTGTGTGCGGGGTCTCCCATGGCTTGCCTGATGGCGTGTTGGAGTCGTGGAATCATCAGGTATTGTCGCACCAGATTGCGGAGCACTGGCATGGCAACATCCGGTTGGGCCACGTTGATGGTTGCCACATCCTGGACATCGTACCGATGTACGAGTGCCGATTGACCGATGCGTGGCACCACGGCAGTCACCTGTTCACCGCGTTCTTGGAGCGCTAACGCCAGCGCATGGGCACTCCACCCCGCACCACCACATTTGGGGGGAAAGACATCACTCGGCATGATGATACGACGTCGGGTCTGACTCATGAGCTACCTCGTGCTGCGGCCACAAATTGTCTGACGCGTGCTTCGTCTACGGGCTCGCTAATATCGCCATCGTGTTTGATGCTCGACCCTACGATGACTCCATCGGCAACCTGCATAAATGCGGCAATGTTGCGCACGTCGGCGCCACTGCCAATGATGACGGGGCGGTCACCAGCGAGTTGCTTGGCTTCACGTACTTTGGCAACATCGGGGGCGTCACCCGTCATTCGTCCCGATATGATTAATGCATCTGCGCCGAAAAAACGCGTCCATTCGATGTGTGTGGCGAGATCAATGCCAGGGAAGCGTACTGAGTGTTTTTTGTCAACGTCTGCCAGAATCTTGATGTGTTCGGCATGCAGTTCAGTGCGCCGGCGCATCAGATCTGCGGCGCATCCCTCGTCTATGCTCCCTGCATCCCAGACACCAGCCCCCGTAAACATGCAGACACGGATAAAATCAGCACGGGCGGCAATCGCAATACCGAGGAGCGCAACCCCACCGTTGTGCACCAAGTTGATGCCCATTGGCAACGGGCATACATCGCGGATTGCGGCTGCCACCACTGCGTGGGCGGCAATACTTTCTGGGGGGATATGTGCACCCGCCCGGAAAGGAATATCCCACATGTTTTCCACGATTAATCCGTCACAGCCACCAGCAAGGAGTGCCGTTGCATCTGCACGGGCCTGCTCAATAATCGTGTGCATGCCATAACCGGTGTATCCGGGTGCTCCGGGCATCGGCCAGCAGTGCACCATGCCAATCACCGGTTTGGCGGTGCGAAAAATATCCGCAAGTGAATCAATCTGCAATGCGTCGAGACGACGTTTCCAGGCTGGTGGCATACGACATTCCTCGTCTGGGCTGATGCGCAGTGCGCACTCGTATGGCGTTATTGTACCACTCTGACCCACATGGGCATCATACCGGGGTAGACGGCATTAGTGGCGAGTGTTGTCCGGATGAGCGAGTTGTACGAGCCACGTGGGCAATGCATGCGCATGCTGTTGGAGCAACGCGCATACATCGGCGTGGGTGGGCAAAATATCCGCGGCACCGCGCCGACTCGCGGTAAGTGCCCCGGCCGCGTTCGCAACGAGTAGGGCTTGTGGCACGGTGGCACCATGCGCCAACGCCAAGGAGCAGACGGCCACAAAGGTATCTCCGCAACCGGTGGTGTCACAGGCTTCCACAACGAATGCGGGTGCATGCCACGTATCGCTTGCGGATACGGCACTAGCTCCGGCGGCCCCGCGTTTGGTGATGCAGATGTGAGCATACGATGCCAAAGGGAGTGCGGCAAGTGCCTGCATCTCGGCTTCGTTGCCACACAACAAGGTGAGTGGCTGTGGGAGTGCGGACATGATATTGACCAAGTGATCGGTAAGGGGCTCACACACGTCAATCACCGTCTGCCACCCATGCTGCTGGGCAAACTGCAAGGCGTGAATACTGTGGTGGCGTTGGGGATCGCTGAGCAGGGCATGCCCACAGACCATCAGCCAGCCAGGGGTGGTCGGCCATTGTTCGGGCAAGTGCCAGTACTGGTTGGCACCACGAAAGCTGAGAAAGGTGCGCTCGCCACTCGGCGTTACTGGAATGACGCATAACCCAGTGGCCACATGCGCATCATGTTGGATGTCGTGTAGCTCGATGCGTGCCCCGGCTGCAAATGCAGTAATCTGCTTGGCGGCAGCATCGGTGCCGATGCGCCCCCACAATCGTACCTGCCCTCCCATGCGCCCGATTGCCGTCGCCGCATTCAGCCCGGTGCCACCGTTGCTCCAGGTCACAGTATGCGCCAAGGCATCGCCCCCCTCATTGGGCCAGTGCGATACGGCCATCATTACATCCACATTGATGTCGCCAATTACAATTACCATGCAACGCATCCACCCTGCCATGTGTATGCCACTGTCCCCCTATCATACATCACTCCATGCTCGGTGCATGAATGTCGCACCACTGAACGATGAACGATGGAGCACATACACACAAAATCCATATTGACATTTTTTGGGAAATAGAAATAATAAACGTATTACGTAAGCATAACTCCAACGTTTCTCCACGGGCACTCCGGTATTACACGACTTTGTTTACCGCAAGGAGGCTGTGATGCGTTTCGTATGGCTTGCCTGGGTAATTGTGAGCACCATTGACTGGTCGGCTTCTCCTGCTTCCCCCATGTCGCCACTGATGACTGCGCCGCAGATGACGTTTCGGGCTGCCCCCAGCACCCGCACGGCAACTGCAACACGCTCGGTGACACGCACCCGCACGGCAACTGCAACACGCTCGCCGACACGCACCCGCACGGCAACTGCAACACGCTCGGTGACGCGCACCCGCACGGCAACTGCAACACGCTCGGCGACACGCACCGCAAGCCGCACCCGGAGTGCG
>JBEANH010000130.1:0-5187 GCA_041165505.1 Chloroflexota bacterium | reverse complement strand
TATCAGTGTGCCTCATCCCAATGCCATGCGCCGGGCATTGGCGCGCCGTGACGCACAATATGCGGCCAGTGCCTATGCGCAGCGCATGCAACAGCCAGGCGCGCGGGCGCTCTTTCGGCCATGGATGATAGGGTGGCATACGGATCGGCGCGCCTTGCCGCTCTATCTCGCCGCAGATATGAGGACGGACGATGCAGCAATTACGGCGTTTTATCAGCTGAATTACCCGCGTGAGCCGTTTGCATGTGACGACGATTTGCCGCTGATTACGGCCCCCACGCTGGTCATCCATGGTACCCGTGATACGGCGTTGCTGACGAGTAGCCACCACGACAATCAGCGGTGGGTTAGGGCGCCAGTGACATTCCATGCACTGGATGCGGGGCATTTCGTGCATCAAGAGTGCCCTGCGCAGGTCAACCAGGTGTTGGGCGAATGGCTGGCGATGGATGCCCCCCCTACTCCCATGTTGCTACCATGATGGCGGTGTCACGAGCGGGAATGCCGGCACCACCAGCCACTGGGGTGTCTGAAGCATCGCGAATGGTAAAGGTGATTTCTGCGCCAGTGCGTAGGCCACAGATGCGTGCAGTGCCATCGGCGGCAAATGCCCCAGCGAGTTTGAGCCCATCGATGGTAACCCGCCAGCCGGTAGTATCAATGCCTTGGATGCGGAAGGCCACACACGTGGCGGCTTCGTCGAGGCTTTGGCGGACAAAACGCAGCATTTTGGGAGTTTCACTCGGTTTGACGATGTCGGTATCAATGCGTGGTTTGGGGGTAGCAAGTGGCTCAGCGATGCCCGTGCGTGTAGTCGGAGTTGCTGGGATGCGCTCATCCTCTGATACGGGTGGAGTCTGTACTGTAGTTGCGATGGGCGTCGTCGTAGGGACGGGTGGGGTGCGCTCATCGGTGGCATCGCTCGCTGGTGCAGCCGTGCATTGACTGAGCAACAGTGCCATCATGACGAGGGTCAAGCGTACGGTGTTACGTGTGTGGTGGTGTACGATGACCATAGTCTGCTCCCAATAAATTCAGTGTCTCGTGCATATGTACTCTTTTTATAGACGGTTGTCAATGAGAAGTTGTTTCGTATGAATGCTGATATATAGGGGCACTCTTAGCGCCGATGCGCAGTACCACTGTAACATGTCCCCCCGCACATGCGATAATACAGCAACGAAGGGGAAATGATGTATATGACTACCACCCAACTCATCGTTGTTGCAGGATTTCTCGGGGCAGGGAAAAGCACGCTGATGCTCCATGCGGCACAGCGCCTGCGTTCCCTCGGATTACGCGTCGGGTTGATTACCAACGACCAAGGACACGATTTGGTGGATACCGCCTTGGCGCAGACGCGGCAAGTGCCCGTGGTCGAGGTACAGGGTGGGTGTTTTTGTTGTCGCTTCCCCGACCTGCTCACTGCCGTGATGACGCTGCGTGACCAGGTGGCGCCAGATGTGATTTTGGCCGAACCAGTGGGGAGTTGTACGGATATTGCGGCCACGGTGCTCAGACCACTACGCGCATTTCATGGCGATGTGGTCCAGATTGCACCGTTGACGGTGCTTGCGGATCCGCAACGGACCCTGACCGACTTTGTGCCGGCGGTGGCATACTTACACCATAAACAGCTTGCTGAAGCAGAAATCATCGTGCTTTCGAAAGTAGATACGCTGACCACGCCACAACGCCAACAGATGCACGCCCACCTGCAACAGCAGTACCCACAACAACACGTGGTGGCTGTTGCACACGATGATGTAGCCAGCGTAGACGCATGGCTGACGCTGGTGCGCCAACAGGCGGCACACCCACGCTGCCTCGAAATTGACTATGCGACGTATGCGGATGCTGAAGCCGCCTTGGGGTGGCTGAATGCACGTATCACGCTGATGTCCCCACAGCCGTTTGGAATCGATAGCTGGTTGGCGGGTGCATTGTATCAATTTGCCCAACAGGCACGGTATCAGGATATGGCCATCGCCCACCTCAAAATGCATGCGCAGACGCCGCAGACACAGGCGAAAGCGAGTATGACAACAACGACGGGTCTGATTACGTGGGATGCGATTCCACACCCAGCACAGACTACCCAGGCGACGGTACTCATCAATGCGCGCATGGGTGGCACACCTGCACAATTGGCCGATATACTCCAGCAACTGATGGCACAGCAGCCACGGGGGATTACTGCGACGCTGGTGCGCCATGAGTGCTTTGCACCAGCACCACCACAACCGACGTATCGTCTACAGGAGGACATGTGATGAACGACCAACAGCTCAATACGCATGTGGATGCGATAATTCGCCGTGCCAAGCAAGCACCACCCATTTATCTGACCCGGCATGTGCAGGTGGGGGTAGATTCGGCGATGTATCAGCTGAAAAATCCCATCCAAGGGCTTGATCTCAGCCAAGTCCAACTGGCCGGCTTGAATGGCTGGCAGGTAGTGGGGATGATTCACAAAACCGCATCAGCCAGTTATAACCATGGCCTGAATCATTTCACCGCAAGTGGTGGTAATGTGATTGCGGCATATGTGGTGTTACAGTTGACGTTGACCGGCGATAATGCCGATCTGTTGCGCAGTGAAATTATGGAATATGTACGTAACCACCTGCAAACAGCGTTGACGGCAGTGGGCTCGTAGTGGCGTCATTACAACAAATAAACATCGATGGACAGGATGATAAAACAAACAGAGATGGACAGGATGAACAGGATATATATTGGAAATGGGGTGCCATGTTGGGTTTTTATCGGGGAGACATACGTCTCTACCTGATAAATAAACATCGATGGACAGGATGATAAAACAAACATAGATGGACAGAATGAACAGGATATATATTGGAAATGGGGTGTCATGTTGGATTTTTTGCGGAGATACATCAGGTAGAGACGTATGGTCATACGTCTCTACCTGATAAAACAAACAGAGATGGACAGGATGAACAGGATATATATTGGAAATGGGGTGTCATGTTGGGTTTTAATCGGGGAGACATACGTCTCTACCTGATAAATAAACATCGATGGACAGGATGAACAGGATATATATTGGAAATGGGGTGCCATGTTGGATTTTTTGCGGAGATACATCAGGGAGAGACGCACGGTCATGCGTCTCTCCCTGCACATCATGCCACAGGTGTTTAGATTTCGGCGTGGTTTCCCGAAATGCTGATGCGGTCGTTTTTGGCGATGCGTTCGCGCAACTGGGTGAGCAGTGCATCCACTTTCTCGGGGGTGTCGAGGTTGCGGTAGTAGTCGAGGTTGGCTTGGAGCATGGGTGCATAGTTGCAGTCGGCCAAACACTTGACGCGTTGCAGTGTAAACATGCCATCAGGAGTGGTTTGTTCGCACTGGATGCCTAGCTTGTTTTCCAGCGTTTTGACGAGCTCTTCGGCGCCACAGAATGCACACGGCACGTCGTCGCAGACCTGCAGAACCACTTTGCCGACCTTGTCGTCGTAGAGCAAGGTGTAGAAGCCAACCACTTCAAAGACGTCGGTGGGTGGCACATCAATGATGGTCGCAACTTCGCGGATGGCGGCATCGGTGAGATGGCCGTATTCATCTTGGGCGATGTAGAGCAGGCTCAAAATGGCGCTGCGCTTTTGCGGATAGTTTGCCAAGATGGCATCAATCTGGGCACCATGTTTTTGACGAAGTGACATGTATGTGTCCTACACTTGGGCGGAAAACCGCTTAACGATCAACTTCTCCGAGCACGGGGTCAAGCGAGGCGATCAACGCCACTAGGTCGGCGACCAGCTGCCCCTTGGCCATGTGTGGCAAGGCCTGCAAATTGATGAACGACGGGGTGCGCAGGTGCACACGGTAGGGCTTGGGGCTACCGTCGCTGACGATATAGGTGGCCAATTCGCCGCGGGGCGATTCGATGGCGGCCATGGCATCACCACGCGGTGGCTTGAAGCCCTCGGTCCACAGCTTGAAGTGGTGGATGAGCGATTCCATGCTGTGCGTGATTTCGCTTTTGGGTGGTGGTACCACTTTGCGATTGGTGGTCTGGAAGAGCCCGGGCCCCATATCGCCCAGACGTTTCCAGGCTTGGAGGGCGATTTTGACGCTCTCGCGCATTTCGGCGATACGCACCAGATAGCGGTCGTAGATGTCGCCGTTTTGCGCCACCGGCACATTAAAGTCGTACGTCTCGTAGCCACAGTATGGCATGTCTTTGCGTAGGTCCCAGGCGACCCCGGTCGCACGTAGTGCGGGGCCGGTGAGCCCGTACTGGATGGCAGCAGCACTATCAATGGCGCCGATGCCCATGGTGCGCTCTTGCCAGATGATGTTGTTGGTCAAGAGTGATTCGTACTCGTCAATGCGTGCTGGCATGATGTCGAGCAGGGCTTTGACAGTGGGCAAAAAGTCGCTGGGTAGGTCGTATGCCAAACCACCGACACGGAAGTAGCTGGTCATCAGGCGCGCGCCCGAGACCATCTCAAAGATGTCGAGAATTTGTTCGCGCTCGCGAAAGCCATACAAAAAGACGCTCATGGCGGCCAGGTCGAGGGCATGCGTGCTCAGCCACACCAAGTGGCTGGAGATGCGCTGCAATTCGACGAGTAGCACACGAGCAGTGGTGGCGCGTTCGGGAATGTCAACACCCAGCAATTTTTCCACGGCCAACACATAACTCAAATTGTTGGAAAGTGGGGCCAGGTAGTCGGTACGGTCAGTGAGCACCACGGCCTGTTGGTAGGTCTTGTGCTCCATGGTCTTTTCGATGCCGGTATGCAAGAAGCCCACATCGGGGGCCACGTTGACCACCGTCTCACCGTCGAGTTCGACAACGAGGCGCAACACGCCATGCGTGCTGGGGTGGTGTGGACCCATGTTGAGTACCATGGTATCCGTTTTGCCGGCCAAGGCGGGCTCGGTGATGCTTCGTGGTGAAGGTACCGACAGGCTGTGATCAATGGTCGTCATAGTTCCCTCATGCACCAGGCCGACTTATTCTTCGGCAAAGGGCTTCTGTGCGTAAATCTGGTTCTGATTGCTCGAAAATGCCACTTCCTCGTAGCCGAGGGGGACATCCTTGCGTAGTGGATGACCGGTCCAGTCATCGGGCATCAGGATGCGGTCAAGTGCGGGATGATCGTCGAAAATGATGCCATACATGTCGAATGTTTCGCGTTCTTGGTAGTTGGC
>JBEANH010000129.1:0-5368 GCA_041165505.1 Chloroflexota bacterium | reverse complement strand
ACCCACCACCTGCCCATCAAAATCCACACTGGCCACCATGCCGGCAACAACACTATGCCCATTGAGTGGGTACGTCCCGGCCAGCTATGTGACCTGCTGCGCACCCACCGCGCCACCACGTTTGTGCTGATGCACATCGGCTACCCCTACCAGCACGAGCTGCTGAGCATCGCCAAACACTACCAGAATGTGGTGGTTGATTTGTGCTGGGCCTGGAGCATCAACCCACGTGCAAGCATGGAGTTTGTGCGCAACTGGATTCACAGCGTACCTATCAACAAGTTGTTTGGCTTTGGCGGAGATGCCTTTTTGCCCGCCCAGAGTGTAGGATTCGCCCTGCAGACACGCCACTGGCTGACACGCACCTTGCAGGCCGAGGTTGCTGAGGGGTATTTGCGCATGCCAGAAGCCATGCACGTTGCACGCCGTCTCCTCCACGACAATCAATACGATTTGTTTTATCGTAGCAAGGGAGCATCCGTATGAGTCGCGTCGTCATCGTGACTGGGGCCGGTCAAGGCATCGGCCAAGCCACCGTGCAGCGTTTTGCGCAGCAGGGTGATCGTGTGGTTATTGTTGATATTGATGAAAAAAAGGCGCAGGACACTGCCGCATCCCTCCCGGCCGGCACCACCCACCATGTGGCCACCTGCGATGTCAGCGACGATGCCGGCGTGCATGCCCTCGTCGCACAGGTCGTAGCGCGCTTTGGGCGCGTGGATGTGCTGGTCAACAATGCGGCCGTACTGGTCAGTAAACCAGTGCACGAAACCACGCTGGCCGAGTGGCAACGCGTGATTGGCGTCAATTTGACTGCCGTCTACAGCGCCAGCCATGCCGTCTTGCCGCACATGCTCGCCCAAGGCAGTGGCAACATCATCAACCTGGCATCGCCGCATTCGTTTGCTACCACCACCAACATTGCTGCCTATGCCGCCGCCAAGGGTGGTGTGGTGGCGCTGACGCGCCAAATGGCCATGGACTATGGGCGCAAAGGGGTGCGCACCAACTGCGTGGTGCCTGGGGCCATTGACACCCCCATGCTCCGTTCGGATATCGCCCATGGTGCCGACTGGGAAGCCAGCCTGCGTGGCTGGGAGCGCACGCAGCCCATCGGCCGCCTCGGCCAACCCCACGACATCGCCAATGTCATCTGCTGGCTGGCCAGCGACGCCGCCAGCTTTGTGCTGGGGGCAGCCATCCATGCAGATGGTGGCCTGCTCGCCCAACTCACACCGTAGGATTAGTGCGAGGAGATATTTATGTACGGCGTTACCCCCGACAAACTCACACGGATTGTGGCAACGCGTGTGGCAACCCCACTCACCATTGATGGGAATTTACACAAAGCAGCCTGGCAACAGGCCACCCGCTCACCGCGTTTTGTGGATATGGTGAGTGGCGAGCCGGCCTACTACGACACGCGTGTGGCCTGCCTCTACGACGACACGTATTTCTACGTGGGCTATTGGGTAGAAGAACCATTTGTGACGGCCACCATGACCGAGCGCGACAGTTTCATTTGGTTCGACAACGACGTCGAGCTCTTTATTGGCGGTGACGACTGCTACTACGAGCTCGAAATCAACGCATTTGGCACCGTCTACGAAGCCTTCTTTATCTGGCAAGATGCACATCAGCGTGGTGGACGTTTTGATACACCGCAATTTGATTTGTATAGCCGCAACGTGGATCTGCTGGCCGGCTTCCAAGATGGGCGCTTCGGCAAGCATCCCCGTGGACGCCGCTGGGGCTTTCTCGACTTTGATATGCCCGGGTTGCGTAGCGGAGTACAGGTACAGGGCACCATCAACGACAACCACGACGTTGACAAAGGGTGGAGCGTCGAGGTGGCCATCCCGTGGCAGAGTTTGGCCTTCATGTTCAATGGGCGTACACTGCCACCCACAGCGGGGAGCGAGTTGCGGTGCGATTTTTCACGCTTCGAAGCGTTGCGCTTGCATGGCGCCCCCTTGCCACAGAATCCAGGCTGGGCGCTCAATCCACATGGCGTGTACGATTCGCATATCCCCGAAAGTTTTAGCATCGTAGAATTCCGCTAGGTGCGTATTTTCCCTCACATAGACGGAGTTGTATCTCGTCTGTGTGAGGGAGGTTTTTTATACTTGACATTACTATATTTCGTGGTATATTAATTGTCCGCCCATAAAAAGGAGGTGGCATGGACCACGTACTGGTTTGCTTTCGAGACGGAACCAAAGCAACGAAGTCGTACATCGCATTCTGTGTGTCGCAAATCCAACAAATGGTGAAGAACACCGAAATCTGGCCGGTCGTCCTGCATCTCATCGAGATGAGCCAACACAACCAGCCAACGTCGTTCGAGCAGTTCAGCAAGGTCCACATCCAGCACTTGGGAAAATTGGGAATACTTCGGAAAACAAACGCTGGATACATCATTCATCCAATCTTTCGGCAAGTGCTTCTCGAAGCCGAGCAGCAAAACAACATCTACACGACCATCTACGACAAGCTGGTCTACAACCGCAATCCGGTGCCACCAAGCGATCCCGCAGCAAGCACCGACCAACCAGAGGGTATCGAGGCCATCGAAGGAGCAGACGAGGCATCAGGCAGCGAAGAAATCATGATGGTCTTTGGACAATCACCAATCTTCAAACGCCTCAAGTTCCAATTCGTCTACTACGACCCCAAGACGGGTGTCTACAGTGACA
Source organism: Chloroflexota bacterium (assembly GCA_041165505.1). Lineage (GTDB taxonomy): Bacteria > Chloroflexota > Chloroflexia > Chloroflexales > Roseiflexaceae > UBA965. The sequence continues at coordinate 2,672 of JBEANH010000129.1, read as the reverse complement.
TTGAGTACAAGCCTGACGGCGAATTCGACATTCCGGATCCCATTGTCTCGTTCTTGCGCACATTGGAATAGCGGCATCACATCCGCGCCGAGACGGTTGTAGCGTCTCGGCGCGATGCGTTATTTCGCTTTGACAAATGCCCTGCGCATCGTGTATAGTACAGGACGTGGTTGTATGCGCCGATGTGGCGGAACTGGCAGACGCGCTACGTTCAGGGCGTAGTGAGGGTGACCTCGTAAGAGTTCGAATCTCTTCATCGGCACCAACCATTAATGGGGTATAGTATAACGGTAGTACGCATGATTCTGGCTCATGTAGTTGAGGTTCGAATCCTTGTACCCCAGCCAATCACGCCCGTAGCCATCCGGCTACGGGTTTCGTGTATCACGGCCTGATACACACAATGCATCATCGCATGCGCACATCTGCACAAAACTCGGTTTGACAAACCACAGTGCGTATGCGTATAATATCGTTCAGTGCCGAGGTGGCGGAATTGGCAGACGCGCTAGTTTGAGGGGCTAGTGGGAGTCAAATCTCGTAAGGGTTCAAGTCCCTTTCTCGGCACCAATCCCCTGATACCATCAGGTGCGGGCGATTAGCTCAGTTGGTAGAGCACCTCGTTTACACCGAGGGTGTCGGCGGTTCGAGTCCGTCATCGCCCACCAGTGAATCACTGGCATTAAGCCAAGTTAGCTCAGTTGGTAGAGCGCATGTCTGAAAAACATGAGGTCGCCGGATCGTGCCCGGCACTTGGCACCAACCAAACAGCCAGCGTCATGCTGGCTGTTTCGTATATGGGGAGGTCGCATAGTGGTCTAGTGCGCGGCACTGGAAATGCCGTACAGCTCCGGCTGTCGAGAGTTCAAATCTCTCTCTCCCCGCCACACCCGCTCACCCCCGTCCCGCATGATGCGGGACGGGGGTGATTGTTATGCGACCAGCGCTGCCACAGCCGCCACCATGCGCGCAATTTCGTCGTCGTCGTTGTAGTAGTGCACCGATGCGCGTACCACCATGTCGAGCTGACGTGCCTCCATGTCGTAGCGCGTCCCAAAGGGCGACGACGTCGTCACGTTGATGCGCTGTGCTGCCAGCGCCGCCATGATGTCTGCGGCGGCCACCCGTGCATGGCGGAACGACACAATCCCACACGGTTGTGGCCCCAAATCACACAGCTGCACCCCAGGGATATCCGCCAGGCGCTGGCGCAACTGATTACCCAACGCCAGCACGCGTGCCCCGATGGCATCCATGCCCCACGCCAGTGCATAGTCAATGGCCGTAGCTAGACTGATTTTGCCCGCATAGTTGGTCTCCCAATTCTCGAAGCGCCGGGCATCTGCGCGCACCGTGTAGTGGTCGCGTGCATCCCATGTGGCCGCATGCACATCGAGCATGGGAGGAACCAGATCGGCCATTGTGGCCTGGTGCACATACACGAACCCCGTGCCACGCGGCCCACGCAGATACTTGCGCCCTGTCGTGGTCAGCATGTCGCAGCCAATCGCCTGCACGTCGACGGGGAACTGCCCCACCGATTGGCAGGCATCGAGCAAAAAGGGGATTCCTGCGGCCCGGGTAACCGCCCCAATGGCCGCCGCCGGATTGACGAGACCGCCGTTGGTGGGCACATGCGTCACCGCCACCAATTTGACCCGCGCATCCAGCATGGTGGCCAAGGCGGCCACATCCACTTGCCCCGTGTCATCGCACGGAATGACTTCGATGACGGCACCCGTACGTGCTGCCATTTGCAAAAAGGCGATTACATTGCTGACGTATTCACTGCGTGATGTCAGGATGCGGTCGCCCGGTGTGAATGTGGCTGCGAGTCCGTAGAAGAGCTGATCCCAGCCACGAGTAGCATTTTCCACGAAGGCAATCTCATCCGGGTGTGCGTTGATGAGGCGTGCGGCACTGGTATAGGCGGCCTCAAGCGGAATAGCAAAGGCATCCGCAGTTTCGTAGCCGCCATACAAGGCTTCGTGGTGTAGGTACTGTTGCGTGGCGGTGAGCACGGGTTGGGGCATCAACGCCGCTCCCGCATTGTTGAAGTGCACCACATGCGCCACCCCCGGGGTGTCACGCCGAGCACGGGCAATGTCGAAATCACGAGGCATCGGATCTGCTCCTCTTGTATGCATCACCTTTCCATCCACCAGTCGGTGATTTCTGCTATGATGATGCTCGTATCACTTAATCAAAGGTTAACACATGGAACGCCAGGCTGGGTTTCTCGCCGTAATGCGCTACCGCGACTTCCGCCTCTTGTGGACCGGGCAGCTCATCTCGATTATTGGGTCACAGATGCGCTTAGTCGCCGTGGATTGGCAAGTCTACGAAATCGCCACCAAACAGGGATTACAACCGGAACTCGCCCTCGGCTTCATCGGTTTGATGCGCCTCATCCCCATGACGCTCAGTGCGTTGTTTGCAGGTGTTGCTGCTGACCGCTTCGACAGGCGCTACGTGATTGTGGTTACGTCGTTCATCGCCTTGTTTGCATCTGTCGTACTCGCCATTGCGGGGAGCATGGCCAATCCCGTGCTCTGGCTAGTCTACGCCATGGTAGTGGTCACTGCTATCGCCAACGCCTTTGAAATGCCTGCCCGCCAAGCCTTGATTCCTTCGCTCGTCCCACCCGATCACCTATCACAGGCCATGAGTGC
>JBEANH010000128.1:0-5426 GCA_041165505.1 Chloroflexota bacterium | reverse complement strand
CATGTCGCGCACGATGCGAATGGGCGTACGCACACCGCGCACTTGGCAACGTAGGGTAACGCGCTCGGGGGTATCCTCGATGACCATGGCATCCCACGGGAGTAAAGAAACTTCACCGTGCTGGCCGTACTCAACGCCTTGGTGGGTGTTGGTGGGGCCACCGGATGGGGCAATTTCTTGCCAGCCACCGAGGTACATGTCCATGAAGTTGCCTACGGAGCCGCCGATTGAGCCGGTCACACGCGCCGGATCGTGGATGGGCACGGGCAGGCGCAAGAGGGGGTCAATGTCGGTCGGTTTGTGGCGCAACTCGACGATTTCGGCACCACGGTCGAGGAGCACGGTGACGCGGATGAGCTCGTTTTCGAGCACTGCAGTACGCATGCCGCGGAGCATCCATTCGTCGGAGATACGACAACCGTGCGTGTGGATAGACGTTGTTCCCATTGAGTTACTCCTGTATACCCCACCACTGGCGATAAAACGCGGTGGCACGTTCGATTTCAGACAGTTCAATCCATTCGTCGGCAGTATGTGCTTGTGCGATGGAGCCAGGGCCATAGACCACGCAACAATCGGCCAAATCGCCGTAGGCGTAGGCATTGGTGCCATAGGGGGCGATGGTGGCAGTCGTATTGTTTTGGCTGGCGACAGTCTGTACCCAGGGATGCTGTGGGTCCTGGTAAAAGGACGCACCGTAGGTGGCAGGCTCGATGGTGACGGGGAGCGGACTCGCTGCATGGCAGAGGGCAATGATACCATCGGCAACCGTCTGTACATCCTCGCCATCAATCACCCGCCGGTCAATACCGATAGTACAGCTATCGGGCACAATGTTGAGGCCACGCCCCCCATTGATGAGTGACACCGTCAAGGTGCCATGGCCGAGCCCTGTGGGGGCGCGTGACTGCAACCGACGATGCTCGTCTTCGAGGGCGAGAATCACCTGTGCCATGGCACCGATGGCGTTCTGCCCGAGGTGAGGTTGGGCAGTATGGGCGGCTTGGCCGTGGGTGGTGATGAATTGACGCACGAGGCCTTTGTGCCCGTAGACGGGGCGACACTCGGTGGGCTCGGCCACCACCATCTGGATGGGGCGCCACTGGCGCTGACGCACCCAACGTGCCAAGGCGGCAGCACCATGGCCACCTTCTTCTTCGTCAACGGTGGCCGCCAGCATGATGGTGTAGGGCAAGCGCTTGCCGGTGGCGATGTGGGCTTCGAGTAGACCGAGAGCGATTGCGAAGCTGGCTTTGGTGTCAACTGCGCCACGACCGTAGACTTTGCCATCACGAATTTCGGCGGCAAAGGGGTCAATGGTCATTTGCTCGACCCCCACGGTATCCATGTGGACATCGAGCAACAGCACCTCGGGTGAATCACCGTACCAAATGCCGTACAGGTTGTCGCGTTTGGGGAGTACGGGATCGTAGATGAGTTCATCGGCTTCGAGGTGTTGAAAGGCTTGTGCCAGAATAGTCGTCATCGCCCCTTCACCGGGGGTGTGCGCTTTGGGACCGGCATGATTGGGAGTAACACTCGGGGTCTGCACCAGCCGTTGTAACCAGTGCACAATGCGTGCATTCATTGCGTGCGTCCTTTGGATGTACCAGGCGTATGCATCATATTATACGGTGCATTGCGTGGTGTTTTTCAGGGAACAACTGTTCAATAATTAGTGGTGTAATCTGGTGTAATCTTGTGCGCATGATTACAGTTTGATGAGCATGTGTCTTGACGACTATGATTCACAACACTACCGTAGTACAATGCAACTGATGAGCAGATACATCTGTCATCTCAACGGCATAAAGTCATATTTCAGTTTGTCATCTCGCTGTAATGATTTATGGAGCATTACAGTTGCATGAAAAAGTAGGGCAAGCGATTGTTTTTTACTTTACTTCATGATTAGTGTGCTATATGATGTAGTACATAGATGTGACAAGCACCGGGTTCCAACCAAAGAGAGGGTGCACCATGCATTCATCATCGGCACAACGGTTACAGCGCATACGCGTCATCACAAGCAATCTTCTGAAATCCATGCATGGATTTCGCCTACTTTCACTGCACCACGGCGCACGCATACGCATGGGCATCCTATTCGTCATTCTCGTGTTGGTGGGTGGGCAGATCTTGCTATGGCGTGCATCCGTATCGCGCATGGTAGCACAAGCGTTGCAGGCACCAACGCAGCAAGAAGTACGCGCACCGGCAAAAGAACTGATTGCACCACTATCACAATCGCCGATAACGCGCATTGAAGTGCCTGCTGCAGACATATACACATCAGTTGTTGGCATTGGACCAGTAACTGCAGCCAGCCAACAAGGCACGACGTGGCAGCTTTCACGTTTTGCGATGGGGCACTACTACGATACGGGGAAACCAGGTCAGGGAAAGAACATCATCTTCAGTGCGGAATCGGGCACACAAAGCCACATCATGGCATTGCTCGATCATGTACGCCCTGGCAGTCTTATCACCCTGTACGTGGGTGATACCGCATATTCGTACACGGTCACCAAACAAGTGCTCATCCAGGCAGACACACCAAACTTGGCCAGCTGGATTGACCAGCACTTGCTGAATCAGGTCACTGGTGAGCAAGTCACATTGATAACCGATTGGCCATCATCTGAAAAAACCGTCAAGGCACGGTATCTAATGGTTGTAGCCACACCCACACCATAACACTGCACTCCCCATACGTCACACTACCGCGCCGTCAGGATACGCCTGACGGCACGATTGCGTACAACGCCAGTCACACTATTAGCGTAGCGGGATAACGAGATGATCGTCGGGCACGAAGAAGCTTCCCTCGGTGGTGCCTTGTGGAGCGACATGGCGCAGGGCACGGCCAATATCGCTCCAGCCCATGTCGGCACGGATGCCCTGGTGAAAGAGCGCCACCACCTGTGTAATCTGTGCGGGTGTTTCCTGCACAAACTCCAGCCGGAGATGTTGTACTCCTGCATTGAGCCACATGGGGAGGTGTTTGCTGGCTTCTTGGGCTTCGCTGCCAAACACCGTGTTGCGACAGCCGACATCGGCGATCACGGAGTGCTGGCGCCCATTGCGGTCACGCAGTGCCACTTGGTGCGATTCACACGGGCGACCGCAGTCTTTGTAGCTCGTACCCGTAGACAAAAAGCGACAAAACACACAGTGCTCGGTATGAAAGACAGGTAAGTGGTGGTAGGCGATGACTTCGACGCGTTGATTGCCTAATTGACGAATCATTTCGTTGATTTGGACGGCATTACAGTCATGTGTCGGGGTAATGCGTACTAGGCCAGCGTCGCACAGCAGTTGTGCGGACAGGACATTGGCCGCATTCAGACTAAAGTCGCCAATCAGCGCATCTACACCTGCGGCCCGTAAATCGGCCATCACACCCGTGCCACGGACCACGATGGGGCAGGCGAGTTTGGCCAAAAATTGCACGATGCGTTCTTCGCCTGGTTTGAGCACACGCGGGCTCGCCACCCGCACCTCGATGCCTGCGGCACGCACTGCTGCTACCGCATCTTTGAGCCCATAGAGCTCGAGATAGTCGAGGGTTATACTCGCCGGCGCACTAGCAATGGCGGCCTGCAACTGTGCTGGCTGGCGCACCATCAGGTGCAGTTGTGGCGTGGCCTGTGGGTCGTGGTGGAATTGTACCTGGTGCATGGCCGTATCAATGCACGCTTCTGGGGCACGGGTACCGTGCACGACGTACGCCTGTTGAATGGCTTCGAGCTGTGCCACTGCCTCACGGCGGAGCTGATTGAGCTGTGACAGTGGCATGGCGATTGGTGCATCGCCGTGAATCGAGAGGGTGTTGAGCTGGTAGACGCTGCCACCGAGGCGCCCGAGCTGTTGCGTGAGCATCTCGATACCGAGGGGGCGTTGCATCCCCTCGGCGGCTGGTGCCATGACCACCACCTCAATATCAGGCCGGCGTGTCAAGCGCCACGTCAGCTGGACAGGATGTGTGGCATGTGCGGTGATTATCACATCCACGGGTTGGCGGGCCACGGGTTGCATCGCTTCGCGCAACGGCTTGACAACTTTGGCCAATTCGGGGTCGTGAGTACGCCACACCAAATCACCGACACGAATGCGGCTAGGATTCACCCCACCGCGCCCAAAGAGTAGCCGCACATCGCCGTGTGCAGTCGGTTCGACGGCAAAGATGTGGCCGCCCTCTTCGGGCTCTTCGGGGCTACGCCAATCGGCGGCATCGAAGACGACGCCATCACCAGCTTTGAGGGTGATGCGTTGAGGATGGACCACAATATCGCGCCCATGGATGGCAGTCACCTGCCCAGCAAGCACTCCGCGGTGGCGCGGGGCACGCCCACGCACCACCTGTTGGTGATCGGTGCCACTGACAAACGATGGGGCCAGACCACGTGAATAGACTTGTTCGAGTTGGATTTTGTCGGTGTCGCTGATTGGGCTGGGTTGAGCGGCCACGGCTGCATCCACGGCACGCCGGTAGGCGCGGGTGGTGAGGGCCACATAATCGGCATCTTTGTAGCGCCCTTCGATTTTGAGTGAAGAAACACCGGTTGCCACGATTTCGGGCACCATGTCGAGCGCCATCAGATCACCCGGCGACAACAGGTAGCGGGCATCGCCGAGCGGTCGCTGCTCGCCATCCACCATTAAATCGTAAGGCAAACGGCAGGCTTGGGCGCACTGACCGCGGTTGGCGCTACGCCCACCCCAGGCCTCAGATGAAAAGCACTGCCCCGAGTACGAGACGCACAGCGCGCCATGCACGAACATTTCGAGTTCGACATCGGTCTGAGCGCGGATGACACGAATCTCGGCCAGCGATAATTCGCGGGCGAGCACTACACGGTTGATGCCCAGTTGGCGGGCAAATTCAACTCCTGCCACATTGGTGATGCTCATCTGTGTGCTGCCGTGTACTTCCAGGGTGGGGGCGATTTGTTTGGCAAGTTTAGCGATGCCCACATCTTGAACAATGATGGCGTCAACACCAGCCGCTGCAATTGCGGCAATAGCACGGCTTGCTTCGGCGATTTCGTGGCCAAAAATGAGCGTATTAAACGTCAAATAGCCGCGCACACCACGCCGATGCATGGTTTGCACTACATTGGGGAGCTCGTCGAGGACAAAGCCAACTTTGGCGCGGGCAGTGAAGTGTGTCAGTCCGAAGTAAATGGCATCCGCGCCTGCTTCGATGGCGGCGTCGAGTTGTGGCCAGTATCCAGCGGGAGACATGATTTCAGGGATGATAAGTTTATTCATACATTGATTATAAGCGGTTTTGGTGGACATGGATTGGTGAGTTGATAATGAACATAGATGTACAGGATATTCAGGATGCGCTCTAGAGGGAACATAGATGTTCAGGATGTTCAGGATAATTCGTGTTGTCGGTGATGGACACATGGTTTTTT
>JBEANH010000127.1:0-5561 GCA_041165505.1 Chloroflexota bacterium | reverse complement strand
TTTATGTGACGATGGCAACTGTTTCTGCCAAACTCATATGCACCCCATAGGTACAACACGCACCACCGAGGAACAGTGGTGATACGGCAGCGATTGCGGATCAACGTGACCGAACGGTGCGGTCATCGCTCTCTAGGTGACGAATGTGGGCGATACGTTGTAACGTCGGTGGATGCGTCGCATACCAAGCTGTGTAGAGCGGGTCTGGCGTCAACGTACTCGCATTTTCCTTGAAAAGAACTACCAATGCGTCAATCATGTCTTGGGCAGTGGTATGCGCGACGGCAAAGGCGTCTGCCTCGTATTCATGGCGCCGCGATACCCAGTGTTGCACTGGATCCATCCAATAAGTGAGCACGGGGATCACAACCAAAAAGGTCACAATGGTGCTGGCCTGTGTGGCGGGAACGGCCACAAGCTCCGCCAAGATGTCCGGATTGCGCAACAACCAGTCCACACCCGCAAAACCGATTAGTGATAGGCCAAAGGCACCAGCAATCATTTTGGGGATGTGTTGCAGTTTGTAGTGCCCCAATTCGTGTGCTAACACGGCTTCGATTTGGGCGTGGTTGAGTTGTGTCAGTAACGTGTCAAAAAAGACGATGCGTTTTTGGTTGCCGATACCGGTAAAATAGGCGTTGCCGTGCCCAGAGCGCCGTGAGGCGTCCATCACAAAGACCCCCGAGCTGGCAAAACCAACCCGGGCAAGCAAGGCATCAATGCGCTGTGAGAGTAGCGTGTCGCTCAAGGGCGTAAATCGGTTGAACAAGGGTGAGATGAGCGTTGGCACCGCCCAAATGGCCAGTAGCTGAAAGAGACAGAACGCCACCCATGCCCACACCCACCACCAGAGTCCCAGGGATTGCATTATCCAGAGCAGCCCGTAGACGAGTGGCACAGCGATGACGAGGCCAATCACCGCAGAAAGCAAGAGATCCTTGATAAAGGTGGCAACCGTCGTGTGGTTGAAGCCGAAGCGTGCCTCGACCACAAAAATGCGATAGATGCGCAACGGTAATGAGACGAGTGTGCCAATTACCAGCCACGATACAATCATGACCGTCCCCGTGACCAACGCCGGCAACTGCCATGCAGCCCACCACTGTGTCAGCGCCGAGACACCACCACCCACAGTCCACCAGAGTAGCATTACCGCTTCGAGCGCAATCGCAACACTCGCCACATGACCACGGGCACGGGTGTAGTCTGCGGCCTTGTGGTGCTCGGCAAGCGTCAAGCGGCTCGCAAAGGCAGCGGGTACTTCGCTACGATGCAACGCCACATGGCGCAACTGGCGATACAAGAGCCACCAACGCACACCCGTCATTACGACGACCAGCACAATGAATATGTCACGCATCGCATTCCCTTTTTCAATGGATTCTTCTCTCAATCATAGCACTTCTCTCAACTACAATCCCCCCATGCGCTCGCATGGGGGGATTGTGTGTACACGCACCCTAGGCGTTCGCGGCTTTTGCGTCACTGTCAAAAATCGAACCCGGCTGTGATGGCGTGCCAATCATGGGCAACAACCAGCGGTCAATCCCCAACCACCCCGCATTGCGCCACGCTAAGACTAAGAAGATGGCAGGAATGGCCAGAATGGGATTGGTGCTCACCGTGCCGGCCAAGAGGAAGTTGGTGTTCATCACGATGCCAAAGAAGGCCGCAATGCCCGTGAGGATACCCAGAATCAAACCGAGCCCGACTGCCACCTCACCGAATGCGACCACGTAACTAAAGATGACGGCGTTGGGTAAAACGAATCCTGACAAAAAGTCGGCGTACCAGCCTTGGACAGCAGGATGCTCACCACTGGCCTTTTCGAGCGCTCCACGCACAAACCCCGTAATTGCAACTCCCGCGTTGTCGCCAACCCACACAGGATTGGTGACTTTGCCGTAACCAGCCATCAACCACTGATACCCGACCCAAATACGCACAATCAGCCATAGAATACTCGCCCGCGGATCCGCAAATAGGTAGTGGGCTAACCGCAATTCACGCAACTGAACAGGGCTTGTAATGCGCTGACTCATCCTCTGCTCCTTCCTTTGTGTCCCGCTCCGCATGCCGCATGTGGTTTTTTCATATCGCCTGCGGTACGCCCCTACAATACCACGCTTTATTTATTTGTCAATCATTTATGAAGAAAATAACACGTTATTTGTTCATTTTCTTTTGATTTATATGAGTAGAAAATTAAAACATATATTGCATATTAATCAATAAAATAAGTATTTTATGTTTTAAATAATCATCCAAATCTGACGTCAATTACTGCAGTTTATACTCACGATTAATTATTTACATATGTATGAATCCTACTCACCATCATGAGCATACACGTGAGTGCCCTATTTCTCGTACAATAGCAATACCGTAGACGGAGGAGCATAGGATGGCAACACTGACCTATCACGACCTTGTGCAACGCCTCACCGATCTGACTCGCCTCGCCACACCACCCATCGTGGGAGAGCGGAGTGGCACCTTTTCGAGTTATGACCGGCGATCGCGCTACGATGCTGAGCACCAGCAATACGTGGACTGGGACGCCAACGATGACGGCACCGGGTATATTCGCCGCGAAGATGACTACATCGTGGTCTTTGAGCAGACGGGACCTGGTGTTATCTGGCGCGTCTGGTCGGCATTTGCGGCTCACGGACACATCCAGATATTCATTGACGGGAGTGAGACACCCGTGGTGGACATGCCGTTTACCGACTTTTTTGGACGGCACCCAGCCGCTCTCAACCCGATGGGTATCACCAATGTGCCCGAGCTGACAGCGACGCTCTCACGGGGGCGCAACCGCTTCTTGCCCATTCCCTATCAGCGTTCATGTAAAATCCGCTTTGCGCCGAACTGGGGTATGTACTACCACTTCACCTACACCACATTCCCCGCAGATACCCGGGTACCCAGCTATGACGGCACGTATGACAGCGCGACGTGGAAAGCCCTCGCTCACGCCGATCGCATGCTGGCGCAACGCGGGCACCAGCTTGCGACGGGTGAACGCACCGATATACAGGGCACGGTAGGGAGCACACCGATTACTCACGTCATCACTGGAAATCGTGCTATCACTGGCATCTATGTCAAATCGGATGCACTAAATGCGACACCAAGCGCTGAGCTCATGCGTGACATCGTACTCGAAATCCGCTGGGACGGTGACACCCAGGCCAGCGTATCGGTGCCACTCGGGCATCTGTTTGGGAGTGCACCTGGTGTCAACTACCACCGCACATTACCCATGGGGATGACCACCGGGTATGGCTATTGTCACTGGTACATGCCGTTCCACAGCCAGGCGCAAATTACACTGCACAACCGTGGGGATGCGCCACATCATGTAGACATGCTCGTCACCCACGAATCACTATCGCATGATGCACACGCGTTGCTCCGTTTCCACGCCAAATGGCACGGCGACCAATTTCTCGACGAAGTCCAACAGCGTGGTCGCGACATTGACTGGCCCATCCTGCTCACACACGGGATGGGACGCTTTTGTGGCATGTACATGCATGTGCACAACGCATGGCAAGAGCCGACTGCACCGGCACCGAGCTGGTGGTATGGTGCCTGGGACCAGAAAAACATTGACTGGTGGTGGGGGGAAGGAGACGAGAAATTTTTCGTGGATGGCGAGACATTTCCCTCCACGTTTGGCACTGGCTCCGAGGATTACATCGGCTATGCGTGGGCGGCCGAACCACCCTTCCCCACATTTGAGAGTGCGTATGCCAGCCAACCCCAAGTGCCCATTGATGGCAACGGGCATACGGGCGTCTGTCGCGTGCACATCTGCGACGATGTGCCCTTCCAGCATGCATTTGAGGCCAGCATCGAAAAGTACAAACCCAACAGCTGGGGAGAGGGCAACGTCTGCCACTACGACGTGGTCGCATTCTGGTACCAGCAGGCCGGGACGAGGGATCGGTATGCGTAACCTCTGGCACACGCGCTGGTTTATACCCGGCACACTTTTTGCGCTATTCGGCATCCTCTATGCCGTGACTGCATCGCCCGACGTACAGGCTGGCGACTCCGCAGAATTCCAGCTGGTGGCAGCCATTGGCGGGGTCGCCCACCCCACCACCTATCCGCTTTACACGCTCCTGGCCCAGCTCACCACCTGGCTGATTCCAATGGGCACGGTGGCGTGGCGCGTCACCATGCTCTCCGTCATCGGTGCTGCCGCCACCGTTGCACTGTCCGCCGTGGTGCTCCAACAGCTGGGCACGTCGCGTCCAGCCGCACTACTGGGGGCGCTGGTGTTGGGTGTTACTCCAGGGGTGTGGAATGCGGCCACCATCGCCGAAGTCTATGCGCTCTTGCTCGTGCTGAGCATGCTCTTTGCCCTGGCCGTATGTCGCTTTGCCGTGCATCCTACACAGCACCATGCCAATGCGGTACTGCTCATTGGCGTACTCGGGTGCCTGCATCACGGGCTGTTTGTGCTGTGTGTTGCCCCGGCAGGGGCGCTGGTCGTTATTGCTACGCTACGCCGCCACGGCTGGCACCTCTCGCTCATACCGCTAATTGGCGTAGCGCTGGTGGGACTCTTGCCACACGCCTACCCGCTCATCCAGTTTGCGCGTTTTGGGCCGTTTAGTGGTGAGGATTACGCCCTGCCAGTCACTTACTTCTGGGGAGCACCACGCACCTGGAGCGACGTATTTGATTTGTTGGGGGGTGGAGTGGTGCGGCGTGGCATTTTTCAAATACCCGACCTAGCCACTGCACTCAGTATGAGCCTGGCACTGGCGCGGCGCATGGGCTACGAATTTGGCCCAGTTGGACTGGGGCTCGGGCTCATTGGGATGCTGGTCATGCTCCGCACTCAGCCGCGGCAGTTGGGAGTGGCGCTGGTGATTGCCATACCTGCCGTGGCGTATGTGCTGGCCCTCGGCCCCCACATCGGCGATTGGCCCACCTTCACGTTGCCCTTACTGCTGCCGTGGGTCTGGGGGGTCAGTGTCGCCGCAGACTGGCTGGTGGCACGCTGGGGGTATATACGGCCCGTGTTTGTGGGGCTCATCGTGCTGACGCTCATCTGGGGTGGTCTGCGCTATCGCGTGTCGGCCAAACAACACTTGACCCTCTACCGCGACTTCGCCACTACCGTGCACCAGACACTCCCTGCCAATGCGGTGGTTATCACGCATTGGGAGCAGGGGATGACGCTGTTGTACCTGCGCTATGCCGAAGGATTACGGACGGATGTGTGGGTGGATGTGGTCGAGCCCGGTGATGACCCGTGGTTGGCACGGGCACAGCGCCGCTATGCCACCGATGCGGTATACTTTGTGGGGCACGAGGCGAGTGTGCAGGGCATACCCGTCACACGCATCGTGGATACTTCGTATGCCGATTTATATCGGCTAGACAGCAATTAAACGACAATGACGGCGGTGATTTCGGCACAGCACCTGTGCAAGTACTACGACGTGCCCGAGCGCGACGAAGGATTAGGCAATGCCATCAAGAGTGTCTTTCGCCGGCGCATGCGCACCGTCAAAGCGGTGGACGGCGTGTCGTTT
>JBEANH010000126.1:0-5566 GCA_041165505.1 Chloroflexota bacterium | reverse complement strand
TGGCGGCTGGGGTGGCGATTTTGCTCGACGGCGAAGCCAACGACTACGTGGGCAAGGGCATGTCGGGCGGTGTCATCCGCATCCGCCCCAGCCGCGAGGCACGCTTTACGTGGGCGGACAGCGCCATCATCGGCAACACCTGCTTGTACGGCGCCACGGGTGGTGAATTGTACGCGGCTGGCCGTGCCGGCGAGCGCTTTGCGGTGCGCAACAGTGGCGCCGTGGCGGTTATCGAGGGTGCCGGCGATCACGCCTGCGAATACATGACCGGCGGCGTGGTGCTGATTCTGGGTGAGACGGGGCGCAATGTGGCCGCCGGTATGACGGGAGGCGTGGCCTACGTCTACGACGCCAACGGCAGCTTCCCGATGCGCTTCAACGGTGACATGGCCGAATCCGAGCGCCTCAGCGACGTCGACGATGGCATCGTGCTGGCCATGCTCAAACGCCACCACAAAGAGACGGGCAGCCCGCGTGCCCACGAATTCATCAACAACTGGCAAAACATGCGCCAGCACTTCTGGGCCATCCGCCCCAAAGGCATGCACGAGCTGGTCATGCCGCGCGTGCTCGAGCTGGTCAACGGCAAAGTCAAGGCGGGGATGTAGGCATCCATCAATCTGTGGTGCGGAGCGCTGGGGTAACCCGGCGCTCCGTTTTTTGTGGAGTGTATGTAATAATTAAAAACAGTCAACCAACGATATAATGCATCCCAATCACATAAATTCGAGTAATGCATCCGTAATGCACCCCTGTGATGATAGCCACAAGCGGTTTACCACCGCAGCATCGCCCCCGAGAAGCAAGCACTTCTCGATACACACACAGGAGGAACATATGCAATTCCGTTTCATCATGATGGTGGTCATTGCGATTACGGTTGCGACCTGGTGGGTACGCCCTGCAACTGCTGCATCCACCCCTATCTCGGACGAGGCGGCCGCCGCCATCGCCAGCAACAACTATGAGCAGGTCGGCTTGGCCCTCTTCTCGGCCGAATCACAAGCCGATATTGACGCACTCACTCCCGTCTTTGAACGCCTCCGTGCACAGCAAGTAGCTACACGCAAGCTTGCAAGTCCAACGGGTGATTGGGCAAATGCCAGCGCACTCTTTCAGAAAATCACCAAAGACATGTCCCTCAGAAACAAATTAACGGCATCCACCTACTCACGCATGCAAAAAGGGGATGTCATCCTGCGGCGTACTGGCAAACAGGGCTGCAAGATTGCCGTGATTGTTCCCCTCTGCCAGTTCTGGGCGTTCATGTACGAACACTCGGGGATTTATTATGGCACACGTGGAAAAATGCAAGCAGTGTACGAATCAACGAGTGAGGGTGGCGTGCAATTCAAGGATGTCAAGACTTGGCAAAAGGGTGGCTTGTACGTTGGCATCCACCGCAGTGCCATAGACGTCTACAAAATAGCATCTACCTTTGAACGGCTCATCAATACCTACGGTTACAATGGACGTACACCGTATAATTTCAATCTCCTCAACAAACACACCAATAGTGCCCTCTACTGTTCGCAGTTGGTATGGAAGTTCTATCTGATGCTGGGCATTGATGTGGACAGCAACGACCCGTTGTACGCCTCGTGGCTGCGCATCAATTATGGCACGACGTTGGGCAATTACACCAGTACCAATGCAGTCGCACCCGACGAAGTAGCGCTGACGAGCAAATTGTTCCGAGTGGCCTCTGGTTGGAATCAGTAATATCGCACAGCGCACACACGGTACCTGTGTACCGTGTGTGCGCATAGCCACCATGGAGGTTCCCATGCGTCAATTCATGCTGTGTGTGTATATCGCCGTGTTGTGTAGCTGTGGGATGATACCGCAAATTCCTCTGACTGTACCAACAAAGCCCCTATACATCGTAGCTGGTTTAGACGGAATTCCAGACGTCTCACGTACACATATCACGAGTATCGATCGCACAAATTGGAATATCCTCGGTGAGCGACGAATCGTCTCAACAGATATTCCAAGCGGCTTATTTCTCGATAATTCAATCTGGCTTACCTTCTCAGGTGATATCAACACCGACAAATATATCGTCTCGCACATTTCTGCTGATTTAGCATTCCAAACCGACTACATCACCTGCATGGAGCCACGTGCCATCCACGCATACCGCGACACGCTACTAGTGCTCTGTCAAGACCGTGGCTTTGTCACTGTGGCAATGGTCATATCACGGAGCAACGGTAATGTTATCGCCAGTCGCGATCTAACCACTGAACATGGCGACATGTTTTTTGATATGAGCTTTTTGATTGGCGATGAGTTGGTTGTTGAAGGGGGAACATTTCAAGAGGTCGCGCAAAGAACCGAGTTCCATGTACTCGACCCAACCACACTTGAGCTCAAGCGAAAATTATCAGTCAATGGTGAAATTACGTTCACCGAAGCCATCACCGACAACGATACCGTCTACCTGCTCAACGGCGCAAGCCATATTGATGAACAAGAAGGGCGGGCGGTGGTGGACGTCTATACCTACCGGGCAGGCGACACATCATTCACGCCACTCGCACCGATTGCACGTGCCCCGCAGCACGGTGTCATCCACGATGGATATCTCTATACCATCCACAATACGTGGCCATTTATCCCCGAAACAGAAACGCCAGTAGTCACCATTTACCAGACCAATTTGACCACATGGGAACAAACCCACTGGGAATACGACTACGACACACACGATACCAGTGGCGACATGGCGGTCATTGACGGACACATCATGCTCACACGTTTTTGGTCGGATGATAGTGCAGATGACGGCCTCTACGAGCTCGATCCTACTACGGGCGCATTGACCCAGCGCGCCAGTATCCCCGGGGCATCCTTGATTATTGACAGTGTGGCGCAGTAGTCACATCGCACAGAGGAGGAAGCATATGTGGAATCGGCAAGCGTGGTTCAGCCTAATTGTGTGTGTGGTCGTCGCACGTTGGATGGTTACTATCTTTTTCATCTACCCTGAGCTATCCCCCAAATCGGTGATTGCACTACGTAGCCACAACACGGATGTCGTCGGTCTGGCACTGTTTTCAGCGGAAACACAGGAAGATGTCAACGCACTCGCACCAGCGTATACTAGCATGCGCATCCGTGATACCCTCTTTTTGCCACTCAGCATCATCGCCCCGTGGACATGGGTCAACTACATCCTGCTCACCGGGTATTGAGCCACCACACAGGCACGGGGGTTCGGCGGTATAATGGGGCATTCTGACATCAAGGAGCTCTCGTGACCACTGCAACCCCCGCGCCCAGTGCACCACCGGCCATCCACAACACCGTGTTGATGCTCATCCTCGGCTCGATTCAGGCCATCATGCCCATCAGCATCGATCTCTACCTACCGGCACTACCCACCATCGCCCACGAATATAACGTGCTGCCCGGTGCCGTCCAATTCACACTAGCCATTTTCATGATTGGCGTGGCAGTCGGGCAGCTGTTTTATGGACCACTGACCGACAAATACGGGCGCAAACCGCCCCTGTATGTCGGGTTTGGCATGTATATTGCAGGTGCAGTGATATGTGCCACCGCCCCCACCATCACCATGCTGATTGGTGGACGCTTTTTGCAGGCGCTGGGTGCATCGGCAGGCACTGTCATCAGTGGTGCCATTGCCCGTGATTTGTGGCGTGGCAAAGAGCTGGCTAGCCGCCTCAGTCTGCTGATGCTCGTGCTGGGGGTGGCACCGATTCTAGCGCCATCACTGGGTGGCGTGATTCTGGCATTCTGGGACTGGCACGGCGTCTTTTGGGTGCTGGTCGGCTATGGTCTGATTATGATGAGTTGTCTGAGCCTGCTCCCCGAAACATCTTCGGCCAGCGAGCGTGCCACGGTGCAGCTACACGAAGCCCCACGTGCCTATGTGACCATTCTGGGGAATACGCCGTTTGTGCTGTACGTGTTTGTGGCGGCTAGTGCCTCGGCCATGCTGATGTCGTACATCACTAGTTCGTCGTTTTTGTACATTGACATGCTCGCCGTTACACCACGCCAATTCGGCATCTTTTTCGGCATCAATGCAGTGGGGCTGATTGGCGCATCACAGCTCAATCGCGTGGCGTTGCGCCATTTCCGCCTCGAATACATCGCACAGCGCGCATTTGTGAGCACGGTGACGGTGGCCACACTCATGCTGATTGTGGTGGCGAGTGGCTGGGTAAACATCGTGACCGTCAGTGTGTTGTTGTTTGGCATGTGTATGAGCGTGGGCTTCATTATGCCCAATATCGCCGCACTGGCCTTTGGGCATGTACACGGTCGCATGGGCAGCGCGTCGGCGGTACAGGGCACCATCCAATCCATTGTGGGTGGGCTGGCCGGCACACTGATTGGGGTGCTCAGCAACGGCACCATGTGGCCGATTGTGGGGGTGATTGGCAGTGCGGCGCTGATTGGTGCGGTGCTGTTGTTTGTGACCCAACGCCGCGTGGGGACGGCACCAAGTGCATGACGTTGACGAACCCGTGGCGTGTGGCTATGCTATGCGCTATTACATGATTCACAAGAGGAGTTGAGCCATGACCAATTTGCAGGTCACCATCGCTGATGGCACATTGGCGGGGAGCATTGATAGTCGCACGGGCGCACGCAGCTTCAAGGGCATCCCCTTTGCGGCACCACCGCTGGGGGAATTGCGCTGGTGCGCCCCGCAACCCGTC
This sequence comes from Chloroflexota bacterium, assembly GCA_041165505.1. GTDB lineage: Bacteria > Chloroflexota > Chloroflexia > Chloroflexales > Roseiflexaceae > UBA965. Next base: position 869 of record JBEANH010000126.1, on the reverse strand, counting down.
ATCCCATGGACGGGCGTGCGCTCGGCGCAGCAGTTTGGCCCACGCGCCATGCAACTTTCTGTCTTTGGCGACATGAACTTCCGCGCAAACGGCATGAGCGAGGACTGCCTCTACCTGAACGTGTGGACACCAGCCGCCGCCCATGGCGATCTGTTGCCCGTGCTGGTCTACTTCTACGGCGGCGGCAACATTGCTGGCGATGGCTCGGAGCCGCGCTACGACGGGGCAGCGCTCGCACAACAGGGCATTGTGGTGGTGACAGTCAACTACCGCCTCAACGTTTTTGGCTTTTTTGCGCACCCAGCACTACGCAAAAGTGCAGCCACCCAGGCCGCAGGCAACTACGGCTACCTGGATCAGACGGCCGCCTTGGGCTGGGTGCAACGCAACATTGCGGCCTTTGGGGGGGATCCTCGGCGCGTCAGTATCGCCGGCGAATCGGCGGGATCGATATCGGTCAGCGCCCAGATGGTGTCGCCGCTGGCACGGGGGCTCTTTGCGGGGGCGATTGGTTCGAGCGGCTCGCTGATGGGCGCACTGCCGGCCATGACGCGTGCCGACGCCGAAGCCTTCGGCGAGACATTCGCCAGCGCCGTAGGAGCCACATCGCTGGCCGCACTCCGGGCCATGCCGGCCGAGGAATTGTTGGCCGCCACCGCCGCCTATTCGCCACAAGAGTTCTGTGGTACCATTGACGGCTACTTTTTGCCACAAGCGCCATCTGACGTGTTTGCGGCGGGGGCGCAGGCACAGGTGCCACTCTTGGTGGGGTGGAACTCGACAGAAGTACCCTTTCCCTTCCTGCTCCACGACAAGGCGCCCACACTGGCCAATTACCAGGCGGCAGTGCAGGCCCGTATGGGCGCACA
>JBEANH010000125.1:0-6252 GCA_041165505.1 Chloroflexota bacterium | reverse complement strand
TCCACGCAACGCCCGACCAACCATGATTCTCCTGAGTCGTTCGGGCAAAACCACAGAAGTACTGCGGGCCGCAGAACAGTTCCGCCGTGTAGCACCACAAGGACAGATTATCACGGTTACCTGTTATGCGGATCGGCCACTTGCCACCGTGGGGGACATGAACATTATTCTGCCATCTGGCCAAGAAGAGAGTATTGCGCAGACACGTGCGTTTACGGTGATGCAGATGGGGGCGCTCGGATTAATCTGGCTGTTATGCAAACGCGACCTTAGCACGTTGTCGGCGTTGGCAGGCGCGTGTGCAGATGTACTTGCGCGCTATCAACAGCAGTGTTTGGAGATTGGGAGTAACCCCGCATACGAGCGCTTTTATTTCCTGGGGAGTGGGTATCGGTATGGGTTGGCCAGCGAAGCAAGTCTCAAGATGAAAGAAATGTCGCTTACCACCAGCGAGCCATTCCACCACATGGAGTTCCGCCATGGGCCACAGTCTATGGTGAATGCGCAGACGTTGGTCATTAGCGTCGGATCGCAGCTGCTCAACACGCAAGAACAGGCGGTACTCGCGGATATGCGCGCCCTTGGCGGCCAGACCGCCCTGCCGTTACTGCAAAGTATCGCCTTTGCACGGGCTACATCGCGCGGACTGGATCCCGACAATCCGCACAATCTCAACGCTGTAGTCGTGCTGTAGCGAAGTGTGTCATGGTTGCATGATGATACACGGGTAGACCTTGTCATTTGGTAGCACATTGTCGTGTTGTATGAGGAGGTTCGTATGTACGGTCGTTCTATTGTGAAATGGGTGTGGTTGGTACTCATCCTAGTATTGGTGAGTTGTAGTGCAAGCGCTCCAGCTGCCCAAGACGCAGCAGGTGGCGAAAAGGTCACCATTCGGATGTGGTCACACCAGAATTCGGCCTTCAACAAGGTGAATCAGGAATTGATTGACCAGTTCATGAAGGAAAATCCCAACATCGAGGTGAAGTACGAAACCTTCCCCTACGATCAGTTCATCCAAACATTACAGACATCAATGCCGGCAGGGACCGAAGCTGATGTGATTGAAATGTTTGGCTCGTGGGTGTGTAACTACGCCGAAGGTGGTCGCTTACAAGAAGCCCCCGCAGATGTGATGAGTTATGCCGAAGCAGAGAAAATCTACTTCAAGGCACCACTTGATGGCTACTACTGTGATGGTAAATTGTACGGCATGCCCAACGAATTCAACCTGGAATACGGCGGGGCGCTGGTGAATCCAGTGTTGTATGAAAAGGCGGGAATTCCCTTCCCACCAGCGTACAAAGACTACAATGCCCTGATTACTGATGCCAAAAAGATGACTGCTGTTGACAATGGTGCCATGTCTGTGGCTGGCTTCCACTTTAGTGGTGGTGATGCACTTGGCTTCATTCTCATGTCGGGCATTCTGGAACAGGGGGGGAACTATTTTGCCGACGATGGTCAGCATTTCAACTTTAACAGTCCTGAATCGCTGAATGTGATTCGTACGCTAACCCGTTACGCTCAAGAAGACAAAGTGATTGACCCTGTCCTCTTTGGTGGTGACAACGGCTTGCCTGGTGCCTTCTTTAACGGGCAAGTTGGTATTGGCTACATCGGTTCCTGGGCAGCTGGAGTAGGTAAAGTTGATTATCCGGATGTCAAATTTGACTACGTCACCTTGCCACCCATGTTTGGGAGCGAGTACAAGTTTGTGGCCGATGCCGGTTGGGGCAAGGTGGTTTCAGTCAACACCAAGCACAGTGCTGAAGCATGGAAACTGCAGAAGTATTTGACAGCCAACCGCGATAATGCGCTCAAGTTCAACCAGATTTCAGGGACTATTCCTGCCATGAAAGAACTCGTGGAGAACCCCAGTGAAATCTTGGCAGTAGAGCCGTGGATTCAAGCCACATTTGCACTGTTGCCTCACGGTAGCTACCTGGGCAACGTCACTGACCGTGACCAGCTCTTCTACGAAATCATCGCCAAGAATCTGACGGATGCGTTGACCGGCACGGTCACCCCCGAAGAAGCCGCAGCGAAGATTAACGATGAAGCGAACGCCATGGTTGACGCCAAACTCGGTAAGTAATCGCGTCACCATAATCTGCCCCTCTGGGAGACCAGAGGGGCAGATGCAGGAGTCAGTATCATGGCCAAACCTGGAACCGTACAGCAATCACAACGTCGTTTTGCCTATAGCATCATGACGCCCATCATGATCTACTTGATGATCTTTAGTCTGTTGCCCATGATTTGGGCGGTTATTTTGGGATTTTTCGACTATTCGCCGGCGCGGGTAGGGGGAAGTTGGTTTGGGCTGGGTGATACCAATCCATTTGTGGGAATCAAAAACTATGTCGCCATGTTTGGTGATAGTCAACCTGCCACGGTGTTTCGTAAATCGGTGTACAACACGTTTCTGTTTGCCTTGTTAGTACTACCATTGAATCTGGCGATTACAATCCCGCTTGCAATTATCATTGAACGAAGCCATGTGCGGCTCAAGGGCTTTTTCCGTGCGGTGTACTTTTTGCCCACAGTGACATCTGCGGTGGCCGTTGCACTCATTTGGGGAGCCATCTATAACCCGCAAGCAGGATTATTGAATAGTTTTATCCGCGAACTAGGCATGGTTCCACCCAAAGCGTGGCTCACTGATCCACGCGCCTACGTGATGGGCATTCCACTCGCCATGATTGCCTTGATTATCACGCACTTGTGGCAAGATTTCGGCTACAACCTCGTTATTTTCATTGCAGCACTCCAAGGTATCCCGCAAAATCTGCGGGAAGCAGCCATGGTTGATGGTGCCAACGAACGCCAACTCTTCTGGCATGTGACGTTACCCCTATTGCAACCGACCATGCTGTTTGTGTGTGTGATGACCGTACTCTCGTCACTCCAAATGTTTGTATTGGCACAGGTGATGACCGATGGTGGTCCCCGTGAACAAACCACAACCATGTTGATGAGCATCTATCAAAACGCATTCCGCTATCAGAACATGGGCTGGGCGGCAGCCATGTCGCTGGTGTTGTTTGGGATAATTATGGTGTTTACGGTGGTGCAGTTTCGTTTGCTCCGTAGTGATTGGGAGTACTAACTATGGCCACATCTCGGAGTATTCCAGTCAAACAACTACTCGGCACCTCTGCACGCTATGCGGTGCTCGGCTTGGGGTTATTGGTGACGGTGCTCCCATTTGTATATGTGATGCTTTCATCGCTCAAGACCCCCAGTGAAATCATCAAGGTGCCGCCCACATTCTTCCCAGCACAACCGACTTGGTCCAATTACACGACCATTTTCAACGACCCCAAGGTACCACTCGCCCTCTTTTTCTTCAATTCGATTGTGGTTGCAGGTGCCCGCGTAGCCATCACGTTATTTACGAGCTCATTGGCTGGGTATATTTTTGCGCGCTACGAATTTGGTGGCAAAGGAGTCATGTTTGGTATCATCATGGCTCAAATCATGATTCCCTTCCAAATGATTATGATTCCACTCTACTTGATTCTGGTGCAACTCGGCTTGATTGACACACTGTGGGGACTCATTATTCCGGCCATGATAGATGCATTTGGCATCTTTATGATGCGTCAATTCATCGAAGGTATACCGCGGGAACTGATTGATGCGGGACGCATTGATGGCGCGAGTGAATTCCGCATCTACCGCGACTTGATTCTACCGCAACTGAGTGCCCCACTCGCCTCACTCGGGATTTTTACTTTTATGGCAACCTGGAACGACTACTTGTGGCCGTTAATTGTGATTACCACGCATGAGCGGCGTACGTTGCCGTTGTTGCTCACCTGGTACAGCAGTAGTCATGGGTCACGCCCGAGCCTCACAATGGCCGCATCGGTGATTGTATTGCTGCCAATTATCGTCATCTATGTACTCTTTCAACGCCAAATTGTTGCGAACGCAGCAACCACCGGGTTTAAGTAAATCACGTGAGGAATACTATGGAACGTTATGTCATGATAGGTGCTGGGAGTGCCGCATTTACACGCGGGCTTCTCGCCGATCTGATTGTGGCCAAGACCCCGGCCGAAATACGATTGGTGGATCCCAACCCACAGGCACTGGCCACCGCACACGGGCTCGCCCGCAAAATGGTGGCGCAGACGGGTGCACCGTTGCAGATTAGCGCGCATACCGACCGCCGTCAGGCGCTGCCTGGTGCCACCGTGGTGATATGTACCGTAGGGGTGGGTGGGCGGCGCGCCTGGGAGCAGGATGTCTTTATCCCGCGCACCCACGGCATCTATGTGCCCGTCGGTGACACCGTCGGGCCCGGTGGCAGTGCCCGCGCGGTGCGCATGATCCCGGCGATGCTGGGCATCGCCCGCGATGTGGTGGATTTGGCACCGGATGCGCTCTTTTTCAACTATTCCAATCCGATGGCGCCGATTTGTCGTGCTATTCGCCGTGAAATAGGCGCGCCAGTGATTGGACTCTGCCATGGCGTATTGCATGTCACCCACGACCTGGCACACATGCTGGGGATCCCCGGCGATGACGTGCATGTGGACTGTGCCGGCTACAATCACCTGACCTGGCTGACGTCCATACGGCACGGCACAACCGACTTGGCGCCGCGCTTACGGGCAATTGGTGCAGAAATTTGTGCCCGTCCTACGGTCACACCACACGATAATCGCTTTTCGTGGCAACTGTACTTGCAGACGGGGGCATTCCCAGCCGTCTTTGACCGGCACGTGACCGAATTCTTCCCACAGTTTTTCCGCAATGGCCACTACTACGGGATGCGTCTCGGCGTTGATGCCTTTAGCTTTGAGGGCACCATTGCCAGTGGTGACGAGGAATTCGCCGCCATGCAGCGCGATGCGCTCAGCAACGAGCCCCTGCCAGCAGCACTGTTTGCCCGTGAATCGGGGGAACACGAGCAAGTCGTAGATATCATCAAGGCGCTCAGAAGCGGAAGTGGTGAGGTGTTTGCGGTGAATCTGCCCAACACGGGCCAAGTGCCCGATTTACCACGCGATGCGATTGTCGAGGCGCCAGCGCGGGCACGACTCGGTGTGCTCGAACCCGTCCCACAAGCACCGCTCGGTGCAGGACTGTCAGGAATGTTGGCCAGCCGTTACGCCTGGGTCGAAGCCATTGTCGAAGCCGCGGTGCGGCGCGATTTTGATGCGTTCGTGGCTGCACTGATGATTGACGGCTACGTGGAATCAGTGACGCAGGCACAAGTGCTCGGTCGAGAATTGTGGGCGCACACCTGGTCGTACGAATAGCGTAGAATGCATATGTACATATTTTTTCATCAATATACAAAGGAGCAGCGATGACACGGATTACCTTTATTGGGGCGGGAAGTATCGGGTTTACACGCACATTAGTACGTGACATCTTGACCTTTCCACGCCTTGCCAACGCCGAGTTGGTACTGATGGACATTGACAAAGAGCGCCTCGAATTCGCCGAACGCTCCGTCAAGCGCATCATCGAACTGGGCAAATACCCTGCCACCGTCAAAACGACACTGTCGCGGGCTGAAGCCTTGCAGGGTGCCGATGTAGTAATGGTAACTATCCTGGCTGGTGGGGTGCAGGTGTGGCGTCACGACATCGAAATCCCCAAGCAATATGGGATTGACATCAACGTGGGTGACACGCGTGGACCGTCGGGCATTTTCCGGGCCTTGCGCACCATTCCCGAGATGCTCAACATTGCCAAGGACATGGAGCGTTACTGTCCTAACGCCATGATGCTCAACTATACCAACCCGATGGCCATGCTGTGCCGTGCCATGCAGCTCGAAAGCAATATCCAGCTGACCGGCTTGTGCCATAGTGTGCAGGGAACGGCAGAAATGCTGGCACGCTGGGTCGGGGTACCGTACGAAGAAATTGACTACGTCTGCGCCGGCATCAATCACATGGCCTGGTATGTCAAATTTGAGCACAACAATCAGGACCTCTACCCACGCATTCGCGCTGCCATGCAGGACCCAAAAATCTACAACGAAGAGCAGGTGCGCAACGAGATGTACCTCAACCTCGACTACTACGTGACGGAGTCGAGTGGGCACAACTCAGAATACAACGCGTGGTTCCGCAAGCGTCCCGACCTGATCGAGAAATACTGCACACACGGCACAGGCTGGAATCCGGGGCATCACGCCTATATCCTCAACGAATACCTGCGCCGCGAACACGAATGGCGCAACGACGCGCGCTCGTGGTTTGATGGCAGTGCCACCCTCAAGCT
>JBEANH010000124.1:0-7837 GCA_041165505.1 Chloroflexota bacterium | reverse complement strand
CAGCCACATGGCAGTACCTGCAATAAAGCGATAGTTTTCGCCTGCTTCGACGAGATTTGGTAATACCAGAATCAACAAGATAATACTGCCGTGCACAATCCAATACTGCTCTGTGATGGGGGTACGGCGATACACAGCCATCAGCAACATTTTGCCGATGGCGAGACACAACCCCAACTGCATGAGCATCCAAACAATCATCATGAGTCGGTAGCTGTCAACCACCCAGCCATTCCCAAACCAGGCTGGTGTACCACTTTCGTACGGCATTGCCACGATATCCAGCAACAATTTACCAGCACGCATGATGGCTTGACCGGGGTGCGCAAACTGATACGCAATTCCGCTTTGCAGCAAACGTTGACTGTTGCGCTCGTGGATAGGCGTATTGAGGTTGTTCCATAAATCGGCAGCCAACGGCGGTGCTTCAGGCTCTAGTCCAGCAGGAACCGGACACTCCCATGCGCGACAAAGATTGTATCCGGTATGATTGCTCCAATTGGATTGCCCCAGATTCACCACAAAGTGGAGATGCCAGAACACGCTCAACAACAACGGTATGCATAGATACACTACGCCAGCTCTACGGTGTGTGCGCCAACTCTGCCAGATAAACCACGGCACCACACCAAGTAATACGGCAATACCGTATGGGCGTAACGTGTCAATAAACACGAGCAATATTCCTATTACCGCCCATTGCCTTGCGGCGAGCGTCACACGAAACGCCAAATGTACCGCACATAACAATACCGCACCAAACAAGACATCGTACACAAAATAATTGTCGAGACTGCGCACCTCGCTAAATGCGTACATCCACGCCACTACCATGCCAGCACGGAGCATGCGTTCGCGCTGACCGAGTGGCACCCGAAACGTTGCCAACACCATGGCAAATATTAACACTGCGCGTGGGAACAACCAGTAGTACCAAGCCCCCAGCACGGTTATCCGGTGAATGGCAAACTCGACGACCAACAACACAGGGGGAATCGCAACCCGCGATGTGCGGATAAACTCCCAGACACCCTGCCAATCGCGCAAGTAATCGAGCGAAATCATGTTCATCCACCCGTGAGCTGGATAATAGCCCAGACTCTGTGCCGAAACCAGCACACATCCACACACACACAGGTGAAACCAGCCATCTTGGTTGATATCTGATCCAGCCACCACGCGGATACCCAACATCACCATCAACCACACCATCCAGCTCCAATATGGTTCACCTGCGAGTGGGAGCGGTTCATACACCAAATTACTATCAAGGACAGGTACTTGCGTGAGACTCGCCTGCCACCATATTACCCATACGCGTACACCAATGAGGATGGCGAGCACACCCATATACGCTACCCATGCCCAGCGCCATAGGAGCAACGATCTGCGCAACACTACCAACGTCAGACACATAAATCCCCAGGCTATCACCCACTCACCATTCCCTCCAGGACTCGCCAGCCACCACACCAGCCACATCCCGATATGAATGAGCAATGCCCACAATGAGACCGGCGCACGAAGTAGGCGATGCATATACGCAGTAGCCACGCTCAGCACAACCACCACCAATAATACCTGTCCCCATACGAGTAGCCCTGATAGCAAGCTCCAACGTGTAAGCGTACGGCTCACAGCAAACAACGGCACACCGAGACTACGTTCATCGGCAGATTGAAAGTACGTGCGGGTGGCTAGCGATACGTCGGTGTGTCGCGCAGTTAAAATGCGATAGATGCGCGGCTTTTCGTCAATATGAAACCAGGTGTTTGCGACTTGTAGTTCACGTACCTGTGCGATGTCCTGCGTGGTAAGTGTAATAATTTGTGCGGCAGCCGCATGCGGGAGCACCGCCATATCAACCCACAAAGGCGGAAACAACACGATGGCACCGGGCAATACCCAGCGAAAATCCGCATACGGAGCATGTTCGCGTATACTAAAGGCACGAAAGAACCGGTCTTTTTGCATATCAACATGGACAGGGGTACGTTGTAAAAAATACAGCGTCATCACGATGGAACACATCATGATGAACACGCCGATAACAAAACGTGCGCCGTTTTTGGTAGCTAGCCACTGTCGCACCATTGATATTCCTCTACAAAAAAAACAGCGCACATCTGTGTGATTCACAGATGTGCGCTGTGTGGACTCACATTTGCATATTGGCGATGCATCGGCGAATTCCGACGTCTTGACTTCCTTGGCACCATCCATCAAGCGCGCAAAGTCGTAGGTGACGACCTTGGCACCAATGGTGGTCTCAATGGCCGTAATAATCATGTCGGCAGCCTCGACCCAGCCCATGTGACGCAGCATCATGTCGCCGCTGAGCACCACGCTACACGGATTGACTTTGTCTTGGTTGGCATACTTGGGGGCAGTGCCGTGCGTGGCCTCAAAGATGGCATGCCCGGTCACATAGTTGATGTTGCCCCCTGGAGCAATGCCGATGCCACCCACCTGTGCCGCCAAAGCGTCACTCAGGTAGTCGCCATTGAGGTTGAGGGTGGCGATGACGTCGAAGTCTTCGGGGCGTGTCAATACCTGTTGCAACGTGATGTCGGCAATCGCATCCTTGACCAGGATCCGCCCACTCGCCAGAGCGGCTTTTTGTTCGGCGTTGGCGTCGGCCTCACCCTTGGCCTTTTTGGTGCGCTCCCACTGTGCCCAGGTGTAGACCTTGTCACCGAACTCGCGCTCAGCCAATTCGTAGCCCCAATCGAGGAAGCCACCCTCGGTGAACTTCATGATGTTGCCCTTGTGCACGAGGGTCACATTGCGGCGCTTGAACTGCAAGGCGTACTCGATGGCGGCACGAATCAAACGCTCCGAACCAGTGCGACTGACCGGCTTGATGCCGATACCGACTTCTACGAGGGCGTTGTCAATGCCCACTTGTGCGTTGAAATCGGCTGTTTTTTCGGCGGTGCCGAAGCGGATTTTGGCAAAGTCCTTGGGGAATGCTTCTTGCATGAAGGCCAAGAACTTGGCAGCTTCAGGTGAGCCACCCACGTACTCGATGCCGGCATAGATATCTTCGGTGTTTTCACGGAAAATCACCATGTCCACTTTTTCAGGGGCACGCACCGGCGAAGGCACCCCGGTAAACCAACGCACTGGACGCAAACAGACGTACAAATCGAGCATCTGACGCAAGGCAACATTCAAACTGCGGATACCCTTGCCGATAGGAGTCGTCAATGGGCCCTTGATGCCGACCAGATAGTGGTTGAAGGCTTCGACGGTCTCGTCGGGCAACCAATTACCCGTCTCGTTGAAGGCTTTTTCGCCGGCGAGTACTTCGAGCCATTCGATTTGGCGCTGCCCCTTGTAGGCCTTGGCCACTGCCGCATCAAAAATACGCACACTGGCATGCCAAATATCAGGGCCGGTACCATCACCAATCACATAGGGGACGACTGGATTGTTGGGTACGGTGAGCTTGCCATCACGAATCGAAATCGCCTGACCCTTGCTTGCACGAATTGTCTTACTCATCAACCTTGCCTCGTTCCATAAGTGCGTGCTGACACACAAGCCGCCCGCACGCAGTTGCTTGCGTGTGAATTGCGCCATTATAGCACAACATCACACGCTATCGTGATACACACATAATGCACTGATTGTGCTATACTATGCACAGTATTTGCACACCTTCGGGGCAGGGCGCAACTCCCTACCGGCGGTAAGTCAGCCTGCTGACAAGCCCGCGAGCAACACCTGTTGCACGACACTGGTGCGATTCCAGGGCCGACGGTATAGTCCGGATGAAAGAAGGTGTGTGCAGATGTAGCGCTATGCGTACCACGTCACCATGTAGTGGCGTGGCTATCTATCTGCACCACTGCCCTGACCTTAATGGCGGCGGTGGTGATTTTTATGGCAGATGTTCCCTACAACCAGGCAGCCTACCAGCGTGCCGTACAGGTCGCAGCAAGTGTGTGTGGGCACACCAGTCCCAATCCAGCAGTTGGTGCAGTCGTCGTACGCGACGGTGTCATCATCGCTTGGGGTGCCACGCAACCACCCGGACACGCACATGCCGAACGCCAAGCATTAGCACATGCGGGTACACAAGCGCACGGTGCGGACTTGTACGTCACCTTGGAGCCGTGCACCTTCCATGGGCGCACGCCCCCCTGCACCGATGCCATCATCGGCGCAGGCATTGCGCGTGTCTTTTATGTGATGCGAGATCCCGACCCACGCATGGGTCACGGTGCAGCACACATCCTCAATCAACACGGGATTCAGTGTATCCAGATTACTGCCGCTGATGACCGCGTCAAACTCCAGCTTGCACCATTTTTTATGCGCATCCAAAAGCAACGCCCCTGGCTAACCTGGAAGTATGCCATGAGTCTCGACGGCAAAATTGCCACTCACACGGGAGTAAGCCAGTGGATTAGTAGTAGTGCCAGCCGCACCATCGTCCACCGCATCCGTGGCCAAGTGGATGCCATCATGACGGGGAGTGGCACGGTCTGCGCAGACAATCCGCAACTCACCGTGCGGCTCGCTGATACGGTGGTAGCATCCCAACCACTGCGCGTGGTCATTGACAGCCAAGGGCGTTCTCCTGTGCATGCACGCATGTTCAACGACCATGCCGCACAAACGATGCTCTTTTGTAGCAGTGATGCGCCTAGCGCTTGGCAACAGGACCTCAGTACGCGTGGTGTGCAGGTCATCTGTCAGCCACAGGCAGGCCCCATCAACTTGCAGGCGGTGATGCATCATCTCCACCGGAGTGGCATCAACCACGTCCTGCTCGAAGCCGGGGCTGGGTTGGCTGGTGCCTGTGCAGACGCCCAGCTCATTGACGAGATTCACTGCTTTATGGCACCAGGCATCATCGGTGGCAGTCATGCGCCTAGCCCACTGGCCGGGACGGGACGTGCCACCCTGAACAACTGGCGGGAATTCCGCATCATCAACCAACAATTTCTGGACGGCGACATCCACCTGCACGCCCTCCACACCCATATTGACACCCTGTTTACCACTGCGCACCAAGGAGCACCGCTATGTTTACCGGCATCGTAGAAGAACAAGGCCGCATTGTGGTGGCTGAAACACAGCACGAGCGCGATAACACCATGACCATCGCCTGTGCCGTTGCCCTAGACGGCACCCGCATCGGCGATAGCATCTGTGTGGCGGGCGTCTGTTTGACGGTCACCAGCATGACCGACACCACATTTAGCGTGGGCATTTCTCCCGAAACGTTGCGTTGCACCAACCTGGGTACACGCCGGGTAGGCGACGCCGTCAACCTCGAGCGTGCCTTGACGTACGGTGGGCGCATGGGTGGGCACTACGTACAGGGGCATGTGGACGGCGTGGCGCATATCAGCGCCATCCGCACCGAAGGTGAATCCAAATTCATCACCATCACCCCCCCGGCTCACCTGTTGCCTTACATCGTCATGAAGGGCTACATCGCCATTGATGGCGTAAGCCTGACCGTGGCCGCCCTCGATGAGCGTAGCTTTGGGATTGCCATGATTGCCCACACACAGTCGGTGGTCACCATGGGAGCACAACACGTCGGGGAGCCCGTCAACATCGAAGTTGACATCATCGCCAAATACGTGGAGCGGATTAGTAGCGCATGGAGGGAACCACATGCTCGCACCAATTAACCAGGCCCTCGACGCATTGGCTCGTGGGCGCATGATTGTGGTGGTTGACGATGAAGACCGCGAAAACGAAGGTGATCTCATCTGTTTGGCCGATGCCGTCACCCCAGCGCATATCACTTTTATGGCGGTACACGGGCGTGGGCTGATTTGTTTGGCCCTCGACGGTTCCATCTGTGACACGTTGCAACTCGCCCCGATGGTGGCACGCAACCGGTCAGGCACGGGCACGGCATTTACCGTCTCAATTGAAGCCACACACGGCATTACGACGGGAATTTCGGCGGCCGACCGCGCCCATACCATTGCAGTCGCAGTAGACCCACGCAGCACGCCACACGACATCGTCAGCCCGGGGCACGTTTTTCCGCTACGGGCGCGAGCCGGCGGCGTGCTCGAACGCCGTGGTCACACCGAGGCGGCCGTGGATTTTGCGCGCTTGCTCAAGCGCCGTCCCGCCGGTGTGATTTGCGAAATCATGAACGACGACGGCACCATGGCACGCCGACCACAGCTCGAACGCTTTTGTCAGCACCACCAACTGGTGATGACGAGTGTGGCCCAGCTGGTGGAATACCGCCGGCATCTTACCGCATTTGCACCGCACACCGATACCTCACTGGTATACGGCAACTAATTCACACTCAAGGAGAAGCACATGACCACGTATCAGGGAAATTTCATCGGTACCGATTTGCGCATCGCCATCGTGGTAAGCCGCTGGAACGACATCATCACCAAACCCCTCCTCGAGGGCGCCCTCGACACGCTCACACGCCACGGGGTTGCATCGAGTGCCGTTGATGTGGCCTGGGTGCCCGGATCATTCGAGTTGCCCGTGGTCGCCAAAACGTTTGCTAGTAGCGGGCGCTACCAGGCGGTGATTGCCCTCGGCTGTGTGATTCGTGGCTCGACCAGCCACTACGACCATGTCACCTCGGGGGTAACGTCGGGGATTGCACAGGTGGGACTGCAGACGGGCGTCCCGTGCATTTTCGGCGTGGTGACCACCGAAAGCATCGAGCAGGCCATCGAGCGCGCCGGGAGCAAGATGGGCAACAAGGGCGCCGAAGCCGCCATGGCTGCCATCGAGATGGCCACCCTGCTCCGGCAAATCCCCAACTAATCGGCATGCCAACCCGCGTCACCGCAGTTGCAGGTGGCGCGGTGGGCTACACGGCGTTTGACACTTTCCCCAAACATCATATAATAACGGCGAGGAAAAACGCCTATAACCGCGTGTCTTTTGTACCGAGGACGTGACCATGCTCAGTGCATACGTGCCGATTCTTGCGATGTTTGGGATTGCGCTCTTCATTGCCGTCTTTGTGATTACGCTGTCGCGTTTTCTTGGCCCTGCCAAGCCGACGGTGCGCAAACTCGCGCCTTACGAGTCGGGGATGGAACCAATCGGCGATGCCACGCATCGTTTCCCCATCAAGTTCAACTTGGTGGCCATGATTTTCATTCTGTTCGACATCGAAGTCATCTTCTTTTTCCCATATGCGCTCGTTTACCGTGAACTCGGCATTCCCGGGCTCTTTGAGATGGGGAGTTTCGTGCTCGTGTTATTAATTGGTCTCTTCTATATCTGGAAAAAGGGAGCGCTCACATGGGAATAGAAACCAAAGCCGGCGACATGGGCGTGGTTACCACCTCTCTCGAGACGGTCGTCAACTGGGGGCGAAGCAACGCCATGTGGCCGCTATTGTTTGGCTTGGCCTGCTGTGCCATCGAAATGATGGGTGCCCAGGGCTCCAACTACGACCTGTCGCGCTTCGGCATGGAAATCAATCGCGCCTCACCACGCCAAGCCGACCTGATTATTGTGGCTGGGCGCGTATCGCGCAAGATGGCGCCGGTCATTCGCCGCCTCTACGACCAGATGTCCAACCCCAAGTGGGTGATTGCCATGGGTGACTGCGCCTCGTGTGGAGGGGTCTTTAACAACTACGCCATCGTGCAAGGTGTCGACGAGGTCATCCCCGTTGACGTGTACGTGGCTGGTTGCCCACCCCGCCCCGAAGCACTCATTGACGGCATCATGCAGCTCCACGCCAAAGTCGAACGCATGAAATTAGACGGTTCGCTGCGTGAGCGCGCACCGATTCACGTATAAGCGAGGTTTGTGCGCCCATGGATAACGCAACAGTCGTAGCCCGCCTCCAAGAACAATTCGGCGATAC
>JBEANH010000123.1:0-10523 GCA_041165505.1 Chloroflexota bacterium | reverse complement strand
CCGCACCCGCACCAACACGCGTACGCGGACGGCCACATTCACGCCATCCAATACACGGACGCACACGCCTACCCGTACCAATACGCGCACACGCACGGGAACGCGCACGGCTACTGCGACGCGGACACCGTAATCCGCCGCAACAACTCCGCCGCCACACGCTGGAGTGTGGCGGCATCAGGCATGGGCACATCACCCCCATCGCGGCGCGCCAGCACCGCCGCCACCACGGCATGTGCTTCACCGGTTAGAGTAGGGAGCAAGGCGCGGCCGCCCGCGCTTTTGGACCCATCACGCAACCAGCAGGCGGTGCGGCACAGGTTGAGGATGACATAGATGGGCTCGTCTACCACCTGGTTGACTGCATCGGCGATGTCGTACCACACCGCCGCCAGCGCATCGGCACGGCTGGGCAGCGGCAACGAGACCTGACCCGCCGTCACAATCCCTGCCCGGTGCGCCACCACCATGTGCGCCGTCAAATCGGGGTCGGTGCGCACCGCCAGCCAGTCGTGCTGCGGGTCAGCCAGGAGTTGCTGCGTACGCACCCGCCAAGATTCACTGTAGTGGAACAGATACGGAGCTGGATGCACCCACGGCGTCAGCGCCACATACGGCACCAACGAGAACTCAACCGGCGCTGGTTGGCCAGATTCCGCCAGCATGAGGTGTGCGAGAGCACGCAGTTGCGCTACATCCGCTCTCTCCACAAACGCCAGCATGTCGAGATCACTGTGCCCCAAATGAAAATCTGCGAGTGCAATCGAGCCATGCACCACGACGGCAACCTGTGGGCCGAGGATGTGTACGAGCTGTGTGCTTACCCGCATGATTTGGTGGGCCACAGGCGCAGGGATGTGGTGCAGCGGTTTCATATGGGACCCCTGTATATAATTTAGAAATTTCAATGAAATTGTCATCTGTTTCTCTGTACATCCCACAGATACATCGTAGAATGAAGAGTATTCAGCGAACGAATAGTGATGGTATGACCAGACGTTCATCGCACATCATACACTACATCGCCATATGTGTTGGCATCATAAGTATTACCGTTGTGGCGCATGTGGCAATGGCCCGTCCAGATACACGCTACTACGATACCGGGGTACCGCAATACACTGATATCTGGGTGGATCCTCTGCTTGGGGATGACACCGCAGATGGGCGTACACCTGCAACTGCCGTACAGCACCTTGGTACGGCATGGGAACGTATCCCCACCACACAACCACTCACACAGTCTGGGTATCGGATCATGCTCCAGCCAGGAAATTACGATGCCACACACATTCCCCCTGACTTCTCCCAGCGTACTGGTACACCCCAATACCCGATTGAGCTTGTTGCAACACAACCCGACAGCGTCACTTTTACCGCACCCGTCCACTTCACAGACGTTGCATATGTGTACATCCGCGATATAGCCGTGGTAGTGACAGACACACCAGCCCTCCGCTGTACCGATTGTCACCACTTCCTTGTGACGGCAAGCAGCATGCAGGGTGGCGGTATCGTGATTACCCGTTCCCATGCAGTCTATGTCGAAGATAGCCAGATTGCTAGGAGCCCAGCAGCGGGGATTCACTATAGTGCGGTCTACGACAGCCACATCCAAAATACGCACATCACACAAACGCAGACGGCCTGCATACAGCTCAATGCGGGGAGTGCCATGATTCGCGTCGAAGCAAACACGTTGACTGCGTGTGGCACACACGGCGTCGTGATGGGCCCGGGGAGTACCCTGGAAAGTATGCGTAGTCCGTGGATTCATTATGACGCCTATGACGTGACCGTGGCCAACAACGTTATCACTGCAACCACACGCGCAGGTATCGGTATCTACGGCGCATACAACGCACTCGTTGCGTTCAACACGCTCTATGACGTAGGTGGCACAGAAACAGCTATTGAGATCGGGCACGCACAACGCACCTGTGCTGGTCAGACAAGCCCTGGCTTGCCGAGTTGTAGTGCGCAGCTCGCCCGCCGTGGTTGGGGGACAACGGATACCACCTCGAGTGGAGAAGCCATTCCCAATCGCAATGTGTTTATCTACAACAACATCGTGGTCAATCCGGTTACCACGCAAAACCAAGCCCACTTCCGCGTTGCGGCTGCAGTCACCCCGGGTAGCTATAGTGGCATTGCCAATCCGAGTCGAGCCGATGACGGACTGCGCATCGTGGGGAATATCCTGTGGAATGGGGCAAGTACGCTCCCACTCGGAGTCTCACCAAATAGCGGCTGTGCGGATTCACATCCAACGTGTACTGCAGCACAACTCCAGAGCATGAATCATATCAACACTACTACCGTCACATTTGTTGATGTGGCGGTGGCCAACATGCGTCTACAACACACCGTGCCCACCGCAGTACCGATTCCTGCACTACCCGACCAACGCCCCCTGATTCCCCGCCCACCATTGGCGCAACCGAGTGATGCAATCATCCGTGACATGCACAATGCGTTACGGCTGAGTGGTAGCTTTCCCGGCGCATACACCGCACTTATTGATATGGCAACAATTACCCCACCGGCAGATGAACCGAGTGCAACGGCAACATCCACGCCCGCACACAATACACTGACGTATACGCGCACACGAACCGCTACGCGCACACGGTCATGGACGCGCACCATGAGTGTGACACACACACCGAGTCTGACGGTGACCAGCAGTCGCACCCGCACCACGTCTGCGACACAGACACCGAGTACGACCCGTATCACACAGACACCGGCGCGGACCTTTACCGCATCTCGCACAGCAACAGCAAGTATGAGTGCCACCCGGAGCCGGACGACACGCCTGACCTACACGCCATCACTGACACGTACACCGAGTACGACCTATACTCCATCAGTGACATACACACCAAGCGCTACACGCACCGCATCAGCAACGGCCACAATCACGTTGACACGTACCAATACAACGACCAAAACCGCATCTCGGACCCGCACTGCGAGTACCACGCGTACGATAACCGTGACATCCACACCAGTGGAGCGTGTGCCGATTATTCCGCGGATTACGAGTACGGACAAGGCCTATTTGCGTGAAATATTCCAGCGCGGGATTGCTCGGCGCAACAACCCGCGTGTATTCGCCAAGGTGGGTGATAGTATTACTGCGTCAGCGAATTTTTTACACGATATCGGCTGCAACGGCGAAAATCTGGCAAACTACCAGAGCCTGCAGGAGACGGTTTCATACTTTCGCCAGCATACATTTATGAGTACATACGGCACAGGCTGGTGCAATACGTCGAATTCATTTAATGCGTTCAGTCCGGCAGCACAACCGGGGTGGAGTGCCTATTACGCACTATTCAGTGATTTCTTGATTATGCGCTATCAGTCGTCATGTCGTACCCCATTTGATACGCCAATCGCCTGTGAACTGAGACTCAAACGCCCAAGTATTGCATTAATCATGTATGGCAGTAATGATGTGACCTATGGTGTGCCCAGTGATTTTGAAAATAGCTATGCTGAGGTGATTGAATATACCCTCGCACAAGGGGTAATCCCTGTGCTTAGTACCATTCCCCCACGGCGCGATAATCCTATTTACAACGAACGGGTCACGCGGTACAACGCCATCATCATCCGCATGGCATCTGCCAAACGCTTGCCCCTGTGGAACTATTGGCTGGCGTTACAATCGCCTGAGCTGGTGAATCATGGATTTGCTGCCGATGGGGTACACCCCAACACGTATCGCCTCACCCAGAGTGCTGATTTTAGTCATGATGGATTGCGCTATGGCTATAATCAGCGCAATCTGACCGCACTCCAGGTGCTCGACACGTTACGGCGAATTGTTATTCTGGATGGGCCACCTGACCCGTAACACGCGTAATCCACTGTTGCGGATTGGTGAGTTCGGTACGGGTGGGGATATGGGATGCAGATTGCCACAGTTTGTGTATCAGCGCATCACCACCATGTTGTGCTACCGCCTCAATAAAGGCTTCTCCCTGCTGATATTGCTCCATTTTGACTTGCATGCCGGTCAGTTGCAACACCAGTTGATCGAGGGCAGGGCGGGCGGCTTGGCGCTGGCTGATGCGCTGGTGGAGCGTGGTGAATCCGGGGATGCGCTGTGCGCCGAGGCGATTCATCACGTAGTTGGAATGCCCTTCAATCAACGACATGACTGCTTGCATGTCATCAAAGACCTGCCGTTGGGTATCGGTTAAAAACCATTCCAACCAGTGACCCGTTGCGCCGTTGCGCAGAAAGCGACTCATCAACTGAGGCATCCCGCCAGCTGGTTGGCGCAGGTGTTCGGCCATGGTCGCCATGACCCGGTCAAGCAACGTGCGCAGATATGGGCGCAACCAGGGTACCCCTTCAAACTGAAAGACATGGGAGACTTCGTGGATGACAATCCATTCGCGGAGGGCTTGCACATCCACACGCTGTTCGGCAGCAAGCCGAACGATGTTCGGCTCTACGAGCAATAACTGTCCGGGACCTTCATCGTGCATAAATGCGACATCGTACTGCCCTAATACCCGCCCTGCCATCCAGCTCAAGAGTGCGCCACTCTGAATACCGGCAAATTTCCCATTGAGATGGCGTGCAGACAGTCCCCAATCGCTGGTATCATGCTGTACCAGGCTATGGTACACCGGCTCGAGTGGTTGAATCATGCGCGCAAATGCGTTAATGTTGGCCTGTGCCCAAGCATGCTGATCCACCACCTGCACGTTGAGTACCTGTGGTGGAACGTGTAACTGGGTAAGTTCTGCTACCGCTGGAGCAACTGCATCCACCAGTGTTTGATAGGTGGGTTGCTGGAGTGCAGACGCTGGTGGTAGCAGGTGACTGTTTGTTGGGCGATAGTCCAGTCAATCATCTGTGTCGGTGTTTGCCGTTCACGGTGCGCAAAAAAGGCTGCACCCGCCCGTACCACGACAACACCCACACCGAGCCACACAGCCCAAAGCCACGGGCGGGAAGTTTTTTTGGGCATGGTCATGACCTCTTCTGGTTGCTTAGGCACGCACGCGCACATCGTCGCGCCGGCGTGTCAGTTGTTTGGCGTCCATATATTCAAGGATGGCAAGAGCGTATTTGCGTGATGTATCAAACTGATCGCGCACCTGTGCGACACTCACACTCCCCGTCGTATCAATCGTCGCAAAGACCCACGACACGATGGTATGCCACGCATCGGCGTGCAACAGTATGCCATCTGCGATTTCGACGGCACGTCCACTCATCTGCAAAAAGAGGAGCAATTCGCGATCCACAGAGAGTGCGGGTGGGGCGTAGGGGTGTGCGGCGAGTTGTGCCAGGATATCGGCTATTTGGCGCTGTGCTGCCACACTCAGTTGCACCTGATAGCCGACTCGGCGCAATAGACTATTATCACCGCACGCTTCAATGTGTGCCTGCCACTGCTGGAGGAGCGCATCAAAGACGGCCACGGGGACATCAATACGCCGACGTGCTTCTTCGCGGGGGATACCCAGGCGAAGCGGATAGCGCGCCGTATAGCTGTCAATGGCTTTGCAGATACGCTGGAGCAATTCATCGAGCACGGCGCGATCTGCCACCCATTCCGTGGTGAGGATACACACATCGGGGTGGGTGGCAAGTGTCTGTGTCACGGTGGCACTCGGTAAATGTGTCTGTGCATGCACTGCGGCCACACGCACCACCTGCCCACGCACCGCCGCCCAGCAGAGATCGGCAGGTGTGGCGCGAGCCAGCGCATCCAGCGTCCGAATCACATCGGGCCGATTACGGCGATGGCGCGGCGGTGCCGTATCAACGACCCGCCCACCGGCCACTGTCATGGATGGCGATGGCTGCCGCAGAATCAGGCGATCACCACGCCATAGTGGTAGGGGTGTTGCCAGATGGAGTTGCACCCAGCCATCGTGCCCCGGTGCAATCGTATCACCAGCCAGAATGGTCACGCGTGCCGGCGTTTCTGCGGCACCCACAAACAGGTCGAGGTGCATGCCCTGGCTGAGTGGGCGTGGAGCGATATCGGCCACATGTACGAGCACGTCAATGCGCGCGCTAGGAACGATGCGTTGTGGCACCACGAGCAGGGTACCCCGACTAATGTCGTGGTGAGACACACCCGCCAAATTGACGGCAATACGGGTCCCCGGCTGTGCCACATCAATTTTGCGCCGGTGCATTTGTAAGCCACGAATACGCGCCGTCAGCCCACGGGGGGCAATTTCTACATCCATGCCGACCTGAAACGGCGCTGCCAATAGTGTACCGGTCACCACCGCGCCAAAGCCATCCACACTAAAGACGCGATCCACCCACAAGCGTGCGGGTTCATCGCGACGAAGCGGCGGTGGCAACGTGTCGATCAGGGTATCGAGTGTCTGGAGCAACGTGGGGATACCCGCACCGGTACGTGCCGACACCACCACCATGGGGGCATCGGCCAGGGTGGTACCTTGGAGTTGGGAGCGAATGTCGTCACAGACCAGTGGCAACCAGGCTGGTTCGACGAGGTCGGCTTTGGTCACCACAATGACACCGTGGCGAATATCGAGCAAGTCAATAATCGCTAGATGTTCACGGGTCTGTGGCATCACCGACTCATCTGCGGCAATGACCAGCATGGCAGCATCGAAACCACCAACTCCGGCCAGCATGTGCTTGATGAACCGCTCATGACCGGGGACATCAACGAGGCTGATATCACGTCCAGAGGGGAGTTGCATCCAGGCAAAGCCGAGCTCGATGGTCATGCCACGACGCTGTTCTTCGGCGAGACGATCGGTGTTGATACCGGTTAATTGGTGGACCAGGGATGTTTTTCCATGGTCGACATGCCCAGCGGTGCCAATGACGTACATGCGCAACTTTCTGCGGTATCACTTGGTCTTATGGTATCATACGCGATAGTAGTATGTGCATACGCTTGGTTGTGTGAGGAGAAGCATTGCCATGAAACAACGGCGCGTGGTCATCACGGGCATGGGGGCAGTTAGTCCACTCGGACTCGATACGGTAACGCTCTGGGAAGGGATTCGCACGGCCCAGAGTGGTATCGCACCCATCACCCTCTGTGACGTGAGCAATCTGGAAACGCGTTTTGCTGGCGAAGTCAAGGGCTTTGATGCCAATAATTACATGGACCGCAAAGACGTACGGCGCAACGACCGTTTCATTCATTTTGCGGTTGCGGCAGCGAGCGAGGCCATTCGCATGGCCGGCATCAGCAATACCACTGTCCCTGCCGAGGATATCGGTGTGATTATTGGCAGTGGCATGGGTGGACTCACCACACTCGCCGAGAACATTCATACCATGGTCGAAAAAGGCCCCGGCCGCGTCAGTCCATTCATGGTACCTGCGATGATTACCAACATGGCCGCCGGACAGGTCTCCATGCTCAACGGCTTCAAAGGCCCCAATTATTGCCCCACATCTGCGTGTGCCACTGCGGCGCATGCGATTGGTGAAGCCGCAGAAATGATTCGACGTGGTGTCGCAAGTATCATGGTTGCTGGCGGTAGCGAGGCAGTCATCACCCCTATCGGCATTGCTGGCTTCAACGCCAACAAGGCGCTCTCGACGCGCAACGAATCACCAGAAACCGCCTCACGGCCGTTTGATGCGACTCGTGATGGTTTTGTGATGGCCGAAGGTGGCGCCGTACTGATCCTCGAAGATTACGAAGTGGCGGTAAACCGTGGGGCAACCATCTATGCTGAGTTGATTGGCTACGGGTTGTCGGCTGATGCCCATCATATTACCTCACCGGCACCAGGTGGCGAAGGGGCAGGGCGCGCCATGAAACTTGCACTCAAACAAGCAGGGCTTGCCCCCCGTGATGTTAATTACATCAACGCCCACGGCACAAGCACGCATGCTGGTGATATTGCCGAAACCATGGCCATCAAAAGTATTTTTGGCGATCACGCCTATGCGTTGGCGGTAAGTTCATCCAAATCGCAGTTGGGGCATCTGATTGGTGCCGCTGGTGCCATCGAAGCCGTAATTTGTGTGTTGGCCATGCAGCATAGCATGGTCCCCCCCACCATTAATTTGCAGACACCCGACCCCGAATGTGACCTCGACTACGTGGCCAATGCGGCCCGACCAGGGCGCATTGATGTGGCGGTCAGCAACTCGTTTGGCTTTGGTGGCCACAATGTGTCGTTGGCGTTGCGGCGCTGGGGTGCCTAAGGCATGGCACCACCCTTGCGTGCACTCGTATCCAGCTTGGGTGTGCCCATCGGCAACCTCGAGTTGCTGCGTGGTGCACTCATGCATCAATCGTACCGCTACGAGCATGGGCGCGATGCGCCCGTGGATGCAGACACACAACGGTTGGAGTTTTTGGGGGATGCAGTTGTGGCCATGATTGCCACGCAGCTCGTCTTTCACACCTTTCCCGATGCCGATGAAGGGCGCATGACGCGCTTGCGGAGCGCCCTGATACGTACCGAGAATTTGGCACAGATTGCCCGTCATTATGAGCTGGGCACATACGTGATTATCGGCAAAGGCGAAGAGCGTGCCGGTGCGCGTACACGCACCACCTTGCTAGCCGACGTCTTTGAGGCAGTGGTAGCTGTCATCTACCTCGACCAAGGGCTCGATGTGGCACGGCAGTTTTTGGCACCACATTTCAGTCATCAACTCGAAGCGTTGCGGCAACAGGGTACGCCGAGTGATGCCCGTAGCCAATTCCAAGAGCTCAGTCAACGGCGCTACAACATCACCCCCACCTATCGCACTATTGCGACCAATGGGCCCGAACACGAACGCACATTTGTGGTCGAGGCATTGATTGGTACGCACGTGTTGGGGCAGGGCCGTGGACGAAGCCAACCCGAAGCACGCATGCACGCTGCGCAGCATGCCTTGGAAATGTTGTACCAGCACCCCGATTTGGATGTGAGCACCTAAGCGCCGCACATACGGCGTCCCAACCAAGAAATAGCAGACACATGAAGCTTTACATCACTGGCATTTCAGGATATTTGGGAGGGTTTATCGCACAGCAGGCGCAACAGGCCGGCTGGCAGGTACGTGGGTGCGTCCATAGCGCCCGTGGCATCGCCAATGCGGATGTGGTTGACCTACGCCAACGGGGGCAACTCACTGCGGCGATTGCAGCCTTTCAGCCAGATGCGGTGATTCATACTGCGTATGTCCAGGATGGTCCCGATCTCCATACCGTGACCGTGCTAGGAGCCATCGAGGCAGCAGCGGTGGCGGCAACATGCCAGGCACGCCATATTCACATGTCGAGTGACATGGTTTTTGCAGGAACGGCTCGTGAGTACGACGAAATTGACATACCCGATCCGATTACCCCCTATGGTGCTGCCAAAGCGATTGCAGAAGCCGGGGTAGCGCAGACGCACCCCGAAGCTAGTATTGTGCGCACCTCATTGCTCTACAGTCCGTTGTCGGCACCTCCTGGGCGTCACGAGCAACAAGCACTCGATGCGGCAAATGGCAAGCGCAACATGCGGTTTTTTCGTGATGAATGGCGATGCCCCGTGCTGGTCAATGAATTAGCACATGCCCTGTTGATTTTGATTGGGCAGCACCACCGTGGTCCACTGCATTTAGTAGGACGGAATGCAACAACACGCTTCAGTTTTGCCAAGTCGGTGGTACGTGCTCGTGGGGGCAACGTGGCACATCTACAATCGAGTACGATTGCACATTCTACGCTCATTCGTCCAGCCCGGCTCGTGTTGCGGAGCAGTTACCCGCATCCGGCATGGCAGTTGCGTGGGGTAGATGAAGTACTGCAGGCCCCCTCAGACCTATAAAGTATGGTGTCATACAATGCCTTGGAGATGTCTGTGACAAGGTGTATGCCCACACTCGTGGTGGAGTTGGGCACTGCGTGGGTGTGTAATTTTGGTACACCTCCATGTTGTGTGATGTACAATCACAATTTCCGCATTTCACAAAATTCCGTTTGACATCCCCCCCATCCCACGCTATAATACACAGCGTTGTCTTATGGGCGACAAGTGTGGGTCGGTACCGAAGTGGCCAACCGGGGCAGACTGTAAATCTGCTGACTTGCGTCTTCGCTGGTTCGAATCCAGCCCGGCCCACCACACTATTGTGCACACGCGTAGGCCACGCAGTGTTGCCGCTAGTAATGGGTGTGCCCACGTGGCTCAGTGGTAGAGCACGTCTTTGGTAAAGACGAGGTCATGGGTTCAATCCCCATCGTGGGCTCCACCATCTTATTGGGATGTGCGGCGGGGGCTAATCGCCTTGCGCTGCATTCGTGTTCATGGAGAATAGAACGCATCATGGCAAAGCAGAAGTTTGAGCGTAACAAACCACACATCAACGTCGGCACCATCGGTCACGTCGACCATGGCAAGACCACGTTGACGGCCGCCATCACCAAGGTGTTGGCATTGCGCGGTGCCGCACAATTCACGGCGTACGACCAGATCGACAACGCCCCCGAAGAGCGCGCTCGCGGTATCACGATTGCCATTCGGCACGTGGAATACCAGACCGAAAAGCGCCACTAT
>JBEANH010000122.1:0-5897 GCA_041165505.1 Chloroflexota bacterium | reverse complement strand
CTGTTGACCCCTTTGGCATTCATTTTGCTGAGGTCGTCACCCAAATACACGGTAATTTCCGAACAGGGACCACAAGGCCCTGTATCAGCCATCACCCAGAAATTGTCTTTTTCGCCGAAGCGCAGGACGCGACTAGGGTCGGCGCCCGCCTTGACCCACATGGCTACGGCGTCTTCGTCGGCAGGAACACGTTCGTTGCCTTGAAAGACGGTAAACCACAGACGTTCGACGGGTAATTCGAAGACTTTGGTGAGGAGTTCCCACGCCATGGGGATAGCATCTGCCTTAAAGTAGTCCCCGAACGAAAAATTACCCAACATCTCGAAAAAGGTGTGATGGCGTGGCGAGGGACCGACCTCTTCGAGGTCGTTGTGCTTCCCGGATACACGTAAACACTTTTGGGCAGTCGTCGCACGGGTGTATGGACGCTTTTCCAACCCCAAAAAGGTATCTTTGAATTGCACCATGCCGGAATTGGCAAAGAGCAATGTGGGGTCATTACCAGGAATTAACGACGAACTCGGCACGATGGTATGCCCACGCTCGGCAAAAAACGACAAATACGCTTGACGAATCTGATTACTCGACAGTTTCTTCATGACCGCTCCGGTAGACATACATCGTCACACGCATGTATGCAACATATGGTATATTTGTCACATTGTAGACGATGCACTACGCATGCGTCAACACAATCCCCGGGCATTCCCACCTCACGTACTCTGTATTCCACGTACTCACGACACGGAGGGGATATCGCCATGTCACTACTCTCACGTGACACCCGCCAA
The DNA here is from genome assembly GCA_041165505.1 of Chloroflexota bacterium. GTDB lineage: Bacteria > Chloroflexota > Chloroflexia > Chloroflexales > Roseiflexaceae > UBA965. The sequence continues at coordinate 5,106 of JBEANH010000122.1, read as the reverse complement.
TGTGCGGTGTGTAGCGCCACAACGACCTATACGATTGTCACATCACGGTACATGATTGACAGCTACGACTTGGATGGTCGCCCTTACGAAACCAGCCTGCTCGCCCTACCATACTGGGTACAGTGTTGTGGAGGGTGTAAGTACTGTGCCCGTGATGTACGCAATGCAGGTGAAAACACGGGGGCAATCTGCAAAACAGCCGCATATTTAGCAATTTTCAATGATGCGAGTTTCCCTTACATGGCCCGACAATACCGTGCGGCCGCCCATATTGCGGCACTCTACCACAACCATGCCGATGCAGGCTGGCACAGTATTCGCGCTACCTGGAAATGCGAAGACATGCAACACCCACTTGCACGCATCTGTCGCAACGAAACGCTCGCCCACTACGTGAATGCATACCAACAGGGGCAACGATTTGGCCAGCACAGTGGCGATGAATGCTTGATTATTGCCGACCTGTACCGGCGCAACGGCGACATGCACCATGCCAACGAATACGCCGAACGCGCCACCCAAGCCAACCCCAACGACCCACTCATGCAGGATGCACTCCGCCACATCCACACCCTTATCCACACGAGCACCACCACACGCCAGTTGCGACCGCAAGCATAACCACTACCAGTTGATTACGATCGTTGCATCAGGCCCCATCACCGTGAGCACTGCAACACGCCCATCATGCCGAGTCTGCACGTCGACGAGGCCTTGAGGCGATGACACCACCCCACTACACCCCGCCATCTCACTTGCCACAGGAATAGGCAACGCCACCTGGTAGTACTCTGCCACACCTGTCAGCTCAATCGTTGCCCCGCATTGCCCATGATGCCATTTGTACGCCACATAGCCGTTACCAGTGGCATAGCGGACAACCGCATACGCATCACGAATTCCAGCCGCATAATACCACTTGGGGGCCACAAGCACGGCTCGCATGTTATCGCTTTGGTCAACCACACCCACGGCTCCCTCGATGAATGCATCGAGCATCGAGGCCGCACCCCAGCCATCCGTGCTGAGTGTGTCTGGGGTACCCACCCCTTCGGCACCATCGGGCGCATACCACAGAAAGCTGCGCCCACGACTGAGCATCCCCGCCCAATAGTAGTCGAGGATGGCAAATCCGTACGTCGTATAGCCGTTGCGAAAGGCACCACGTGCAAGCTCACCACCGACTAGCGGCATAATGCCACCGTTGACGTAGGAGCCTGGTTGTTCGCCAGCACGCCCACCCATGGTAATCGTCCCCGCCGGGAATGGTGGGTCAATGCTATACCACTCGGCAAAGGCGTCAGGACGGCGCCGACTAATGTATGTGTCAATGATGGCCTGTGCTTGGGCATCGCTGAGCACCCCACGATTGAGGGCATAGGCGTTGGACAAACTCAACTGTTGCTCGAGATTGACTCCAGGCAACGTGGTCGGCTGATCGAAGACGAAATGGCGATAAAAATGGCCGTTCCAACTGAGTTGGTTGAGGCGTTCTTGCATGCCGTCGGCAACCGAACGCCACACCCCTGCTAACCCGGCATCACCGACACGTGCTTCGATGGTCGCCAACATGCGGAGTGATTGAATCATCCCCGTATTATCGCCGTGGAAAATCCCCCAGCGCGTATATGCATCAATACCATGCCGTGGAGCATCAGACTGCGCAACTTCAAAATCCCACATATCAATGGTAAATGGGCGGCGCACCAAGCCCTTTTGGGCATCCCAACGATTGGGGTCTTGGAGCGTGTATGTGATGGCACGACGCATACTGCCGAGGTGTGTGCGTGCAAAATCATCACCTGCACCGGCTTGCCAAGCCTGATACACACCCTGTACAAACAAAAATTCCACATCCGCTTCAACGGGAGTACGATAGGCGGTGTCTGCCCATGGCGCACGTGGCAAGAAATCAGGGAAACTGCCATCGGCATATTGCTCACGCGCAAAGGCATTCATGGGGGATACCATGTCGCTGTCGAAATATCGCGCTCCGCGCATCTGGTAGACGTAGTCGCGTAACCAGATCAACGGGCTATCCGGTGAGCGATAGCCATGGACGGTCATATCACCAAACGTCTGGTCGAGTGCCGCACCACGCATGATGGTCGTCGCTGCCGGGATAAATTGATCGTACTGGGGAATACCAGTGGTTAGACTCGTTTGTGGCTCGTACAGGTAGAGTTGACCATTTTGGGCGATAATCTGACCAAAACTATCTACGACTACACCACTATGCCACCCACGCGTACCACGTGGCACAATGCTGACCGCTGCGTTACCGTAATCGAGGGCAATCGGCATCACCACGATTTGACGCCCACTGCTATCTGCAATTACCAATGTTGCCCCCCCACTCGGACCATTGGGAATGGCAACAGTTACCGTCAGTGGTTGGAGTGGCTGTGCGACAGCATCAACACGGAGTGTTGGCGGTGGCACCGGTGTCGCAGTAGGCGTCGCCACCACACGTGGCTTCTTTTTGCGACTCGTTGCCATTGCATCTTGTCCAACCGTTATCACTGTAGCCATCACACTGGCAAGTATGATGATGCGCAACCACCACTTTATCACAGCATCTCCATCCACAATAACTCGTACTATTCTTCTATCCTAAACGATAATACGAAAAAGGGCAACGGGGGACAATCCTGTCGTTCGTAGCATCCATTGCACGAGCAACTGTTATTCGTCCCTATGCGCGGACGATATTTGACAACTGCGGTAGCAATCGCTATGATGCACATAACAGCGATGAAGAGGGAGAGTAGTCACCCTACCAACGCAACAGCGAACCGGCAAATTGGTGTGAGGTCGGTGCGATTGCGGGTGATGAATGGGCCTTGGAGCTGCGAACCGAAAGGGAAACCCGAGTAGCCTTCGCCGGAGTGTACCACCGTTATCACGGTACGTGGTGTTGCCCTGGTTGCCGCTAGGATGCACCAAGAGTGCGTTGCATTGCAACGAAGTGGGGTGGCACCGCGGGTTTTTGCCCGTCCCCTGTAGTACATACAGAGGGGGCGGTTTTTTGTGTCGCAAAACCACGCGCAGAGGAGTGTCATGACCACCAAGAAACGAATTCTCACGGGCGATCGCCCAACTGGCAAGTACCACCTGGGTCACTATGTTGGCTCGATTGCCAACCGGCTCCGGCTCCAAACGGAATACGAATGCTTTTTCATCATTGCCGACCTGCACACGCTGACCACCAAGCCCAGCAAAAGTGAAGTCATGCAGGTCGAGCAGAACATTCGCGACATGGTCATTGACCAGCTCGCCTGTGGCCTCGATCCCAACAACGTCACGTTTTATGTGCAGTCGTCGGTCAAAGAAATCTACCAAATCAACCTCATCTTTGAAATGTTGGTGTCAGTGGCACGCCTGAGCCGGCTGCCCAGCATCAAAGACATGGCGCGTGCCGCCCAAATTGACGACGAGCAGTTGCCCCTCGGCTTGCTCGGCTATCCCGTGTTGCAGGCAGCTGACATTTTGATGCCGCGTGCCCACCTCGTGCCCGTGGGCAAGGACAACGAAGCCCACGTGGAGATTACGCGTGAAATTGCCCGCCGTTTCAACTACCTGTACGGTGAAGTCTTCCCCGAGCCCGACGTACTCGTACCTGAAACCGGCACGCTCATCGGTACCGACGGCCAAGCCAAAATGAGCAAAAGCCTAGGGAATGCGATTCTCTTGTCAGACGACGCCAAAACGGTCGAGCAAAAAGTGCGTGGCATGTACACCGACCCCAACCGCACCCGTGCCGACATCCCAGGGCGGGTCGAAGGTAATCCGGTCTTTATTTACCACGATATTTTTAATCCAAACAAAGCGGAAGTGGACGACCTCAAGGATCGCTACCGCACGGGAACAGTGGGTGACGTGGAAGTCAAAAAGAAGCTGACCATCGCCATCAACAATTTCCTCGAACCGATGCGCGAACGGCGCGTGCAGTACGAAACCAAACCGGCACTGGTTGACGAAATTCTCGCAGCAGGAAATGCCAAAACTCGTGCAGTGGCCCGTGAAACGGTGCGCATGATGGACGAAGCCATGGGGCTGCTGTATTTCAAGTCGTAATACTACCACGTGGCGGATGGCATTATCCGCCACATACCCGATTCGTGAAGGAGCGCGCCATGCAGTTTGTACCAGCACTCGCCGATATGCAACAGATGACCAGCCAAGGCAACTTGTGTCCCCTCTATGCTGAGATTTCTGCAGACCTCGAGACTCCGGTGTCGGCCTATCTCAAAACAGCCCAAGGACCGTGGAGCTTTTTGCTGGAATCGGTAGAAGGTGGCCAACACCTGGCGCGCTACTCGTTTATCGGCACTGACCCCTACATGACGTTGCGCTTTAGCAATGGCAAAGCACACGCCATCCAAGGTGGCTACAAACAAACCATCGCCTACGACGACCCGCTCGAAACACTCGCCTCGTACCTGGCCGATTACCGCCCTGTGCGCCTACCCGACCTGCCGCGCTTTGTGGGTGGGGCGGTGGGCTACATGGCCTACGAGACAGTGGGCAACTTCGAGCGCATCCCACGTCCGGACCACGCCGACTACGAGATGCCTGACGGCTCGTGGCAGTTTGTGGACACGCTCCTCGTCTTTGACCATGTGCGCCATCGCATCAAGGTCATCAGTCATGTGCACCTCGACGCCAGTGATCTGGCCGCCGAATACGAACGCGCCTGCGTGCGTATCCGCGCCATCGTTAATCGCTTGCGCCAGCCACTCCCCGCCAATTTGGCGCTACAAGAGGGTGATGCGCCCGCCAAAGTCCCCGTCACAAACCACCGATCCCTTTACCGTCTACCGCGCCTTGCGCACCGTTAATCCCTCGCCCTACATGTTTTATGTGACCACGCCCGACGGCATTCTAGTGGGCGCGTCACCCGAGCTACTCGTGCGCGTCGAGGAAGGCATCGTCACCACGCACCCTATCGCTGGCACGGTACCGCGGGGCAAAACGCCCGAGGAAGACGAAGCGCTGGCTACCCAACTGCTCAACGACGAAAAAGAGAAAGCCGAACACCTGATGCTCGTTGATCTCGGACGCAACGATATCGGGCGTGTGGCCAAACCGGGCAGCGTGCGCGTG
>JBEANH010000121.1:0-6116 GCA_041165505.1 Chloroflexota bacterium | reverse complement strand
TGAGCCCGAACACGGTCTGAGCGAAGCCGTATTGAGCCAGACCGATGTGTTGGTGTGGTGGGGACACATGGCACACGACAAAGTCCAAGACGATGTGGTCGCCCGCGTCAAAAAACACGTGGTGGAGCGGGGCATGGGGCTGGTTGTGCTTCATTCTGGCCACTTCTCCAAAATCTTCAAGGCCTTGATGGGCACCACCTGTGATCTCAAGTGGCGCGAATCAGATGATATCGAGCGTGTGTGCCGATTGCGGCCAATGTGCCGTCCCACTTCGAAATCCCCGAAGAAATGTACGGCGAGCGCTTTGACATCCCTGCTCCCGATAATCTGGTGATGATTAGCTGGTTTACTGGTGGCGAAGTCTTCCGGTCGGGGTGTTGCTACCATCGTGGCAACGGCAAAGTTTTCTACTTCCGCCCGGGTCACGAGTCGTATCCCACCTATTTTGATAAAAATGTGCGTCTGGTGATTGGTAACGGTGTGCGTTGGGCAGCCAACGACGGCCTGGTGCGCCCCGTCTACGGCAATCACAAGTCTCTCGAAGCCAAGAAATAGACGTATCGTCGCGGTGCGGGCGTTGGCATTTGCCAGCGCCCGCATTGTCTGCAAAAAAGGATACTGTGCCATGACTCGTGCCGAAGTCACCCTGCCCCGTCAGCTCCGTGACGCGCTCCGGCGTGGTCACCCGTGGGTCTACCGTACCCATATCGAGCCAGGGGTGGCCTTTGCTGATGGCACCGAAGTAAGTGTGCGCTGTGCCGGTTGGCGGGGTGTTGGCCTGTGGGATGCGAGTGGTCCGATTGCAATTCGCATGTACAGTGATGGTGCACGTATTGACACCACCCTCATCCACGAGCGTGTGCAGCGTGCCTGGCAAGGGCGGGAGGTGCTTAGACGTCAGGGTGTGACCGCCTACCGGTGGCTCTTTGGTGAGGGTGATTATTTGCCGGGTATCACTGTTGATCTTTACGACACGGTGGCTGTCATCCAGAGCTACGGGAGTGGCCCTGCCACGCTAATACCACAGGTGGTGACGGCCTTGGTGGCAACCAATCCTGCCTTGCAGGCCGTGTTGGGGAGCAAAGTCCGTGGAGACGACGAGCGTGATAGCGCTCAGCGTCGCGCCCTGCTGTGGGGGACCATGCCGGATGCCCCACTCGTCGTGCAAGAGCATGCCGGCTTGCGCTTCGTGGTGGACCCGCAGGTCGGTCAAAAGACGGGACTTTTTCTCGATCACCGCGAAAACCGTCATACGTTGATGCACTACGTGGCAGGGATGAGCGTGCTCAACTGCTTTGCGTACACGGGGGCATTTTCGTTGTATGCCCTGCAGGGTGGTGCGCGGAAAGTGGTGAGTGTGGATATCGGGCATGGCTTGGCCGAGGCCGCTACACACAACATCGCACTCAACAATCTGCCGAGCGAGCGCCACCAGTTTGTTACGCAGGATTGCTTTGAACTACTCCACAAAATGACAGGCGATGGGCGTAAGTACGACTGCATCATCCTCGATCCTCCCAGTTTTGCGCGTACTCGCCAACAGCGTGAGGCGGCCATGCAGGCCTATGTGCGCCTCAATAGCATGGCGCTCAAGTGCCTCACTCCACACGGATTGCTGGTCTCGGCAAGCTGTACTAGCCAAATCAGCCCCGAAGAGTTCCGTGGCATGCTGGCAACCGCCGCCGCTGAAAGCGATAGGCACCTACAGATTCTCCACGAGGCAGGGCATGCCCTCGACCACCCCGTGCCGGCACACTTCCCTGAAGGTCGCTACCTCAAGTTTATCGTTTGTCGCACCTGAACCAGGGGGAACGCGGTGATACCAATGACAGGCAGGACGCATTGCGTCCTGCCTGTCTGGATGTAGGATGCGCTGGGGATGATTATGGAGCGGGAACGGTGCACTGCCCATCCGCATTACTGCCCCAGCACACAAGCGTACCGTCGGATTTGAGGGCGAGGGTATGGGCATAATGTGGCATACCAAAGTGCTGTTAGCTGAGTTGTAAGGGGCTCTCTGTTTTGTAACCAGACAGAGAGCCCTTACTTGCCATGAGTATCGATATAGTACATACGGTCTGTGACTATGGGAAAACGGGAAGCCAGGGAGGGGGAGGATCCCACCAGCCAGGAGTTGGTGTTCCCGCAATTTCCCAATCCCAAGGAACGCAAGGGATGGTCCCGAGAAGATAATCTTGTCTCACGCACGGAGTAGGTGAATGTGTGCGGGTCATTGATGGTGTGAACGTTGCAGTGGGTGTACTCGTGATTGTTGGTGTAAAGGTGTGTGTTTTGGGGTAGATGTCAGGGACATGGCGTGTGCGTGTCTGTGTAGGACAGACTGGCGGGAACATTCCACCACCGGTGTTCGTATAATCGCAACCACGATTGATCGGGGTGATTGTGCGTATGGGAGAACGTGACGCAATAGGGGTGGGTGAATAATCGAGCCCCGCGTCTACAGCAGTAAATTCAATGACATAGGGTAGTTTGATGTCACATGATTTACTCCAAAAGAACGCGTACGGATTGAAATCATTGAAACCCAGAGGTTGTCCACTAAAACCATCCATATTGCCAGATAAACATAGTCGTCCACCACTCGAGAAATCAGGCTGTATTCCCACTGTTTGAAGAAATTGCGCTGGTACTGCGCTACCAGCCTCGTTGCCTGCATCCCAGACGTAGGCGTTGTTTGTTCCGACGCTTCGTCCTGCTGTCCAATATTCTCTAGACTCTCTGGGTATAGCAAATTGATTTGTCCAACTGTAATAGCGTTCATCAAATGCTACTTGAATTCCAATACAGCGTGCTTCAAGTGTGGATGAAAGTGTGACCAGATGTCCACGTACCCCTGCATAGTAGCGGCTTTCAGCATCTGCCTTGGCATCTGCCCATGTGGCTGGTTTGCGGACCACGTGGTAGCGATGGCGTATGTTGGTACCGGCTTCGCGCCAATAACAGAGGTCATCACCGTTTTTTCCTTGACCCATTTGATTCCATAGGGCGAGTGTGGGTGGCGGTGTGAGCGTTGCGCTTGGTGTCAGTGTGTGAGTCGGTGTTAGCGTTGGATGGAGCGTGCCCTGCGTATCAATATATTCGACGATATAGGCTGCGGTATCACTACATTCTTTATCGTTCCAAGACGCAGTTGCACTCGTACCTGCCATTCTGATTAATGACAAACAATCTTCGTTCCCTCCCTGCTGATTTGGTTCGCCTGATGCCCAGTAAGTAGTCGCAATCGTCGTACCGGACAAAACGCCGGTTTGCCATTGCCATGTTCCCTCGGTGTCTGCATCACTCGCGCCTAACCACGCAATAGTTACACTCGAATTACTGAATAACTGGTAGAGACATGACTGTTCATCACTATCAGTGATGTCCGCAAGGAACCCAGGTATTCCATTGAATGTGCTGGTTTGTGCCGCAGAACGGGCAGCACTCCATGTCAGCGGTGTCGTGATGAGTTCATATCGATGGCTCACCTGATTGGCGTCGCGCCAATAACAGGCATCTGCAGTTGTTGGTGGTAATGCCGGCGTAAATGTTGGTGTACTGGTTGGCGTTGATGTAGGTGTAGATGTCCATGCAGTGGTGCCATAGGTGGTCTCGTAGATCACGCCAGTGACGCCCTGATAACAGTGCAAGGGAATCATAGACCGCATTGCGTATTGAGCGGTAGTATCAGTAGGATCCACATACATTGCCAGACATGCGTTTTCTTTTTGCCAAAAGGTAGGCTGACCATCGCGCCAATAGTAACTCAGGGGAATAAACTGGCCTTCTTCGTTGGTGTACCACATCCAGCGGCCATTGTCGAGTGGCAAAAGAAATGATGGAAACGGTGCTGGAGTTGCAAACCGACACAAATGAGCGTTACTACCAGTAGCATTGCGTGTTGGACACGGTGTTGCAGTAAATGCGACATCAGGTGCAGTAATGAACGATCGTCCTGCCAGCCAGAATACACCGCCACCAGCTGCCTGTGCCATTTTATAGACACAGGTTAATTCGGGCACAGAGTTAATTGTAGCGGGAACCATCACATTGCCATTCGTGATGACTTTGTTATCTTCTAGTGCTTGATGCCATGTGTATTTTTCGCCTACATACGCAACTTTATACACATGTTGGTAGCCAGTTGAATCACGCCAATAGCAACCCGTACCGTCACTTGTGACGGTGATATTCGGCGTACCTTCGGGGATTCCTGTGGGTGAAAATGTAAGACTTGCGGTATACGTTGGTATAGGTGTAGATGTACGAGACGATGTGAAGGTGCGTGATGATGTAACCGTCCGAGTAAATGTCTGTGTGGACGATGATGTTCTGGTTTTTGTGTAGATTGTGCCGGTAGGTGTAGGTGTTGCAGTGTCAGTGCGTGTATGTGAAAACGTGCGAGTCTTTGATGGAATGCGGGTATTGGTCGTGACTTTGCGTGTTGCGGAAAGGATGGGAGACGCAGAGACTGCTGGATGCGGATAAAGATCAACATATTCGACGATGATGTAGGGCAATGTTTCGTCACACGCCTGTTCGTATATGCGAACAGTACCATGAAGTTGAATACTTGCACAACCGATATTCGTACCCGAATATGACACAAGATCTCCGGAAAACTCGACATATCCGTCAAGTTCATCTGCAGTTTTGGCGGCCACAGGAATACCGCGTGGCATCTGAAACTGCGTATTCTCCCATGAAGAAAACCAGTTTCTGTTATTGTTTGTATCACTGACACGGATGCCGTTAATCCACGCTAGCGTGTCTTCGATGGGTATACCTGCGGTAGGCGTACCATATGTGCGTGTAAATAATTGTGCTAAACACTGTGCCACAAAATCGGTATGTACTTGGTCTGGTGTGGTGGTAGTTGAACCAACCGCACTCAGATTTGCAAGCATTCTTTCAGGCGTTCCGAGTGCTGCCCAACTCACTAGCGGGCTGTTTTTGGCCAACATTGATGCACTATCGTAATTAAGTTGAGTAAACCCCCATTGATCAACAGAATAGATGGCGTAGCGATGATAGACCATTGCCCCATTTGAATTAATTAGTACATTGTTCTTTTCTATCCACAAACATCCATCGTCAACGTTGGGTCTACTCACATACACGGGTGTCAGTGTTTTGGTGCGTGTGGGAGACATAGTATTCGATGCCGTTGGTGTGTGGGTATCGGATGGAGTGAGCGTATGTGTTGCAGTTGCAGTACTGGTGTTTGTTTTGGTAAATGTGCGGGTAATACTCGCAGTAAATGTGCTGGTGGATGTGCGTGTGCGGGTGGGGGTAGAGGTGTTGGTCGCTGTTGGCGTACGGGTAAATGTCCGTGTAGACGTAAGTGTATTGGTCGCTGTGTGCGTATTTGAGCGTGTCATCGTGCGGGTGAACGTGCGGGTCGGGGTAGGCGTGCGGGTGGGGGTCCGTGCACCATCGAGGAGTGTCGTATTACCCTGGTATTCAACAATAATCGCATACGAACTGGCACAGTTGGTGTCGTTCCATGCCTGTGTGACCGCCGTGGTGCCGTTGTAGTTCAACGACATACAGTCTTCGTTGCCACCTGTGTTATTGGGTTCACCGCTACTCCAGAAGGTGGGTGCACCACCGGATCCCACGAGTGACTCGTTTACGGGAGCCGGCCCCCCGACCAGCGCCATGTGCCTTCGACCGCACTGTCCGTGCCACCCGTCCAGGCTTCGAAGCGCCCGCTGATTTGCATGGACTGAATCATCGTGTAGAGACAGGTCTGCTCGGGCAAGGTGTGGATGGATGCCAATGCCCCCGCAATACCGTTGTATTCACTGGCTTCTGCGGCAGTCTTGGCTTCGCTCCATGTCCAGCCACGTGTGGCTAAGATCTCGTAGCGATGACGGATGCCGTTGCTTTCTTTCCAATAACAGCCGTTGGACGTACTCAGTGGGATAGGAGTAGCTGATTTCGTGCGCGTCGCAGATGCAACACGTGGCGCTGCATGGATACTCTGCGTATGCTCTTGCCCCAGAATGATACTTGGTGCAATCAGCACCATGGCAAGTACGATGATGCCCCATAATAGACCGAGTACACGTTGCATGACATCCTCCAATATGCGGGTAGACGATGAGCTGTGT
>JBEANH010000120.1:0-5980 GCA_041165505.1 Chloroflexota bacterium | reverse complement strand
CCTCCTCCCCTACCCCTCCCCTCCCCTCACCACGGGCACGCTCGCTAACTCCACAACCACCCCATCCTGTCTATCCTGCCCATCTATGTTCCCTCCTCCCCTACCCCTCCCCTCCCCTCACCACGGGCACGCTCGCTAACTCCACAACCACCCCATCCTGTCTATCCTGCTCATCTATGTTGCCTCCTCCCCTGCCCCTCCCACTCCCCTCACCACGGGCACGCTCTCCAATTCCATCATCCTATCCTGTCTATCCTGCTCATCTATGTTTGCTCCCACCATATACAGTCCCACTACCACCCCATTGACGCATAAACGGCATAAGCACTGATTGCGGAGTGCGCAGGTCGGCAACCGCAAATTCAATCAGCGCATACTGCGACAAATTGACACGCGCCAAGGCCTCTAGGAATGCGGCCACGACTACTTCAGGAGCATTCCCGAATGCGCCGCAGCCCCATGCACCCAGCACCAGCACATCGGCGGGGAGTGTGGCCGCAACTTGGAGCACCACGTGTGCGCGGGTGGCCATGGCCAGCGGGATTTCACTCGCACGGCTAGGCATGTGGCGACGCACCGCATCGGCATGTACTGCGGCCGCAGTGAGAACATCGGCATGCCATGGCGCATCGAGGAGTTGCCCCGTGTGAGTACGAAAAAATGGCACCTGCGGTGTCACAATCACCGTATCATCATAAAAGGGATTACGATGGTGGCGCACATCGCGGTACCACGGATCGTCGTGGATGGCATAGACAAGTGCCGATGCCCGTGCCAACGACTCCTCTTGTGCGCGTGCTCCTTGTAACCACCCGCCCCCTGGTGAAAGCGCACTCGCAAAGTTGAGTATGGCCACCCGGTACCCCTGTGCGGCACGCGCCTGCGCTACCGCCAGCGTGGTCTGATTGTAGACATGCGTGGTAGCACGGAAGTGCGTGAACGGACGCACAGGAATGGGCATCCCCGGCCGATACGTGACCCGCGCCTGCCGCGTGGCATCCCGTGCCGGCGCCAGGTCAACAGGCATCCCATATGCGTTGGGGTACCAGCCTCGGCTGACATAGGCGTGTGTCTGATGCCCCAGCTGGATGGCCACCTCACGCGCGAGCAACAGTTCATGGATGCGCAATGGGGGGAGACTGAGTGGTGGAATCATCGGGTGCTCCGTTTCAAAATACCGCTGATGGATTGACGACCGCAATCCGCCAACCATACAACCATGCGTAAGTAATCATCTTAATTCTTAATTATTCATTCCCAACGCCCACTGTGCCACCTCGGCCTGATGCGCCTTGCCAACCGCCGGATTCAGCTGCGTACGCGCCGCATGGCGGATCAGCGCCTGGTGTGCAGGCCATACCACACGCATGGTCGCAACTGCATCTGCTGGCAACACAAAAATCGCCGCCGAATTGGGAACAGACGGGTAGGCAGGTTCACCATCTTCGGGGAAAATCCCCTCATACTCACAAGGCATCGGTGTAACCGCCTCGATACCGTCAAATGTGGGCATATCAACAACCATGTTCACTTCTGTAATGGTGAACACTAATACCTCGATCATCCCCACATTCAGGCGCACCACGTCCCTGTTGCACGTCAACGACCACTTCCCTGCAGCTACCTGGTTGGCATACTGCATGCTGTCACGCAACATGGCCAATAATCCGTCACGGTGTGGGCTCGCAGGGATGTGCTTTTGCAAATAATCAAATCCACTCATTCGTACAGGCATGTTTTTTTCCTTTCATTTTCTCACAACTTTTACATATTACAGTATTTCAGTAATACTGTCAAGTGTGTAATAAAAATACCATAATCATGAATGTTTTTATTGGTATGAAGTGCTATCACGACATGGTCACACCTCGGTATAATACGCTCATCCCCCTACAAGGAGTGCAGACATGAGCATCAATGTCGGTATCATCGGGCTTGGCCAAGGCTGTTCACACCTGCAGGCATTTCAACTCATTGACGGTACCGCGGTCGGCGCCATCTGTGATAGCGATGTGGTGCGGTGTGCCACTGTCGCCCGTGAATACGGCATCACCCAGACCTATCACGACATCACGCATATCTTGGCTGACCCGCACATTGATGCGGTGGTGATTGCCACCCCCGACCATTTGCATGGTGCCCACGCCATCATGGCGCTCGACGCAGGCAAACACGTGCTCAGCGAGATCCCGATGGCGCTGAGCATCGCCGAATGCGCGCGCATCATCACCCTCAGCGAGCGCAATGGCCTGGTCTACCACATGGGTAATCAGGTGCGCTATGCGACGTGTCTGCGCGATGTGGCCACGCTCATCCATGCCGGTGACCTCGGGCCACTCTTTTATGGCGAGGGGGAATACCTGCACGACATGCACGACATCGTTGACGCCTACCCCGCCGACCATTGGCGCATCAATCCAGCCACACCACAGACGACGTTGCTGGGTGGTGGTCCACACGCCCTCGACACGTTGCGCTGGCTGATGCAGGTGCGCTTTACACAGGCGCAGGCCTTTCATGTGACGCAGCCCAGCCCCTGGCAAACCACGCATACCACGGCGGCGCTCTTCACCAGTGACAGCGGTGCCGTCTGCAAAATTACCGTGTCGTACGGCATGCAGCGCCCCTACTGCCTCTACTACAGCGTCTACGGCCGCGACGGCACGTTTGAGCGCAGTCGCGACCAAGGGGCACCAATGCAGCCCACCACTAATTTCCTCTACCATCGGCGCATGGCCAGTGCCACACGCATGATCCCCGTGGACGTGCCCAATTGGTACAATCCACGCTTGCCGCGTAATCTACGCCTGGGGCACGGCACGATGGAAATCGAGCAGGCCATGCAGTTCCGTGATGCCATCATGCAGCAACGCCCAGCCGACATCCACGCCCGCGAAGCGGCACGCTCGATTATCCCGCTGATTTGTGCGTTGCAGTCTGCCACACAAGGGGGCGGGGTGGTGACGATTCCCGATCCCGACACATTACTCGCTTGATTTTTGGGGGAAAAGTGCCATGCTCATCATTCATGACGCCAGCCAACAGCAAGCGCGCTATAGCGCATATCTGAGTGAACTCCTGCACAGCGAAGGACTCGCTGCCCAGCAGCACGTCACGCTGACCAACCTCGACGCAGCCACCGCCGCCAACACCGACATCATCGTGCTACCTCGGATGGCGCTGTCGGCCAGCCATGTTGACATCATCTGTGCAGCGGTGGCACAGGGCACGCACCTACTCTGCCTGATGCCGGCACCCACCTTGGCTACGCGCCTCGGTATCACGCTCACGCATCGTGTCGTCCCGCACGGGCGCATGGATGTGGAAGCAGCGCTCCTGCCTCATCTCGATGCGCCCGTCGCGTTGGATGTGCTTACGCCAGCAGTGTGCTGGCGCATCCCCAACGATTGCACCGTGCTGGCACGGATTGATGACCAACCCGCTATTATGCACATGGCGTATGGACACGGAAAAGTGACCTGTATCTGCTTCGACGTGGCTGCTACCGTGGCGCGTCTGCGCCACGGCGACCCCGCCATGGTGGATTGCCATACGGCGGGGCTCGATGGTGTCTACCGTCCCAGTGAGCTCTTTGTGCATCAGCTCGACCCCGCCCAAGCCCATATCCCCCAAGCGGATCTCTATACGGCCATACTCGCACTCCTCATTACCGCCATGGCACCGCAGCCACGGCTGTGGTACTACCCGCACGTGACCCAGCAGAGTGTGATGTTGATGACCAGCGACGACGATTGGTCGCAGGTCAGCGAATTCACCCAACTCATCAATGCCCTAGCCGCCCACAACGCCACCTGCACCTTTTATTTGGTGCCCCAAAGCCGCGTCAGCACACAGGATGTGGCCACATGGCAGGCAGCCGGGCACACCTTTAGCGTGCATCCCGCACTCGACGAAGACATCGTCGTCGGGTTGGCAACTGACGTGGCGCAACCGCATGTGGTCGCCCCCATGCTGGCCGACAACGTGGCGCGCCACCAACGCATGTACGGTGGCAGGGTCACCAGTATCCGCCAGCATGCGGTACGCTGGCTGGGGTATGTGGAGGCGGCGCGCATCCTGGCCGATCTCGGGGTGCGCATGGACTGCAATTATCTGGCCGTGTCACCCTACCTCGGGTATTTGTGCGGTTCGGGACGACCGTTGCCCTTTGTAGACGAACAGGGGACACTGATTGACTGCTGGCAACAGCCGACACTCTGGACGGAGGAGTGTCTCATCCACCCCGAATACGTCTTTAGTTTCAAGTGGAGTCTGGCAGAAGCCGTAGCGACCACCGATGCGTTGGTTTCAGCAGCAGCCACACACTACTATACGCCGGTGACGATTAATTCCCATCCAGTCAGCTTTGCCACCTACTCCCAACCCCTCATCGAAGCCAACTGGCGTGCCGCCCAACGCCACGACATGCCCATCCAACACGTGGATGGCTGGTGTGACTGGACGATGCAACGGCGCACCATTACTATCAGCCATGATAGCGACGGCTGGTCCCTGCATACACCTCAACCCGTGGCACAGGTGAGTCTCCTGTTGCCCATGAGCATGACACCGTTGCACCCTGCGCTACGCGTCACCCGTTGGGGACAGGAGTGGTGGGGCGTAGAACTACGCAATCTTGCTACAGGGCAACAGCGCATTGTCTAATCACGGAGCGTAACACATATCACAGTTTTGCCAAAAGCAGTGTATACTGCGCAGACCACCACACTACGACGATACCGTGCGTGTAACAGCAACACGTGTGCGCCATCGCCCGGATTACCTGAATAGGAATGTCATCATGAAACGACGCCTTGTACTCATCGGCATATGCATGTGGTGTATCACAGCATGTGGTGAAATAGCGACCATTGCCGACTCTGCCATAGCTACGATTGCCGCACAAACACCGGACGATGCAGTACACACGACCCAAACGCCAGTCAACCGCAAGGCGACTGCCACATCCAAGCCGGCAAACAAAAAGGCGACTGCCACACCAGCATCCACCGACTATCAGGACGCCAACGATGCAGTAGATGCGTTTTTTGGTGAATTTATTACGCCCAAAACGCCCGGTGGCGTAGTAATTGTGCTCCAGGATGGACAGATTATCCATCAGGCCGCCTATGGCATGGCCAATCTCAAGAAAAAAACACCACTGACCGTGGAACACCAATTCCACTTGGCATCGGTCGGCAAACAGATGACAGCAATGGCCATCATGATACTAGCTGAAGAGGGCAAACTCAGCTATGACGATACGCTGAGCACCACTATCCCGGAAATTGCCAAGCTCAGCGACACCATGACCATCCGCCAAGTGCTCAACCACACCTCGGGGCTACCCGACTACGAAGACGGCATTGGCGATGCGCTCCTTACCCGGTCAGAGACTCCAACTAATGCGGACATGGTGGCCGTGGTCGCACGCAAACGCAAATTGTTGGCGCCCCCCGGTGAGGCCTTTTATTACAGCAACGTGGGCTACGATCTCCTTGCGGTAGTCATTGAGCGTGTGTCCGGGGAATCGTATCCTGACTTCCTGCAGTCGCGTATTTTCGACAAATTAGGCATGACACATACCTTTTCGCTGCCCAATGCGAAGCGACGCAAAGACCCACTCATCGCCATCAGTTATACGGGGAATAGTCAGAAGCCGGAAGCCTATCCATCAGACAGCCTGGACGGCATCTATGGATCGGGTTCGATTTATAGCACCGTGGGTGACATGGCGTTGTACGACGAGGCGCTGTATAGCAACACGCTGGTCTCGCAAAAAACGTACAAAGAAGCGCTTAAATCGGCAGTACTCAACGATGGTAGTAAAGAAGCATACGGCTTTGGGCTAGAGTTGGCCAAGTGGCAGAACGTATTGTATGTGGCGCATTCCGGGGCATGGTTGGGCTTTCACAACGACTATGTGCGCTTCCCCAAACAGCACTTCTCCGTCATCGTGCTACTCAACCGCGACTACGAC
>JBEANH010000119.1:0-5996 GCA_041165505.1 Chloroflexota bacterium | reverse complement strand
CCCGCATCGTAGGGGTGCATGATATGCGCCCGTAATCCCGCATCGTAGGGGTGCATGATATGCGCCCGTAATCCCCCGCATCGTAGGGGTGCATGATATTCGCCCGTAATCCCCCCCCATCGTAGGGGCGAATAATATTCGCCCGTAATCCCTGGATTAAATAATGTTGTGGCGATATCAGGCGGATGGAATCATAGTATGGCACGTAAGTCTAACGGTACAGTTGTCGCATGGGGATCAAATAGTAATGGGCAGATAGCAGTACCTAGTGGATTAACAAATGTGGTTGCAATTGCAGCAGGATCACTAAATAGTCTCGCACTCAAGTCGAATGGCACTGTTGTCGCATGGGGACAAAATGCCAGTGGTCAAGCAACAATTCCAATTGGGGAGATAATGCTTATGGACAGGTAACAGTTCCTTCTGTGTTACGTTAGCTTGTGAGCATACACCTGCCACTACTCATTCCAGTTTGTATATGATTTTCCATGTAAGTATATATGCATTCTTTTCCATTGTTGCCTAAAATCCTTGGATATGCGTTATGGCATGGTGGCCAGCCGCCGTGCCATCTTTGCCACGTATGCTACTGTCATAGAATGACGAGGGCATCCCCCACACCGCTCCATGCACCATCGCGCAAAAACATCGGCGGCGTTGCAGTCATGCAACGCCGCCACTCCCCCTCATTCATAATTCATAATTCTTAACTCTTCATTTCTTCCGCGTCTTGCCCAATAAAGTGCACCGCACTCTTGGCCGCCTCGAGGATGGTCAGCAGCCCGCTGCCTGGGTGCACCGCACCCCCCACAAAGTAGAGCCCTGGTAGCCAGTCGGCGCGGATGTGTGGCCGCAGTGGCCCCAGCTGTCCCCAGTTGTGCCCCAAATTAAACACGGCACCCTTGTATGCGTCAAACTCGTCGCGCCATGTTTCGGCCACGTAGCAGGTCTCGCTGACGATGTGCTCGGCGATATCGTGGTAGCCCAGCATCGGCATACGTGCCACAATCAGGTCGCGGTAGCGCTGTTTGTGGGCTTCCCAGTCCACTCCGTGGTCGGTGTTGGGAATGGGCACGAGCACAAATAGCGTGCTATGCCCGGCTGGCGCACTGCTGGGGTTGATGATGGTCGGGTTACACACATAAAACGACGGATCCACGTCATCGAGGGCCGAATCGTCCACATACGGCTGCTCTTTGCTGCGAATATGCTCCGACAAATACAGCTGGTGATGCGCCAAGTCAGGGTACTGCTTGTCAACACCCAGGTAGAGCATAAATGTCGAACACGAGTAGTGAAATTTACCCAGCTTGCGATCCGTGTATGGTCCGCGCTGCTCGGGGGTGAGCACGGTGCTCAGCGTGTGGCCGAAGTCCGCGTTAAACAGTGCAATGTCGGTGGTGATTTCTTTGCCACTCGCCAAACGCACCGCCCGTACCTTGTTGTGCGACGTGATAATGCCCGTCACCCGCGTGTTGTAGTGAAAGGTGACCCCCAAGTCGCTGGCCGCCTTGGCAAAGCCGCGCATCAAGGCTGCAAAGCCCCCCTCGGGGTACCAAATACCGTCGTTGAATTCTAGCCACGATACCAGGCTAAAGACGCTGGCACATTTGGTGGGGTGCATGCCGAGGTATTTGGCCGGGTAGCTCAGCCCGTAGACGAGCCGGTCGTCTTTGAAGTAGTTCCAGTAGTGGTCGTAGAGCGATTCCCATGGACGGAAGCTCAGCGCATCCCAGATTTCGCGTGGGTTGAGATAGCCCAAAATCGAGCGCACTGGTGTGCCCAGGTACGGCTTGTAGCCTAACTCGTTTTTGCGGATATGTTCCGTATACCAGCGGTCGAAGGCTTCGGGTAAATCGGCACGCCACGCGCCAATCTGCGCCTTGAATTTGTCGAGATCGGAGTCGAGGTCCAGCATGCTCCCGTCCCAGAACTTGAGGCGCGTGTTGGGGTTGACACGTAGTAATTTGACATAATTATCAAATTGAAGCCCACACTCGTCGAACAATTCGTGGTAGATGCGTGGCACCTGCAGAATCGTCGGACCGGTATCAAAGGCATAGCCGTCTTTGTCGAAGCCACGGGTGCGCCCACCGGGGCGGTCTTGTGCTTCGTAGACGTGTACATCATAGCCCGCTTTGGCGAGGCGCATGGCTGATGCAAGCCCACCGGGACCTGCTCCTACAATCACCACTTTCTGTTTCGCCATGTCATTCCTTCTCTCTGTAGTGCGGTGTGTTATGGCAGTACGTAGCGAATTATTGATCCGTCACGATTCCCGACGGCGATTTCGCTCCCCGTGGGGTTGACCCCAATGGCGGTAATCCCAGCGTCTTGCATGAATTCTGCGAGCCTGTTGCCATCATCAGCATAAAACGTCAGTACGCCCGCAAAATCAGCGGTCACAATCAGGTTGTCTGTGGGTAGTGCCTTGACCACCGCAAAGCCGTTTGCATCGGCGCTTTTGATGGTGCGCACAGCCGTATCAGAAGCAAATGGACGAATCTCGATGACGTTGCTAGCCGTCAATACGACGATGTGCGCCCCATCGCTCATGAAGTCAATGTCGTAGATGGCATCATCGCTGTGCCACAGCAACGTGCGCGCAGTGACATCCCACAGTTCGTAGCCGGGATTCTCACCTCCACCCACCACCGCCAACGTGTTGCCCCCATGGGCGAACTCTGCCACGCGGATGTCTTTGAGGGTAGTCTGCAACGTGAACGATGTGCCCACCGTGTCACCACGCCAGATTTGGATGGTTTCACTTGAGCCGACTGCCAAAAATTTGCCATCGTGAGACGCCGCAATGGACAATGGGCGTCCGATCAGCCCCTGCAGTGTTTGTGGGGTCTGTGATTCGGGGGTGTAAAGACTGAGCGTGTCTTCGGCAGTAATCATGGCAAACCGATTCGTCCCCAAAAAGGCGATATCTTGTCCGACACCCGTGTAGCCGGCCAGGAAGATGTTTTCTTGGCGGTCAATTTGATGCAGACGCACGGTGCCGTTGTAGCCGGTGCTGGCAATCACTGAGCCATCGAGGGCATAGCGAATCCCCGTGGGGATTCCTTGCCCCACACGAAATGTGCCCATAATCTGCTCGTTGCTCATATCCCAGATGAGCAAGCGCCCTTCTTGGTCACTCGTGCTAATCAGGCGCGTGCCTAGGGGGTCCACGGTAATGCCAAAGATGCCGAGTTCGTGTTGTTGATAGGCAGATAGTTGGCTACCTGTCGCCGTGTCCCATACGCATACACGCCCATCGAGGCCCGCACTGTACAGTTTGCTTCCATCAGCGTTGAGCTGTAATCCGCGAATGGTAATCCAGCTCTCGTGACCCTGCAGGGTGCGGATAGTCTGCCCAGTTTCGGCCGAAATCTGCGTGATAATGCTGTTGGTTGCACCCACATACATGGACTGGCCGTCACGGCTCCACACCAATCCTGTGGCCCAGTACGGAGCCGTGTTGGGGTCATCGGGGTTATTCGGGGTGCGAAAGGTGAAATCTGCCACTTCGGTGCCGGTGGCCACATCCCATTTGTGCACGCTCCCATCACGAGCCGCACTCGCAAGCATCGTGCTGTCTGCAGACCACGCCAACCCGCCAATCAGATCGGTGTGTCCATTCAGGACGGCAATGGTCTGCTGTTGCGTGATATCCCAGATGCGAATGGAGAGATCGGTGCTCCCACTCGCCAGATATTTTCCATCCGGACTAAATGCGAGTGAACGAATCCAGCCGTCGTGGCCACGCAACGTCATCACTTCGCTGTTGTTGGTCACATCCCAGATGTGGATGATGGCATCGTTGTTGGCGCCACTCGCCAGCCATTCCCCATCGGGTGACCACGACAGCGTGGTAATGTTGCCCACGTGCCCGCGGAACGATTCGGTTTCGCTGAATTGGACGGCCTCGTGAATGGAGACCACATCACCTGCCGCAATGGCAATGTTTTGTCCATCGGGTGACCAGGCGGCGGGCCCAAACGCCGTGCTGGTGATGACCCCACCAACTTCGAGATTGGCCACGTTGCTCGTGTCAATCACCTGGTTACTCGATGCGACGGTGGGAACGCTCGTTGGTGTCGCTGCCACGATCGCCTTGCTGGTAGGGCTCGGCGCGGGCGTGGATGTCGTGACAGCGAAATTAAAAGAACTTACGAAATTGTCTCCGAGTACGGAACGCCAGGGGCTACCAGGAACAATCAGTAAGAGGACGATACACAGCATGATGGCCAGCAGTGTCAGGGTAATGGCCACTGCCACCAAGCACCCCAAGCGGATGTTGCTTGTCGTCCCTGACGCAGTGGATACCACGGGCGTGGCCTCTTGGTAGTTCCCCGGTAGTACGGCACTGGGCACCACATTCCCTGCAACGGGTGATGGGTGTTCGGGGGCAACCGTTGGTACATTCACCACGGGCAGATCAGTGATGCTGGTGCTGCGATTGCCGAGGGTGGCAATGGTTTCAAGTGAAATCTGCATTTCGGCCGCTGACTGATAGCGGTTTACGATTTTTTCCTGCAAGCCACGGAGCAACACCTGTTCGAACATTTCACTCAACTGAGGGTTGAGTGTGCGTGCTGCAACAAACTTGGCGCCACCAGCGAGGACTTCGGCGGTGAGTGGTGCCACACCCGTGCTCGCATAGTAGGCGAGCCCTGCCACCGCATACACATCACTGGCGCTACTGGCTGCCCCGCCCTGTACGAGCTCGGGGGCACGGTAGGGCGATGCGTGGGTGGTGAGGGTGCGCATCAACGCAAAGGGCATCAATTTCCACAGACCATCATCACCTACCACCACATCAGCGGGCGTCGGCGTGCCCAAATTGAGTGCCGGTTGATTGTGATTGAGTTGGTCAACGAGCGTCAGCACACGAATCGTTTGTGCGATAACTTCGCTCGGTGCCAAGGCCCCGTTGCGCATGCGCACCGTCTGGCTCAAATCATGGCCACCAGGTGCCGCACAGACCGCCATGTAGCCGGTTTCGGTGCTGCTATGGGCAATGAGTGGCAACAAGACACCATGGTTGTCAGTGAGTGCACTGATGCGCCCAGCCTGTTCGGCGAGCTTTTGCTGAGATGTGGCATCGCTGGTCGTCCACTCCGCCACATAGACGAGTCCACCACCGTGGTCGTCACGACAGCAAAATACGGCAACACCGTTTTGCTCGTCAATGGCATAGATGACCCGATACCGACCTTGAATGATACGCTCGGGAAGCGACATCGTGTAACCTCGTTGTGTGATAGTGCGTAGTACCCGGGTGCACCGTGGGTACTACGAAAGAACGCCTGTGGCAATGGCCGTGTCAATACGTTCGACGGCCCGCCGTGCACTGCGAATGGACCCTTCAATTGATGCCATGAATTCCTGCTGGGTATAGTCACCCGCCAAAAAGAAATTGGGGATGGGGGTGGCCTGGTCGGGGCGGTATTGCTCGACCCCTGGACGTGCCGAGTAAACCGAATTGGGGATGCGCACGATGTGTGATTTGACCAACGTGGCCGTGGCGGCGTCTGGATGCAACAGTGTGAATTCGCGCATCACCGTGGCAAGCACTTCTTCGTCACTTTTGCGCATCAACTCTTCGGCAGGAGCAACCACCAACTCGATAATCGAGCCCTTGCCCTTGTGGTAGTCGGGCGACACACGGGTGAGATCCGCATAGACACTGATATGCGTGCCCGAGCTAAAAATCAAGTTGTCCACGTCAGTAACCATGCGGTCGAAGTAGAGCTGTGTCGTGATGACCGGTTGCCCCTTGAGGTATTTCAAGTTGTCGAGGATGGCGTGTTTGCGCATTGCAGGTGACATCACTTGGCGCAAACTGTGCACCGGCATCGCCGATACCACCGCATCAGCGTGGATTTCTTCACCACTGTCGAGGCGTACACCACCCACTTTGTTGGTCGTTTCATCGTATAAAAAATCCACTACGCGACTTTCAAAGCGGATTGTGACGCCCTTTTGTTGCAGTTGTTGCATTAATG
>JBEANH010000118.1:0-6136 GCA_041165505.1 Chloroflexota bacterium | reverse complement strand
TTAGGCTCGATTCTTGTGCGGCCCAAAGCTACAGGTTGGGGCTTAGGCTTGCTCCTTGTGCGGCCAGTGTCTGTCAGGAATGAACATAGATGTCAAGGATGGGTAGGATATTCTGTTGGTGTTTGGGCTTAGGCTCGATTCTTGTGCGGCCCAAAGCTACAGGTTGGGGCTTAGGCTCGATTCTTATGCGGCCAACGGCTGTAGGGCTAAGGCTAAGGCTCAATTCTTGTTGGGGTTGAGGCTCGGTGTTGGTGGAATGGTTCGACGTGTGTGATTTCCAGGGTTGAGCAAATGGAGCGGGAGTGTTGCAGATGGTAGTCGGTAATTCGCAATGGATAGGAAGCATATGACCGTGTCAGACATTTTTGCATCAATGGCACTTGGCCCGGCTCCTGAGAGCCCATCCATTGCCAATCAGTGGCTCGACAGCCATCAGCGCCGCTTTGGGCTGTATATCAATGGTACGTGGCACCAGCCCGACGATGCGGTCACATTTGACAGCATCAATCCGGCCACGGGGCAAAAACTTGCCACAATCACCCAGGCCCGCACGAGCGACGTGGACGCTGCGGTGGCGGCCGCTAATGCTGCCCAACCGGCGTGGGCGGCGCTGAGTGGGCATACACGAGCACGCTTTTTGTATGCCATCGCCCGCCACATCCAGAAGCACAGCCGGCTCTTTGCGGTACTCGAAACGATGGACAACGGCAAACCCATCCGCGAAAGCCGCGACATTGACATCCCGCTGGTCATCCGCCACTTTTACCACCACGCCGGCTGGGCCCAACTCTGCGCACATGAGTTTGCCGGGTATCGCCCGGTGGGGGTGTGTGGCCAGATTATCCCGTGGAACTTCCCACTCCTGATGCTGGCCTGGAAAATTGCCCCCGCCCTGGCCGCCGGCAACACCGTCGTGCTCAAGCCGGCCGAATGGACACCCCTCACTGCCCTGCTCTTTGCCGAAGTGTGTAGCGCCGTCAATCTACCGGCCGGCGTCGTTAATATTGTCACTGGCGACGGCCAGGTGGGCGCCACCATCGCCAACCATTCCGGTGTACACAAAGTGGCCTTTACCGGCTCTACGGCGGTCGGGCGCACGTTGCGTACCCAGTTGGCCGGCAGCGGCAAAGCACTGTCTTTGGAGCTCGGTGGCAAATCACCGTTTATTGTGCATGGTGACGCTGACCTCGCTGCTGCCGTCGAAGGGGTTGTAGATGCGGTGTGGTTCAACCAGGGGCAAGTCTGCTGTGCGGGCACACGCCTGCTCCTCGACGAACGCATCGCCGAGCCATTTATTGGGCGACTCACCCGGCGCATGCAGACGCTCCGGGTCGGCGACCCACTCGACAAAGCCATTGACATGGGCGCCATTGTGGCCGAACGTCAGCTCACGCGCATCCGCACCTTGGTCGAGCAAGGGGTTGCCGAGGGGGCACTCTGCTACCAGAGTGATGCGGAATTACCCCGCACCGGCTTCTATTACCCACCCACCCTGCTGACCAATGTGGCACCGGCCGCCAGCGTCGCCCAAGAGGAAATCTTTGGTCCAGTGATCGTCAGCATGACCTACCGCACCCCCAGTGAGGCGGTGGCGCTGGCCAATAATACGCGCTACGGCTTGGCGGCGAGTATCTGGAGCCAAAATGTGGACTTCACGCACGATATCGCCAAACAGCTCAAGGCTGGTGTGGTATGGATCAACAGCACCAACCAGTTCGATGCGGCGGCAGGCTTTGGTGGCTACCGTGAAAGTGGCTTCGGCCGCGAAGGGGGGCGCGAGGGCATGGTCGAATACTTGGTCGCTACACCCACGCCATCTACACCTCCGACACCATCGTTTGCCATACCGACGGATGCTGCCACGGGGAGCATCCCCAGTATTGATCGCACCCCCAAGCTGTATATTGGGGGCAAACAGGCGCGCCCCGATAGTGGTTATAGTCGGAGCATCACCACGCCTCAGGGCGTGCATTTGGCCGAAGTCGGTGACGGCAATCGCAAAGACGTACGCAATGCCGTCGAGGCGGCCCGTGCCGTCGCCAATAGTTGGGCCAACACCACGGCACACAACCGCGCTCAGATTTTGTATTACATCGGCGAAAACATGTACGCCCGTGCCCACGACTTCACATTGCTCGTGGCCGCCCAACAGGGGATCAGCATGCAGGATGCCGCCGCCGAAGTCGAAGCGAGCATCCAGTGCTGGTTTGCGGCAGCAGCCTGGGCCGACAAATATGACGGCATGGTGCACCATACACCACAGCGCGCCGTGGTAATGGCTCTCCCCGAAGCAATCGGCGTAACAGGGATTGTGGCACCGGATGCGCCGTCGTTGCGCGGGAGTGTGGCGCTGATTGCACCGGCGCTTGCCATGGGCAACCCGGTGGTGGTGGTAGCCAGCGAGACGGCGCCGCTGAGTCTGCTCGCGCTCTATCAGGTCTTTGATACCAGTGATGTCCCTGCTGGTGTTATCAACATTCTCACGGGTACGCGTGCCAATTTGGTGAAAACGTTGGCCGAACACGCCGATGTGGATAACTTGTGGATAGTCGGTGAACAACCACTCCACCAGCAGGTTCAAACGGCCAGTGCCAGCAATCTCAAGCGTACGTGGTGCCTCGGCACTCACTGGTTGGATCTGCCGTTCAGTGAGTTTTTGCGGCATGCCGTGCAATGGAAAAATGTATGGGTGCCGTTTGGAGCATAGGATTGCTCAGGATGTAAAGTAGGTGTCATGAGTCGTTTCGCAGTGCGCTGGTTGCTCCCACTCGGTGCCATGGTGGCCTACCTCGCCATCGTGTATGTGCTGGTGCGTGCGCCCCTCACGTTTGCGCCCACCCACGTCAGCATTGCCCGGGTGACATCGGGGTATTTCGTCGGCGACATCCAGCAGACCGATACGGGCATCGCATTTCGTTGGCTCGATGCCCGCATCCCCATGATTATCCCGGTACACGCCCCCGGCTCCATTATTTCATTTACCACCTGGCTATACCCCGCTGCTGGCATCAGCACACCGGCGAATCATGCCGTGGTGAGCCTCGATAAGCGCCTCTACACGACAACAAGTGACGTATTTGTGCCACGCCACTACCGGATCTTGAGTTTATACGGCATGAGCCCGCGCCACGATCTGCACGGCATCATGTTTGTCCCGTACCCGTTTGCTGGTGAGACCCCATACTGGGCGTTTAGTGGGGTCACCGCCGATGCCCTCACCATACCATCGTTGCACACGCCACCATTTGTGCTGACGTTCATGCTCATCCTCCTCATCATCCCCCTCAGCTATGCAGCTGTCTACGGGTATGCAACCGGCAATCGGCGCCATGCATGCATCATTGCTGGGGTCATCGCACTCTTTCTCATCGCATATCTGCCCGCACTCTATACCGGCTATGTGGGCATGCGCTATCGTGGCATCCTCGGCAATCGCATGCTCGTCGCCGCCGTACTTGCGCTCATCGGCATGGCGCTCCTCGCCGTCTCGCGGCGCTACGCCCAGCCACTCCAGCGCATCAGATACATGCTGGGAGTCCATCTGCCCAGCGTCCAGCCAGGCTGGTTTTGGGGTACGGCGCTGGTCATTGCCACGCTGTGGGGGGCGATTACCTGGGACTATGTGCGCATGAATGCGGGTGATTGGGGCATTCATATTTCCCATGCCTATAAACTGATGGATTACGGTACATTTATCAGTCATTTTCTCTTTCAAGCCATGCTGATTGGCATCCACTACCTCTCCATCGGGCTCCTTTCTCTCGAGCTGGCAGCCGTAGTGCTGGTGGCGCTCATCATGGTGTTTATCTGCATGTTGCTCTGGAATATGGGCGCACGGGTCTGGCCACAGCCGCTGTTTTTGGTGGGCACCACCCTATTGGTGTGTCTGTCAGCGCCCATTGCCGTGCTATACGCCATAGACGGGCACCTCTACACGGGCTACTTTGCCACCAACGTGTTTCACAACCCGACAGTGCTGATGGTCAAACCGTTGGCGTTGCTCCATGTGCTGGTGCTCATCTCCTTTTTTACCCACGCCCCATCTGACGACGACCGCGTCTGGTGGGGGGTCTTGTGGGTGATTACGCTGCTCGGTGTCCTCGCCAAACCCAGCTACGCCATCGCCATGATTCCCGCCCACGGGCTCGTGGTTGGCTGGCGCATGTGGCAACGGCATCCAGCGTGGCGCCGAGATATCGCCACGCTCATCATCAGTGCGAGTGCCTTCGTGATTCCGCTCATCGTTCAATATGTGATGCTCTACTACGCCGGGTCACGGAGCATCGGGATCAAATCGCTGAGCGACATCACCGCAAATGCCTGTATGGCGAGCACTCAGCCGTTTTGGTCGTGTGTACTGGTGTTGTATGGTACGGCCATCATCAAAGGCGGCGCTTCTGTGGCCATCCTACTGAGTATCTGGCGCGTGGTACCTCGTATCACGCAGCATGTTGACATCCAACTGCTAGGAATCGCCAGCATGATTGGCGTCGTTTACGCCTATGTGATGCGTGAAGGTGTAGGGAGTGGTGGTGTTTCGGAGATGGATAATTACGGGAATTTTGGCTGGTCAATCCAGATTATCCTCTTTTTGTGCATGTGCGTGGTAATCCCGCATGTGGGCAAACAGCTCCGCCAATCAGCAACGACACCGGTGTGGTCATACGCCATACTGTATGGCGTCGCAGGTGCCCATCTGGTGAGTGGCATCATCTGGTATGCCACACAGTTTTGGCGATGCTGCTGGTAGGCCTGCCACGAGCGTCGTTTGTATAATAGATAGTGGATACTCGATGCATACAAAGGAACTCCCATGAAGACCATTGCCGTCACCGGTGGCTCGGGCAAAGCCGGGCGCGCCACCATCAGCGAACTCCTCGCCGCTGGCTATGCCGTGCGCAACATTGATATTGCGCCACCTGCCGAGCGCATCTGTGAGTTCCACAAAACCGACCTCAACCAACTCGGCGAAACCATCGAAGCCATGCACGGCTGTGATGCGGTGGTGCACCTGGCGGCCAACCCGGATCCCCGTGGTCGTAGCGAAGAGGTGATGTTCCGCACCAACACGGGCTCGACCTACAACGTCTTCCGTGCCGCCCAGGTGCTGGGCATACCACGCGTGGTGTGGGCATCGAGCGAGACGGTGCTGGGGTTGCCCTTTGAGCGCCGCCCACCCGCCATGGCACCCGTCAACGAAGAGACCATCGCACCCGAGAGCAGCTACGCCATGTCCAAACTCATCAGCGAAGAAATGGCACGCCAGTTTGCTAGCTGGACGGGGGCAACGTATGTCGGCTTGCGCTTTTCCAACATCATGGAGCCACACGACTACGCGCGTTTTGAAAGCTGGCAACACGACCCCCATGCACGCAAGTGGAATTTTTGGGGGTATGTGGATGCACGCGACGTGGCGCAAAGCTGCCGCCTCGGCCTCGAAACATCCCTGAGCGGCGCTGAGGTTTTTGTGATTGCGGCCGCTGACACCTGCATGCGCCGTAGCAACGCCGAACTGATGGCCGAGGTCTTCCCCCATATCGCACTCGCCCCCGGGATCGCCGCCAACGAGACGCTCCTCTCCATCACCAAGGCCAAACGACTGCTGGGCTACGCCCCACGCTATTCGTGGCGTGGGTGATATCGCAACACGATTGTTGGGGGCGCCATGGAATGACGCCCCTACAATATGCCTTCATTTTTCATTGTTAATTGTTAATTGTTCATTGTTCATTGCACTTGTGCCGCCGTGCTATACTACGGCTATCCCGACCGCAGGAGCACTTTGTATGGCCACATCCCTTGCCCCCGAATACCAACAGCTGGTCGCCGACCTCAGCGCCGCCATCGGCACACGCTATGTGCTGTGGCGTCCCGAAGAGCTGATGATGTACGAATACGACGGCAGTGCCCTCGACCTGGCCCGTCCCGACATCGTGGTGGTGCCGCACAGCACTGCCGAAGTCGCCGCCTGTGTGCGCATCGCCGCCGCAGCCGGTATGCCCATCGTGGCGCGCGGGGGTGGCACTGGTCTGTCGGGTGGCTCCGTGCCCGCTGCCGGCGGCGTGGTGATTTCGACGGGGCGCATGGCGCGCGTGCTGTCCGTAGACGACGTATCGCGTACCGCCCGCGTCCAACC
>JBEANH010000117.1:0-6309 GCA_041165505.1 Chloroflexota bacterium | reverse complement strand
GACAAGCGCAAAGACACTCAAGCCGGGGATGCCACAGGTGGTGCGGTTGTAGATGCGATTGTAGAGCGCTTTGCGCGGGTTGGTAATCCAGCCGTAGCCTCGCGGTGCTTTGAGCCCTAGGTTGTGGCGGATGTAGCGTTTGACTGATAGACGCGCGGCGATGCGTTTTTTCAGTGAAGGCATGCGAATGCCGAATTTTACTTTCATCGTGGTGACCTTCTCGTGTATTGACAAGCGTACGTGAGACGATATATTACAAATGGGAGGAATACATATGTCTCACACAATTACTCTTGATGATGATGTATACCACATGTTAAACGCATCCGCCAACCATGCGCAGCGTACTCCAGCGCAACTGATTAGCATACTGATTATGACGCATGCGGCTATGATACCACACACCGTTCGTTGTACAGAGCAGGATATCTATGAATGGGCAAGCCTCGCGCGACCACCAGCCCCAGCCATCCCTCCTGAGTTACTCCGCCGTGAAGTGGTGGAATGTGGCTAGCTGCTACATCACAAACGCCTCCACCCGCTGCATCAAGAGTGTGGCCGCCGCCGCATCGTAATCGGCGAGTGAGCTATCCACAAAGAGGTGCCCCGCCCCTGGGTAGATGTACAACTCTGCGGCGGCGTGGGTCACGAGTGCGCGGGCTGCCTCGATATCTCCCTCACCCACAAAAAACGGATCTGCATCCATGCCATGAATCTGCACCGGCACACCCTGTGGCCACTGTGGCGCAAAGGTGGTGTAGGGCACACAGGCGTGCATCAGCACGGCACCCCGGGCACCGGTGCGGGTCTGCGCCAGGTATTGGGCGGGAATAACCCCCAGCGAAAAGCCGGCATAAACGACGTCGAGGGGCAGGTCTTGGACGGCCTGTGCGCAGCGGGCAATGATGGTCATGGTGCCCACACTATCCACGTATGCTACCCCGTCGGTAATCTCCGCAAAGGTCTGTCCTGCGAACAAGTCGGGGGTATGTACGGTATGGCCAGCGTGGCGGAGCTGGTCGGCAAAGGTGTGAATGCCGGCGGTGAGTCCGTGTGCATGGTGAAAGATCACAATGGTGGTCATGAGTGGGTTCTCCTAAAAATGAATCAATAATCAACGCAATATATTGAACACTTTATCACCATAAGCATGATATAGTGATGAGGTTCTGACATCATCGTAAGGAATCATCTATGCGTGCGCAAGACACGGCGCGGTTAATTGGTTTGGCCTTGTTGTGGAGTTTCTCCTTTCTGTTTATCCGGGCCTCTGTGGCCCCATTTGGTGCGGTCGGGGTCGTGTTATTGCGCGTCGGCATTGCGGCGATTTTTTTGCACGGGTATGCCCTTATGACCAAGCAAGATTTGGCGTTACGCACGCATTGGCGTCACTACATTCTGCTCGGTCTCTTTCAGACCGCGGTGCCATTCTTGCTGTTTGCTCTCGCACTCAAAGATATTGGCGCGTCACTCGGGTCGATTATCAATGCGACGAGTCCGCTGTTTGGATTGATTATTGCCATTGCCATCGGTGATGAATCCCCGCGCTGGCAACGGATTGTTGGTATCGCCCTTGGTATTCTGGGGGTGGGTGCCCTGGTCGGGTTCGACAACAACGATACTGCGACACATCTGCCTGCGATTGTGTTAGGGCTTGGTGCGACGCTGTCGTATGGAATCTCTAGCAACTACACGCGCCGCTATGTGCGCAATGCGCCGTCACTGGGGATGGCCACCTATAGTCAGACGTTTGCGGCGCTGATGATGGTGCCCTTGCTGTGGATGAATGCACCGAGTGCGCCAATTACCACAAATGCGATATTGGCGGTGGTTGCACTGGGGGCATTGTCTACAGGGTTAGCCTACCTGCTCTTCTTCCGCTTGGTGGTTGATGTGGGTCCGACGGCGTCGTTGGCGGTAACCTTTTTGATTCCCTTGGGCGCCATGGCGTGGGGGATGATGTTTCTCGGCGAAACCATCACCCCCACCATGATTGTTGGCTGTTTACTGGTTTTTGTGGGGACGATTTTGACGGTATCCACTCCCAAATCAGCCCCCACAGGCTAATGTGATGACCCCACTGCCTTGTGCAAGAGCGCGATAAGCTGGGCTTCCACGGCGGGAGAGATGGCGGTTAGTGCAAACGACGTGGCCCACATGGTACCGTCGTCGAGCATGGCGCGTTCTTGGAAGCCAAAGGTGCAGTAGCGCGTGGCAAACTTTTGCCCACTCTGAAAAAAACAGACCACTTTGCCGTCGAGTGTATATGCGGGCATGCCGTACCATGTGCGTGGCCAGAGCATGGGGGCATGTTGACTCACGATGGCGTGGATGTGCGTCGCCAGGCTGCGGTCGGGTTCGGGCATTTCAGCGATTTTGGCGCGTACATCGGCTTCGCCTGCCTCGCGGTGCTGGGCGGCGCGTGCCTGTGCTTTGCGTTCTTTGGCGAGTTCGCGCATGGCGGCTTTTTCGGCCGCAGAAAAAGTATCTGACTTGGGGCTCATTGGCTTCTCCGTTACGCCATTTCAGCAAGTTGGGCTGTGACAATATCGCGAATAAGTGCCTGATCCATCTGCCAGCCGAGGGGGATTTGGAAGGTACGTTTGCCGGTCACATACCCGGTCAGACGGGGCAGAAAACGCGCAAAGACAGGCACACTCCACGGGTGAAACATCAGGTGCTTGCGGGCAGCATCCACTCCGAGTACATACTGACCATTGCGGTGTACGTGTGGTTTGTTCCAGGCAATTTTGACGTCGAGTTGCGGGAATTCGGCAATCACAAAATCGAGCAACTCGCGCATCGTATGGAATTGTTCGGGGGTGAGTGTGGCGTAATAGTCGGCCACAGATGCGTACCGTGATGGCATAGGGCATCCCTTTGCGATAAACACAAATGTGCTAACGATGAGATTATAGCACAACAGCTACGCTCGTTCAGCACTGAAATGTGGAATAGCGCCGATGTCTGCCATGCCGTATAATTACGTTATTATCTGCTATGGATTGAAAGAGAAAGAGGAGCACCTATGCGTATTACCAAATCGCGATTCATGGTATTGGTTGATAATCCGACGCATTTTTGGGCGACAATGCACGATCAGATGCGCGACGCTGGTTCTGCGATGCAAGAATACCTGGCCATCCAAGGCTACCGGGTCGAGGAGCTGGCGGTGCGCTATTTGCGTGATTATGTGCTACCGACCTATGCACGTGGTGAAGTGCGCGAGCAGGTGGAATGTAGCCACCAAGCGTTTTATGCGCGGATAGATGCGGTCATCTACGATGCCGATGCACAGGTATACGACCTCTACGAAATCAAGTCGGGGACACGACCCGAGCAATATGTCTACGATATCGCTTTTCAGCGAGAAGTCTTTCGGCAGCAATTCCGTGTACGACACACCTATATCGTGCATTTGAATGCCGCATATGTGCGTCATGGGGATCTCGACATTGGGCAACTTTTTCAGCGCACTGCCATGGATGCACAGATTGATACGGTGCAAGCCGACGTGCACGCCTTGCAGGCACAGGCCGTGCAGATTGCGGCAGCGCCGACACCCCACGGATTGCCCCCGTGTGCGAGCCCCAAAACATGCCCGTGCCCGACGCTTTGTCATGCCAATCTGCCTGCATACTCGATCTATGACATTCCGTATCTCGATACGACGCGCAAACAGGAGCTTCGGCAGGCAAATATCATCAGCATTCACGACATCCGGGATATGACGCAGTTTAGCGCAAGCCAGCAACTGCATATTCGTGCGATGCAGAGTGGTCAGGCACACATTGACCGTGGTGCCGTCCAACAGGCGCTTGCACAGCTAACATACCCGATTGCGTTCCTTGATTACGAGGCAGCACGTCAAGCCATTCCCCTCGATGGTTTTTCACCCAATCAAGATGCCGCTTTTCAATATGCACTGTACGTGGTCGAGAAGCCAGGTGCCCACGCACAGGCATACGCCCATCTTGCGGATGGAGAGGGTGATTATGTGCGTGGGCTGATTGTGCAGCTGTTGCGTGATATGCCACGTCACGGCAGTGTGGTGGTGTGGAACGAAACCTATGAGCGCGGGATTAACCGGAATATGGCGAGTGCTTACCCGGAATATGCCACAGACCTCGAAGCGATAAATGCGCGTATTGTGGATTTAGCCGATGTCTTCAAGCAACATGCATACGTTGACCCGCAATTCAAGGGAAGCTGGTCAATCAAAGCCGTATTACCGGTGTTGGTGCCACAACTTCGCTACGACAACTTGACCATTGGTGATGGTGGCTCGGCGGTGTTGGCGTGGAACCGCATGGTTGATGCACAGACGACAGTCGCCGAAAAAGATGCTATCCGGCAGGCATTGCTGACCTACTGTGGCCAGGATTCCATGGCGATGTTGGAGATATGGCACGTGTTGGCACAGGTGTGAGTGGAATTGGTGTGATATCACGGTATCCCACCAAGATACGTGAGCGTGTCTTGGTGGGATTACCATATTACAAAAGAATTGCAGTTTCTTAAAATAACTTGACATAGCGCATTTTTGGCAATTATGATTGAAGCATTACATAGCCTCGTATGAATCCTTGGGAATTACATACTGAATATGTGGAGTGGGGGTGCTCAATATGTCAGATGCCATTGCGCAATCGTCAACTGAATTACAGACTGATGGCGATAAACGAAGTTCATATAGTTTGGCGAATGTCTCAAAACTATTGGCACTTGGGTTTTTGCCGTTGTGTTTAATCATGGCCATGGTTGAAGCCGTCTCA
Source organism: Chloroflexota bacterium (assembly GCA_041165505.1). Lineage (GTDB taxonomy): Bacteria > Chloroflexota > Chloroflexia > Chloroflexales > Roseiflexaceae > UBA965. Next base: position 1,534 of record JBEANH010000117.1, on the reverse strand, counting down.
GAAACATGGCGGCCACTAGGCATTGTGGTGAATGTCATTTTGTTGGTTGTGAGTGTGATTTCACTCATCAAATTACTTCCCAAAGAACAGTCTGATAATCCGACCCGAATCATTGAATTTGAATTTGGGGCGGTGATGCTCTCGAGCCTCATCTTTGTGGTGGGATTCAGCCAAACCTTCCGGCATTTGTCATACATGATTGCGGGATTCGATGCCGATCAAACGGGGTATTGGCACTGGTTGCGCTTCGGTTTAGCGAATTTTCTTGATGCCATGTTGTTTGACTGGCCGACCATCTACAATTGGCAGATTTCAGAAATCCACGCCACAAGTGGGCAAACCCGATTTTTGGTCTTTTTGTTTCGTACCTTGATCGAATTCATCGTGGTCGCCAATATATTCCAGTATGCCAAAATTCTCTGGCGGAACCGCGACAAACTCTGGCATGGTAATCAAGCGACTGCAGATGTCGGCGATTTGTTGATTTTTGCCATCGAATTCGTCTTCTTTTTGTTGTGGGCTGTCCCATTTACCATCATGATTGGTGCGATTGCTAACAATGGGTTGACGATTGAGTCTTCGTGGTCGGCGCTCAAAATAGTTCCACCAGTGGCGTTGGGCATATGGTTGGTGGTAATCGGGTTGCGGCGGATGTGGAGTGTTGCGTTCATGCGCATGCTGGCAGTCGTGCTTCTGCTCGGTTTGGCACTATGGCTGTGGATTCAGTATGTGCCCGCATCCACGGGTATGCGGGCACAGTTGCTATTGATTTGGCAAAATCCCATCCAACAGGTCGTGCCACTCTTTGCTTTGATTGCCAGTATTTCGCTGGTAATCATGGCCGCAGTACTGCTCTGGAAACCTGCCCCGTGGCGTGGACTCGTGGCTATTTTGAGTACAGGGATTGGCAGTTGGCTGATCTATTTGTACTGGCCAGTGGTCATCACGTTCCTCAAATATTTACCGCAGTAGCGAGAAATGCATGTGCGCCCACTGCATCTGCGCTCAAGCAGATGCAGTGGGCGGGGTGTGTGTGTGGGTTTATACGCCAACAATCGCCTCAAACTGGGTGACTTCTTCGGCGACCACGGCCAAACTCCCCTCCCAAAATGCACGTGTGGTGATGTCGATTCCCATGCTGCGGGCGAGTGTGGCGGCATCTCCTTTGCCCGTACTACTGAGCAGGGTGTCGTACTGGGCGGTAAAGGTGTGAGGATGCTCGCGGTAACGTGCATAGAGCCCCGTGCCAAAGAGTTGACCGAACATGTAGGGATAGTTGTAGAATGAGCGCCCCGTGCTGTAGTAATGCCCCTTGACGGCCCACATGTAGGGGTGGAGTGTATTGCTCTGAAGCCCGTCGCCATACGTCTCCGTCTGGGCTTGCGTCATCAAGGCACACAACTCATCGGGGGAGAGTTCACGCTGTTGGCGTTGTGCAAAGAGCCGACTTTCGAACAAATAGCGACTCGTAATATCCACGACGATTTGGCATGAGCGTTGCAACGACGATTCGAGGATTTCCAGCTTGCCGGCA
>JBEANH010000116.1:0-6471 GCA_041165505.1 Chloroflexota bacterium | reverse complement strand
CCCTACGATGCGGGGGATTACGGGCGCATATCATGCCCCCCTACGATGCGGGGGATTACGGGCGCATATCATGCACCCCTACGATGCGGGGGATTACGGGCGAATATCATGCACCCCTACGATGCGGGGGATTACGGGCGAATATCATGCGCCCCTACGATACGGGGGATTACGGGCGAATATTATTCGCCCCTACGATGCGGGGGATTACGGGCGAATATAATGCCCCCCGACGATGCGGGGGATTACAGGCGAATATCATGCGCCCCTACGAGCCACAATTCATAATTTTTCATTTTTAATTCTTCATTGCCTGCACTACCCCGGCCACATCCCCGGCATGCGTCTGCATACATTCCCAGCGCCGGAACCAAGTGGCTTGGCGGCGGGCAAAGGCGTGTGTGTTGAACTTGATCCGCTCGGCGACCGCCGCCATATCGGCAGTGCCGGCACACCACGGCTGGAATTCGCGGTAGCCGATGCCTGACATGGCCGGTAACTCCCAGCCATACCCCATATCGCGCAAACGCAGAACTTCATCGGGTAGACCAGCCTGCAGCATGGCGTCCACCCGCGCATCAATGCGCGCATAGAGCGTGGGCGTGTCACATGTCAGCCATACCACTACGGGTGCAAAGGTCAACGGATGCGCCTGACGCAACTGCGAAAAGGGCTGGCCGGTGCTGAGACAGACCTCCAACGCGCGGATGACACGCCGCACATTGGTGGCGTGGATTTGCGTGGCTGCCAGCGGGTCGAGTGCCTGGAGCTGGGCATACAACGCTGCGCCACCCTCGCTGGCAGCCCGCGCTTCGAGCTGGGTGCGGATGGTGGTGTCAGGGGGAATCTCGGGGATGCTCCAGCCTTCACACAAGGCCGCCACGTATTGCCCCGTGCCCCCTACCACCATGGGCAGGCGGCCGCGTGCGTGGATGTCGTGGATGTGTACCAGCGCCGCATCGCGGTACTGCGCAAGCGTGCAGGTTTCACTGGGATCAACGACATCAATCAGGTGATGGGGCACCTGCGCCTGTTCGGCGGGGGAGGCTTTGGCGGTGCCGATGTCCATGTGACGGTAGATTTGGCGTGAATCGGCCGAAATGATTTCTCCACCGAGCTGCTGTGCCACCGCCAGTGACAACGCCGTTTTGCCCACCGCCGTCTGCCCCACAATGAAGAGCACCCGTGGTAGCGTCATGATGCGTCACTCGGCGGTGTATCGCGCCACAGGTGCTGGTTTTGGTCGTTGAGATGACCATCACGGGCAAACAAGGCGTCTACTCGGGCCCGGTAACGCGCATTGACTTCACGCAGCACGGCTTCGGCATCCATGTCGTGCGCAATGGCGATCGTGGCCAGGTCAAAGAGCTGCGCACCCAGCGCTTCGGCAGTGGGGGGTGTGGCTGGCACGTCGCTGATGTGCATGCCGTAGCGCTTGGATTTGTTGAGCAATGCCATGGTAGCGGTCAATGCGGGGAGCGCCAGCGGCACGCCGGAAAGTGGGCTTTTGGGGGCGGCATCACCACGTTCGCTCTGTTTGATGCGATACCAGTTCTGGAGCACGGCTTCGCTGTCTGCCGCCTGCATGTCACCAAAGACGTGCGGATGGCGCCGGATGAATTTGGCGGCCACCTGCTGGTAGACGTCGGCCATGGAAAAGCGATCAGCTTGACGCGCCATTTCGGCCTGCATCAGGATGTTGAGTAGCACGTCACCCAACTCTTCGAGCAGGCTGGCGTCGTCCCCGCGGTCGAGGGCATCAATGGCTTCGTAGGTTTCTTCGAGCAACGTACGCCGGAGCGACTGAGGCGTCTGTTCGTGGTCCCATGGGCAACCACCTGGCCCCAGCAAACGGGTGATGATGTAGGCGATACCGGCAGGACTGCGCTGGTCGGCCAGCGGTGCCACAGCGGGGAGATAGAGCGTGACGGGAAAGGTGTGCGTCTGGGCGACCACATCCACCAGCGTGCGCCATGTCGTCGTGGTGTCGGCAAGCACGGCCACCCGTTGTGTCGGCGCATACTGCTGCTGGAGTTGGAGCGTCACCTGTGCGAGTAGGTGTGTGCTGTGTACATGGAAAATCCAGGCCGCACTGCTGGGGTGCACGGGCAGTGGATAGACGGGCATGGCATAGGGACGCGTGGTATGCGTGCTGGCCCACGATACACGCGCGTCGGGAACGGGCACGAAGTCGAGGGCATCGCAGTACTGCAGACCCGCCGTCTGCGGGTACTCACCGATGCGAGCAAACAGTGGCGTGAGCAGATCGCTCGTAGGCGCAACAATCTGGCAACGCGCAGGAGCCTGTTGTAGCAGATAGCGCACCGTGGCATCGCCCCAGAGTGGGTGCCCGGGCACCGCATAGGTGATATCGCCGGGTTGCGCCAACAGCGTGTCGCCTATCAGCTGGGCTGCATTGGGGGTATCGAGCAGGTGGTCGAAGGTCACCACATTGCGGTATGCGGTAAGTGCAGGATGCACCCGAGAGCGGACAAATGTCCCGGGTGCATCAGCAACTGCGGTGGTCAGTGCAACAATGGTAATCATGCGCAGTGCCCTGTGGTCGTATGGCTAGGGTGCCGGAGTCGCACTCGGCTCGGCGGGCACCGCCGTCGGTGCCACCACAATCGTCTGGTCAGCTTCACCCTTGGCACGTGCCTCTTCGATGAGTTTGGCGATGGCATCGTTGCGGCGCTGATTGAGCTCTTGGGGGAGCTGTTGTTCGACGCGTTCGGGGATGGTGCTGGGGTCAATCAGCGCGCGCTGTTCACGCCCGAGCAGTCGGATGATGTGGTAACCGAACTGTGATTTGACGGGGGTAGCCGTGGTTTCACCGACCTCGAGGTCCACGAAGAGTGCTTGTTCAAACTCGGGGACGAACTGGCCTTTGCCGACCCAACCCAACTCACCGCCTGCGTCTTTGCTGCCCGGATCAATGGAGTGTTGGGCGGCCAAAGTGGCAAAATCGGCACCACCGGCAAGTTCGTTGGTGATGGAAATGGCCAACGTTTCATCTTCGACGAGAATGTGGGCGGAGTTGGCTTGTAGCTCCGTGGATTTGGCTTGTTCGGTCAGGTCTGCAGTGAGTTCGCTCCGCACCGTATCGGTGGTCACCAACGTTTCTGCGAGCTGTTTTTGTAGCACGTAGTACGTACAAAACTCACGAAATGCGGTATCGGTGGCGCCATCGAAGCCCAGTTGATCGCGGATGACGGTGTCGAAATCCTGTTGGCTGTTCTGGGAGACCAGCGTGCGGAACTCTTCGACCTGTGCATCAACGGCGGCGCTCGTTGCAGTGATTTGGCGCTCCGTGGCAATGCCAATCAGCACGTTTTGCACCACAAACTGCTCGATGACGAGGCCCGACAACTCTTCGCGGGTCGGTTGTTGGCTAATTTCCGTGTTTTTGGCCATCCCAGCAGCCAACAAATCAACGCGTTTGTTGAGCTCTGTTTGACTCAACGACATATCGTTGACCCGTGCTGCGGGTGGGTTCACGAGGTCCATTGGATTGGTACATGCGACGACCACGAGTGTCATCATCATCCACAGCATCAATCGGGTTACGCGGTACATGGAGTGTCCCTTCTTTGTGGATGATCCACAGATCGTCTAATCGTCGCCGCCATCACCATCGAGTGACAGCACGGCCATGAAGGCTTCTTGGGGGATTTCCACATTTCCCACCATCTTCATGCGCTTTTTGCCCTCTTTTTGCTTTTCGAGCAGTTTGCGCTTGCGTGAAATATCGCCACCATAACACTTGGCCAACACGTCTTTGCGCATGGCACGAATGGTTTCGCGCGAAATAATTCGACTCCCTACTGCCGCCTGAATGGGCACTTCGAACATCTGGCGCGGGATGAGTTTGCGCAGGCGATCGACGAGCATTTTGCCTTGATTGTATGCGCTGTCTTTGTGCACAATCAACGACAAGGCGTCAACGGGATGGTGGTTGACCAAAATGTCGAGCTTGACCAACTCAGAGACCTGATAGCCGGCCAACACGTAGTCGAGTGACGCATACCCTTGGGTGCGTGATTTCAGCTGATCGTAGAAGTCAATCACGATTTCCCCCAGCGGGATACGGTACTTGAGGGCAACACGTTGCGGATCGAGGTGCTCCATTGATTCGAATGCACCGCGTTTGCCCGTCACCAGTTCCATAATCGTGCCGATATATTTGGTTGGTGCAATCACCGTAATCGCCATCACCGGCTCTTCGATGGAGTCAATATGAGCCACATCGGGCATTTCAGATGGATTCGACACTGTAACCATGTCACCCGTATTGAGGAGCACATTGTACTCCACGCTCGGTGCAGTGATAAGGAGCGTCAAGTTGTATTCACGTTCGAGGCGCTCGCGCACAATTTCCATGTGGAGCAAACCCAAAAAGCCACAGCGGAAACCGAATCCCAGCGCCGCTGATTTTTCGGGGGCGAAGGTAAGCGCAGCATCGTTGAGCGACAGCTTTTCGAGGGCTTCGCGCAGGTCGTTGTAGGCGTTGGCTTCGACGGGATAGAGCCCTGCAAAGACCACCGGCTTGGCGGCACGGTAGCCGGGCAAGGCCTCGGCAGCAGGCTGTGTGGTCATAGTAACCGTATCACCCACTTGTACATCGCCGATTTGTTTGAGGCCAGTGGCGATATAGCCGACCTCGCCGGGACCAAGCGAATCAACGGGCACCATGGTGGGGTGGAAGTAGCCGATTTCGAGCACATCGGCATCCACTGCAGGCCCCATGAAGCGTACTTTCGTATTACCGGTCAGGACACCTTCGATGACACGTACATAGGCGATAACGCCTTTGTAGACGTCGTAGTGGGAGTCAAAAATCAGTGCGCGCATCGGCACATCGAGTTCGCCTGACGGTGGGGGTACGCGTTCGATGATGGCATCGAGGATTTCACGGATGCCGATTCCTTGTTTGGCCGATGCGCGGAGCACGTCGGCGGCAGGAGTGCCGAGGATATGTTCGACTTCGGCGGCCACGAATTCGGGGTGAGCGCCAGGCAGGTCAATTTTGTTGATGACGGGGACGATTTCGAGGTCGTTTTCGAGGGCCAAATAAACGTTGGCGAGGGTCTGCGCTTCGACGCCTTGCGAGGCATCCACCACGAGCACGGCGCCTTCACAGGCGGCGAGGGCGCGTGATACTTCGTAGGTAAAATCTACGTGCCCCGGGCAGTCAATCAGATTGAGCTCGTATGTTTCGCCATCTTTGGTGTATTCCATGCGCACGGCTTTGGCTTTGATGGTAATGCCTTTTTCACGTTCGAGGTCCATACCATCGAGGAGCTGGTCGCGACGGTCACGATCAGAGACGGTGCCGGTAACTTCGAGGAACCGATCCGAGAGCGTGGTCTTCCCGTGGTCAATATGTGCGATGATGGAAAAATTGCGAATAAGGCGTCGATCACGCATGCAGTTGGCCCTCAGCGGTAGATAAACGAATGACAATCATTCCTTAACAGCGATTTAGGCAAATCACTGTATAATACGGTATTATTAGTGCAATACTTGTGTGCGATTGTACAACCGCGCACCCTAGTTCAGTATAGCATACTCATCACGAATCTGCGTATTGCTACCGTAGGGAGAAAGGAACCGTCATGCGACATCGTTACGCACGTCAACTTCAGAATGTCCACGACGATTTGTTGCGCATTGGCAGTCGTGTCGAACACGGGCTGGCGGATGCTATGCGTGCGTTGACAACCGCAGATGCTGCACTTGCTGCCAATGTGGTTGCCGGTGACCGCGAAATTGACCGTACACACATGGCCATTGATGAGCAAATTTTTGAACTGATTGCCACACAACAACCTGTGGCAAGTGATTTGCGCACGCTCTTGGCCACCAGCGCCATTTCAAGTGAACTCGAGCGTGCCGGTGATTATGCCAAAGGCATTGCCAAGCGTGTCAGCCGGTTACTCAATCAGACGCCGATAGTACCTGTGCCAGCAACAGTTGGGCGAATGGGCGAATTAGCGCACATGATGCTCAATGAATGTCTTGATGCCTATGTGAAACGTGATGTCACAATTGCACGCGCATTGGCGAATACCGATGCCCAAGTGGATGCCCTCGAAGATGAGGCCAATGAGCAAATCCGCGCCATGATTCGTGCTGATGTTGCCACACTCAACAGTGGATTGATACTGATGGAAATCACCTACATGCTCGAACGCCTAGCCGATCGCACCACCAACATCGGTGAACGAGTGATTTTCATGATTAACAATACGACAGAAGAACTCAACAAATAACGCGTTGTAGTTGATACATACATCGTGGAAAGACAGGATATTCCTTGAATGAGGAGTATTCTGTCTTTGTGTTTGCCCCTTTCGATAATGAACATAGATAGAGAGGATATTTAGGATTTTGTTTATGAACATTGATGGAGAGGATATTTAGGATTTTGTTTATGAACATTGATGGAGAGGATATTTAGGATTTTGTTTA
>JBEANH010000115.1:0-8955 GCA_041165505.1 Chloroflexota bacterium | reverse complement strand
GTGTCGCGCCGACGGATGATGAACAACAGTACAAGTGAAATCCCCAACAAAATCAGACTCATGGTGATGGCGGTGGCGTCGTCGTTTTCGGCGGCTACATAGATGGCCAGTGCCATGGTGCGCGTGCGCCCGGGTAGACTCCCCGCAAAGAGCGCCGTGGCGCCGAATTCACCCAGTGCTCGCGCCAGCGCCAGGGCGGCGCCGGTGAGCATGCCGGTGCGCGCCAGTGGGATGATGATGTAGCGCCACTGTTGGGTGGTGCTGGCGCCGTCAATATGTGCGGCAGCGAGAATGTCGTCGTCAATACTGCGCAAGGCGACCACGGTGGCCTGAATATAGAGCGGTGCCGCCACAAAGAGTTGGGCGAGTACGACGGCGGTGGTGGTGAATGCGAGGGGGAGCCCGAGTTGGCCACTCCAGCCGGTACGCCCAAAGATGGTGAGCAGGGCGAGACCTGCCACTGCTGGGGGCAACACGGTGGGCAGATCGACGCAGATGCTCAGCCAGGGGTGGCGGCTGTGTGCCAGCCAGATGGCCAACGGTGTACCAAAAATAAGCGTGAGGGCGAGTGTGGCCGTGCAGGTGGCGATGCTCAGCCATAATGCCTGATGGAGCGTGGGGCTCGCCAATGCCTGCCAAATAGCAGTGGGTGTGCTTTGCCCAATCAGCCCGAAGAGGGGCAGACAGAGCAACGCTAGCATGGGGAGCGCCAACAACGAAATGCGCGAGAAGCGGTGTGTCATCGGTGGAACCTTTGTCGTACTCCCCGTATTATAGCGAGCTAGACGATGAATCCGTACTGCACCCAAATTGGCTTGGCGGCGGCACTGACGATATAGTCGAGAAAGGCCTGGCTAGTACTGGCACCACCCGTGAGTGGTGCGGCCACATACTCGGCCACCACAGCGGCGTCGGCGGGAATCTCGAGTACCTGCACCTTGTCTTTGCCCACCGCCACCACATCACTGGCATAGACGATGCCGGCATCGGCTTCGTCGCTGGTGATTTTCTGGAGCACGGCGCGGACACTCGTCTCGTACGAGACGACGTTGGCAGTGACCTGGGCGGCGTAGTCGGTACCGTAGCGTCTGCTGAGGTTCTCAAGTAGTGTTACGCCATATGTGCCGGCGGGAACGCTGGTATCGGCCATTACTACCTTGATGCCGTTTTTTGCTAGTGCTGCCAAATCGGGGACGGGTGCACCTGGGCGTACTGCTACCACCAGCCTCCCATGCGCAATGATTTTGACGGTTGTGGCGTCAATCAAGCCAGCAACCACGACCTTGTCCATGGCAGCACGGTCGGCTGAGGCAAAGAGATCAGCCTTGGCGCCTTCAAGCAGTTGTTTGGCCAATGCGCCAGACCCAGCCGCCTGAATGGTTGCTACCGGTGCTGAGATTTGTGTGGCATAGGCGGCATCGAGAGCCTGCATCACATTGCTGAGTGACGAAGCCACCGCCAGGTCGAGCCCGGTGGCGGCTGCTTGGGTGCTACAGGCGGCACCGACGATGCTCGCAAGTGTGGATGTGGCGATGAGGGCGAGGAACTGACGACGATGCATGGAACGCTCCAATTAATTATGAATTATGAATGAAGAGATGATGTCACTAGTATACTTATTGAATAAGTATTCGGCAAGGGGAAGTAGGCATGCGATAATGGACGGGCATAACATGAGGAGGATGAGATGACATCAGTGTTGGAAAGTTTGCGGTTGGCACATCAGCAGACGAATCAGCAGTTGCTCCAGATAGTGGCGCATACGGACGAAGGGCGCTTACGCACGCGACCGCATGCCAGCATGAATTCGATGGTATGGAGTGTGTGGCACAGCTTCCGGAGCGAGGATGCCTGTATTGCGCGCTTCGTGGTGCCTCAGCAGCAGGCGTTTACCACAGGGGATTTTCTGACTAAAATGGGCGTGCCCTACAAAGGTGACGGCTTTGGCATGAGTGATGCGGATGTGACGGCGCTGAGTGTGGGCATTGACATGGCACAACTCCAGGCGTATGGCCAAGCGGTGACGGCGTTGAGTGCACAAGCCTTTGCGGTAATTGCCGATTGGGACTGGAATGTGCCGTTTGTGGCCGATGAGATCCGGGCAATATGTGGACGCTATGCCGATTTGGCCGATGACGATGTGGATGGGACGGTGGGGTATGCTACCAGCATGACGCGTGGAGCGTATCTCTTCAAGCATTTGTACGGGCATTCGCAGTACCATTTGGGCGAGATTTCGGCGATTGATGGGCAAGTTGCGGGGAAGCGGTTTTTTACATGGTGATGAAATAATGAAAAATTCAGAATTAAAAATTAAAAATTAAGAAAGGGTCATTCTGTGGTTTCGTTGTAGTGACCAAACCAAACGAAGGAGCACAGAATGACCACTACGAATGTACCATTGTCCGAGCACTTGTCATAATTCATAATTGACAATTCGTGCAATACCTACTACTATACACACCATGATGAATGTAATCACAACCACAACCCGAATGGTGCGACGAGATGACCGACGAGCTCGAACAGAGCCCGGTGCGGTGTCGTGTTGTGAGGGGTAGCGGATTGATTCACCTCTAGCACTTGGAACACCACCCCGGGAGCCATCGCGGCCCCGGGGTTTTTGTATGACAAAAGGATACGCGCATGGTACGTGTGGGGATTTGTGGCGTCACAGGGTATGCGGGCTACGAGGCGTTGCGCTGGTTGCGCCGTCATCGGCATGTGGAAGTAATCTTTGCTACGTCGGAGGCGCAGGCAGGGAAATCGTTGGCAGATTCCTACCCGGGGCCACTCGACATCACGTTGGCTTCGGTAGACGATGCTCCCTTTGACAAGGTGGATGTGGCGTTGCTGGCGTTGCCCCATGGCGCCGCGGCGCGGACGGCGGTGCGGGCATTGCAGGCGGGCGCCAAAGTGGTTGATTTCTCGGCAGACTTTCGCCTCGATACAGCCGAACGCTACGCCAAGTGGTACAACCACACCCACGAATTCCCCGACATGTTGCCTATCCCCTACGGTATCCCCGAGCTCAACCGTGATGCCATTGCGACGGCGCGCCTAGTGGCCAATCCGGGTTGCTACCCGACATCGGTCATCCTGGGTACCATGCCGTTGTGGCGGGCTGGAGTGGTGACCGATGCGACGATTATCGTGGATGCCAAATCGGGCGTATCGGGCGCAGGGCGCGCCGCCAAGGTCAATATGCTGTTTGCGGAAGTCAACGATACGGTGACCCCCTACAACATCGGGCATGTGCATCGCCATGTGGGTGAAATCGAGCAGGAGCTGGCCAAACTCAGCACCGGCGTCACGCCCATGGTCATCTTTACCCCGCACCTCATCCCCGTGACGCGCGGTATGTTGAGTGCTATCTATGTGCGCGTGGACGCCAGCCTCGATGAAGCCAGTTTGCGTGCGCTGTATACGCGTGCCTATGCCCACGAGCCGTTTGTACGCGTGTTGCCGGCCGGACAGCTGGCAGCGATGGCGCATACGGTGGATACCAACATGTGCGCCATCTCGGTGACATTGGCACAGCCTGGGCTGGCCATCATCATGTCGAGTGTGGATAATTTGGCCAAAGGGGCGGCTACCCAAGCGATTCAGTGCATGAACGTGATGTGTGGCTTTGCCGAAACGGAGGGCTTGCTGTGAGCATCACCATTGTACCCGTCACGCGAGACAATCTCGAACTGGTATTGCCGTTGATTGCCGACTACCAACGCTTTTATCAGGCACAACCGAATACCGAACGCAACCGTGCACATTTTGGCCGACTGGTGACCACCCCCGCACTCGGCGCCCAGTGGCTGGCGCTGGCTACGGATGGCACGGCGCGAGGATTTGTGACGGCATATCGCGTCTTGTCGTCGGTTTCGGCAGTTGAGCAGTGTTTGCTCAACGATCTCTATGTTGTCCCGACCATGCGTGGCCAAGGGCTTGGGCGCACGTTGATTTTGCACTGCCTGGCCTGGGCCAAACAGCAAGGCTTTGCCGGCATTCACTGGCAGACGGCTCCCGATAATGCAACCGCACAGCGTTTGTATGACGCCTTGCCCACACAACGCAGTACATGGTACACGTATGAATTGGGAGTAGACGATGTCAAATAGTGTGCCAGTGACGATTGTGTCGGTGACCCTCGCCAACCTTGAGCAGGTGTTGCCGTTGATTGCTGAGTACCAGCGCTTTTACAAAGTAGAGCCCGACGAGACGCGTAATCGCATCCACTTTGGGCGTCTCGCCACTGCCCCCTCCCAAGGCGCACAGTGGCTGGCACTGGACAGCGATGGCACGGCAGTCGGTTTTGTGACCGCCTATCGGGTGCTGTCGTCAACACTGGCGGTGGAGCGCTGTCTGCTCAACGACTTGTACGTGGTGCCCACGGTACGTGGGCGGGGCATCGGCAGACAGCTCATCGTGCATTGTGGTACATGGGCGGTGGCACAAGGCTACAACGGTGTCTACTGGCGCACTGCCGAAGATAACCATACGGCGCAGCGCTTGTACGAATCATTGCCGACGACCCGGCGTACCTGGATTGACTATACGTTAGATGCAAAAGCGCTGGCCGCGCTACGGGATAGCTAAAGAAAGTGGTGGTGGGAGTGACCATACTGCGTGTCATCAAAATTGGTGGGAACGACATTGACGATGTGGCCTTTGTGGCGCGACTGGTGCAGGCAATTGCGGCCATGCGCCCCGCCCCGGTGCTGGTGCACGGCGGCGGCAAAGAGATCGGCCAAATCCAGATGGCGCTGGGTGGTGAACCCCGCTTTGTGGCCGGGTTGCGCGTCAGCGATGCCACCGCCATGGCTGCCGCCGAAATGGTGCTGGCGGGTGCCGTCAACACACGCCTTAGCGTGGCGCTGGCGTTAGCCGGCGTGGATGCCTGGGGCATGTCGGGTGTAGACCGCGGCCTGATTAAGGTACACAAACTCCAGCATCCCGAGGGCGACCTCGGGCGCGTCGGCCAGCCGATGGCGGTACGCACGGCGGTATTGTGGCAACTGCTTGATGCAGGTGTGGTACCGGTGATTGCGCCCATCTCACTCGGTGCCGATGGCAGTTATAATGTCAATGCAGATGATGCGGCAGGGGCGATTGCGGCCGGACTTGCGCGCGATGGGCGTGACGTGGCAGTTGAGGTGACGTTTGTGACCAACGTGCCAGGGGTCAAGCTCAACGACCAGGTCGTGGTACAGCTTGATGCGGCACAGATTGCGGCGGCTATCCAGAGTGGGCAGATCTATGGGGGGATGATCCCCAAAGTCAATGCGGCGCTGGGTGTGCTCGCCAATGGGGCGGCGCAGGCCCGTATCGTGGATATGACGGGGCTGGAAGCATTGGCGCAGGGTGGAGTGGCAGGCACCGTGATTGTGGGAGGTGGGCAATGACCATCATTCATGACGTTGATGCAACGCCCCCGCAACCGCCGGTGGTGACGATGCGCCTGGCAACACGTGCTGATGTTGACGCCATCAAGACGGTGGTGGATGCCAACGTGTCTCTCGGGCACTTGTTGCCCCGTAGTCGCGCCAACATCGAAGCCGCCATTGCCAATTGGATGGTGGCCGATGTGGATGGCCAGATTGTGGGCATTGGCTCGCTCCTGGAAATGGGGCCAGCCCTGGTAGAAGTGCGCTCGCTGGCAGTGTTGCCTGCGTATCAGCGCTATGGAGTGGGCGGCGCAATTGTGAAAGCGCTGGTCAATGAAGCACAACGTCGTGGTTACCCAACGGTCTTTGCGCTGACGCGCGCCGTCGGGTTTTTTGAGCGGATGGGATTTGTGGTCACCGAGCACGAACGATTCCCTGAAAAGGTGTGGCGTGATTGTGTGCTTTGTCCGCTCAAGGATCGGTGTGATGAGACAGCAGTGGTAATTGAATTCGCCACCTGGCGCAATGGCGCAGGTGAAGGGGGGCAGTAGGCAATGCAGGCAGGGTTACAACGCACGCCGGCGGTACTCGCACTCGAGGACGGCACGATTTGGCCGGGAAGTGCCTTTGGTGCCATCGGGCAACGCAGCGGTGAAGTGGTCTTTAATACGGCCATGACCGGCTACCAAGAAGTGTTGTCCGATCCATCGTACTACGGACAAATCGTGGTCATGACGGCACCACACATCGGCAATACCGGGGTCAATGACGAAGACGGCGAGAGCCGCAAATGGTGGTTGTCGGGCTTTGTGGTGCGCGCGGCGAGTCCGCGTGTGAGTAATTATCGCGCCGATGCTTCGCTCGATGACGCCATGCGTGCTCAAGGCATTGTCGGTATCACGGGCGTGGATACGCGCACGCTGGTGCGCCACATCCGCTCGGCGGGTGCCATGCGTGGTGTCATCTCGTCACGCGAGCTCGACCATGCCTCCCTGGTTGCTACTGCCAAAGCGACCCCATCCATGGAGGGACTCGACCTCGTTCCCTTTGTGACCTGCGACGAACCCTACGCGTGGGCGGGTGGCGTGGGCGACTGGGGCTTGGGCTCACGCGGTACCAAAGCCACCCGCAATTTGCACGTGGTCGCCTACGACTTTGGCATCAAACACCACATCCTGCGCCTGATGGCCGAGCGTGGTATCCGCATCACGGTGGTGCCTGCCAAAACCCCTGCCAGCGACGTGCTGGCCCTCCAGCCGGATGGCGTCTTTTTGTCCAATGGCCCTGGTGACCCCGCCATGGTGACCTACGGCATCGCAGCCACCAAGGAGTTGCTGGGCAAAGTACCCTTGTTTGGCATCTGTCTGGGTCATCAAATCCTCGGGTTGGCGTTAGGTGGCACGACCTATAAACTGTCGTTTGGGCATCACGGCGCCAATCAGCCCGTCAAGGCCTTTGGGCGTGTCGAGATTTCGAGCCACAACCACGGTTTTGCAGTGGACGCCAATTCGTTGCCAGCGGGGTCAGGCGTGACACACGTCAATCTCAACGACCAGTGTGTGGAGGGACTCGAAGCACCAGCGCTCAAGGCGTTTAGTGTGCAGTACCACCCCGAAGCCGCCCCTGGTCCGCACGACGCCGCCTACTTGTTTGACCGCTTTGTGCAGTTGATGGAAGGAAAGTAAACAGCGATGCCGAAGCGCACAGACATCAAAAGCATCTTGATTATTGGCTCGGGTCCGATTGTCATCGGTCAAGCCTGTGAATTCGACTATTCGGGTGTGCAGGCCTGTAAAGTGCTGCGCCGCGAGGGCTATCGCGTCATCTTGGTGAATTCAAACCCGGCCACCATTATGACTGATCCGCAGTTTGCCGATGCCACCTACATCGAGCCCCTCACCCCCGAGGCGGTTGAGCAAATCCTCATCAAAGAAAAACCGGATGCGATTTTGCCCACGGTGGGCGGGCAAACTGGCCTCAACTTGGCGATGAAACTGCACGAACTGGGAATCTTGGACAAATACAACGTGCAACTCATCGGCGCCACCCCCAAAGCGATTGCGCTGGCCGAAGACCGTGAGCTCTTCAAACAGGCCATGCTACAAATCGGCCTGGGTGTGCCACTGGGTGAAACGGTGACCACCGTGGAACGTGCCGTCGAAGTGGGTACCTCCATCGGCTACCCCGTGCTCATCCGCCCGTCGTTTACGCTGGGTGGTAGCGGTGGTGGGATTGCCTACGACGAAGCCCAGCTCCGCGAAATCTCGGAGCGCGGGCTACGTGCTTCGCCGGTGACGCAGGTGCTCATCGAGCAATCAGTGATTGGCTGGAAGGAATACGAGCTCGAGGTGATGCGCGACCGCGCCGACAATTTTGTGGTGGTATGTACCATCGAAAACCTCGACGCCATGGGTGTGCACACGGGTGACTCCATCACGGTGGCACCTGCCATGACACTAACCGACCGCGAGCTCCAGCGCTTGCGCGAAATGGCCAAGATGGTCATCCGCACGGTGGGTGTAGAAACGGGTGGCTCGAATATTCAATTCTCGGTTGACCCCAAAACGGGCACGCCGTTTGTGATTGAAATGAATCCACGGGTGAGCCGTTCGTCGGCATTGGCATCTAAGGCGACGGGCTTTCCCATCGCCAAAATTGCTGCCTTGTTGGCGGTGGGGTATACGCTCGACGAAATCCCCAACGACATTACCAAACTCACCCCGGCTTCGTTTGAGCCGAGCCTCGACTACGTGGTGGTCAAAGTGCCACGCTGGGCCTTTGAAAAGTTCCCCGGTGTGAATCCGGTGCTCGGCCCACAGATGAAAAGTGTGGGCGAGGTAATGGCAATTGGTGGCACCTTTGCCGAAGCCTTCCAGAAAGCCATGCGTGGCCTCGAAATCGGTGCCACCGGCTTTGTGGGGAGCAACCAGGTCAAAGTGGTGGGTGACGACGATATTAGTATTCCCACGCCGCGGCGCATTTTCCGCGTCTGTGACGAAATCCGCGCTGGTGCCAGCCTCGAATCCATTTGTCAGCGCACCGGCTATGATCCGTGGTTCGTGGAGCAGTTCCAAATCATTGTGGCTATAGAGAGCGAGCTACGGGCACATGCGCTGACCACCTTGCCCGATAACTTGCTGTTTACGGCCAAGGAATACGGCTTTTCGGACCCACAGATGGCTGGTCTTTTGACCGATAAACCGACGCCTATGCAGGTGCGTGCCCACCGCAAACACCGCAAAATCGTGCCAGTCTACCGCAAAATTGACACGTGTGCGGCCGAATTTGCTGCGGCGACGCCTTATTTTTATAGCACGTATAGCCGCCAACCGGGCAGTGACGAAGCCGATGTGACCAATCGCGCCAAAGCCATGATTATCGGCGGTGGCCCCAACCGTATCGGCCAAGGGATTGAGTTCGACTACTGCTGTGTGCATGCCTGTTTTGCGCTGCGCGACATGGGCATCGAAACTATCATGATCAACTGTAACCCAGAGACGGTGTCAACGGATTACGACACGGCTGATCGCCTGTACTTCGAGCCATTGACGCTCGAAGATGTGCTCAACATCTA
>JBEANH010000114.1:0-7163 GCA_041165505.1 Chloroflexota bacterium | reverse complement strand
CCGCAGTAGCCAGCGCCGTATCAGCGACGATGCCCGTGATTACTGGGCGCCGGCCTGGGCCCCCGATGGGGCGTCACTCTGGTCAACGGCCAAACAGTCTCCAGAGACCACGCAGTACTTTGTGGGGCGCTGTCTCGTCAACCTGCCTATCCCTGCGACGGGGTATGCCACGCCACAGATATTTGCCGAACAAGAATGGTCGATTGGCAGCGCCCCCCAACTCTCTCCTGATGGGCAGTGGATTGCGGTACGGGCGATTTTTGCACGTGCCCCGTTCCATGGGGGGGCTGCCCTGTTGGTGCGCCCATATGCGGGGGGCACCTGGCAACGCCTCGAACTCAATGATGCCTCACTCGGTGAATGGAAGTGGCTCCCCGATAGTAGCGGCATCGCCTATGTGGCCGAATGGCATGGGCAAGGCGTCGTACGCACGGTGGCGGCACCGGGGCGTACCCCCATGGCAATCCATACCCCACCGAGTGATGCGGGGGTGGTGAGTGCTGACTTCGATGTCAATGCGCATGGGATCATCGCTGCCACCCAAGGAGGACCATCTGCCCCGTGTGAGTTATGGGTGGGTGCCACCCAAGTCACCCAGCTCATTGACGAGTTACCTATGGCTTGATTCTGCACATTCATGGTGGCCCACACGCCATGTGGAGCCCGGGTACGCGCTCCATGTGGCTGGAATGGCAGGCCACAGCGGGTGCCGGCTTCTACGTCTTTTTCTGTAATCCACGTGGCTCCGAAGGCTACGGTGCCACCTGGCAGGCTGGCAGCAAGGGACGCTGGGGTGTGGCCGACCAACCCGACTTCGAAGCCGGCATTGATGCAGTGCTCGCCAAAGGACTCCCCATTGATCCTGCCCGTATCGGTGTCACTGGGGGCTCATATGGGGGCTTCATGACCACCTGGCTCATCGGCCACAGCACGCGTTTTGCAGCCGCAGTATCTGCCCGCGGCGTCTACAACCTCATCACCGAGCACAGCATGAGCGACGCCTACGAGCTGGTCGAATACTCGTTTGATATGACGCCGTGGCACGACGCCGATAAATTGTGGCAAGCCTCGCCGATTGCAGCAGTGGCCGATATGCACGCCCCATTGCTGATTCTGCACAGCGAGCTCGACTTTCGTGTGCCCATCGGCGAAGCCGAGCAACTCTATACCATGTTGCGACGTCTAGGTCGTACGGTGGAATTTATCCGCTACCCGCGTGAAGGTCATGAGCTGACCCGTAGTGGTGAGCCCACCCACCAAATGGATCATATGCGTCGTACCATTGACTGGTTTGTGCGCTACCTACAGAAATGAGCCACCCATGACCGATCGCACCACGAACGCCACCCATATTCGCATGCAAGCCATGGCACTCCTCGACGCCTTGTTGGTGTTGTGTGACGACGTCTATCAGGGGCGGCGTGACGTGGCCGAACGCCACGTGGTGGCCCAAACCCGTGCCCACCTCGAAGACCCCTTCTTGGTGGTGGTGGCCGGCGAATTTAATGCGGGCAAATCGAGCCTCATTAATGCGATTCTGGCTAGCGACGTGATGAGCGAAGGCGCCACCCCCACCACCGACGCAGTCACCATGCTCCGCTATGCACCAGTGGCGATGGCGCTGTCACAACAACCGGGCTGGGTGGTGCGTGCGGTGCCGGTGCCCCTCTTGCAGCGTCTCTCTATCGTTGATACGCCGGGGACCAATGCGGTCATCCGCCAGCACGAAGTCCTCACACGTGAGATTGTGCCCCGTGCCGATGTGGTGCTCTTTGTCACCTCTGCCGATCGCCCCTTTAGCGAAACAGAGCGGGCATTTTTGGCCATGCTCCACGAATGGCAACGCAAAGTCATCATCCTCATCAACAAAATTGACCTGCTCACCCCCGCAGAATCTGCGGATGTGCAGGCCTTTGTACGGGCACAGGCAACGACGCTCTTTGGTGCTACCCCGCTCATCTTTCCCGTGTCGGCGCGTACTGCCCGGCCTGCGACGGCCGACGCATATGCGGCAGGGGGATTTACGCCGCTGATGGCCTTCCTCAACGAACGCCTCGACGACCAGACTCGCCTGCGCATCCGCCTCGAATCACCGCTCGGGGTGGCTACGCAAACCCATGCGCAACTGTGCACAATTGTGGCAAGCCAACGTGCCACCGTCACCGACGATGTGCAAACCGTGGCCTACCTCGATGGCCAGATTGAGCAGTTTGTCAGTGACATGCGCCGTGATGTGGCTGGGCATCGGGCGGCGGTGGCTGCTACCCTTAGCCACGCCGAAGTACGGGGTATGCAGTTTTTTGATGCGCAGATTCGCATCCTCAATTTACACCGCCTGCTGCGTGGTGATACCCTGCAACAGGCCTTCGAACACGAAGTCGCTGCCGATTTGGCAACCGCCATCGAAGCCCACACGCAACAGCTCGTTGACTGGATGATTGAACGCAATTTGCAACTGTGGCAGAGTGTGGTCGAATACTTGCGCCGGCGCCCATTGTCAAGTACCCACATGCTTGGCGAAGTCAGCGGCACATTTCAGTACAACCGCCAGCAACTCATCCGCGATATTGTGACTCAGGCCGGCCAGATTGTGGCTAGCTACGACCGCTCAGCCGAAGCATCGCATGTGGCCATGGAGCTCCGTGATGCGGTCGCAACGACTGCCGTGGTGCAGGTGGGAGCTGTGGGGATTGGTGCCTTGATTGCCACCCTCCTCAAAGGAGCCGTCTTTGACACGACGGGCATCGTGGCGGCCAGTGTCATCGCTATCGGTGGCCTCTACATCATCCCTAGTCGGCGTGCCGCCCTCAAACGTCAGCTCCACGAACGCCTCAGCGATGTGCGCATGCGCCTAATGGAGACCATAGATGCGCAGTTTGATCAGGAACTCGAGCGCATGGTGACACGCCTGCGCGAGTCCATCGCCCCCTATACGCGCCTCGTGGCCAGCGAGGTGCAGCGCCTCGATACCATTGACACCAACATGCAGTCGGTGCAGCGTCATATTGCCGAAATTCGTGCTGATATTAGTAATGCCTTCGGCGAAGCCCCCACACAGTAGGAGCTGCCCGTGGGGTATCCGGGGCGCGGCAAGGCATCACCACGCCTGCCGCGCCTCTTCATTTATTGGGGGGGCACCCAGCAGCGCAACCATGTTGCTGACCCCACAGGGGTGAGCGTGCTGGTAGCAATTGCTGCGGGAATGACCAGCGAGTCACCACGAGTCAGCTGCGCGCTCCCAGCACCATCCGTGTAGGTAGCGGCACCATCAATCAGCGTCACAATCTGGAAGGTATCTGCGGGGCGTTGCCACGTGTGTGGCTGGTGCGCCGTAAAGCGATCCATCACAAAAAACTCCGAGCGTACGAGCTCGTGTGCACGTGCCGGGGTTGGTACCACGGCGGCGACACCGAGATCCGACACCGCAATCGCCTGTGCAATATGCAGGTCACGCAGATTACCGTGCGCATCACGTCGGTTGTAGTCGTAGACACGATACGTCAGATCCGACGTCTGTTGGATTTCAAAGAGCATGATCCCCGCATTGATGGCGTGAATCGTTCCTGCGGGCACAAACACCGTATCACCGGCGTGCACGGGCACATGGCGGAGCAGGGTGTCGAGAGTGCCGTTGGCAATGGCATCGGCGTATTGCGTGCGGCTCATGGGGCGGATGAGCCCGTGGATGATGTCACTCCCGGGTTGGGCCGCCAAGATGTGCCATGCCTCCGTTTTGCCGTGGAAACCACTCGCCGCCTCGTGCGTATGTGCATAGGCGTCGTCGGGGTGCACCTGTACCGAGAGCGGTTGGGCGGCATCAATAAACTTGGCGAGCAAGGGGAATTCGGCACCGTAGCGGTCATAGGAACGCTGGCCGACAAAGGCAGCCCCAAATCGCTGTACCGCTTGACGTAATGTGAGACCTTGTAACGCGCCATTGCAAATCAGATTGTCGTTGTAGACTTCCCACGTTTCGGCGAGTGGGGTGGGGGCATCGCCGATATTCAACCAGGTCGCCAAGTGCTCGCCCCCCCACAACCGTGACTCATAGCGCCGGGTTAGGCGCACAGCATGCAGTGTCATTGCGGGTTCCCCTTGGTCATGTGGACCCGCAACTCAATGCCGGTGCCCAGCGCAATCGTTTGTCCGTCGGTAAACATCGTATCCACGTTGACCCGCAATCCATCCAGATAGGTGCCATTGGAGCTGTTGAGGTCGCGGATATACCAGGCGCCGTCTTGATGCGTGATAATAGCGTGTTGGTATGACACCTTGGAATCGTTGAGCACAATGTTGTGTTCTGCGCCCCGACCGATGACGTAGTTGTCGTAGACCTCAAAAATCTTGTTGCGTGGCAGGAGCGTGGCTCCCGGGTTTTGGAGGACCAAGTAGAGGGTGGCTGTCATCAGCGATACGTTCTGGTCGCCGCGGATCATGGCGCGAAAGATGCGCCACACAAACAGATAAATCATCCCCACCAGCGAGACGCGTAACACCCAGACGATGAATTCCATGGACATGTTGGCGATATCGTTCATTTGCTTCCTGCCCGCATCGGTTTGATACGAATCGTGTAATGCGAAATGGTGATACTATCGTGTTCGATGTCAATTTCGTATGACTGATTGGTGAGCCGTTCACCGTTGATAAAAGTGCCATTGCGTGATGCCAAATCGGTAATCTGAAACCGCCGGGCATGGAAGGTGATTTTGGCATGGTGGCGCGAGACCTGGTGGTCGTTGAGCACCACGTTGTTGCCGGGTGCCCGCCCAAACGTGATTTGCGTGGTGGTGATGGCGGCCTGCTTCGTATCATCGTCGGGGCTCGAAATTTCGACCATATAGCGCGCCGTGTTGTTACGGCTACCATAGATGGCATGGTCGGATATTTCGGCATCATCACCGTAGAGGGTGGCTGGTGCATTGGCATCGGTGCCTACCGCTTGCATATCCGCAGTATCATCCACGTAGGCATCAATATCGTGTTCTGTTTCCACAAAGATGTCACTCAGTGGCACATATTTGCGTTTGGCCAACTTGACACGAATCGGATGTGCTACCACAAAATTGCGCGATTGTGCCAACTCTTGCAAGTAGTGGACAATCTGGAGTTCGTGGTTGAGGATGTCATCCTCGAAATGCGCAAAGTCGTGTGGATGGAGAAAAATGTGATAGATGTGCGGGACTTTGGTTTTATTGCCCAACACCACTTGATTTGCTTCCATGACGCGTTCGAGGCGCCGGAGCAAAAATTCCATGTCGAGTGGTTTTTTGAGGAATCGTCGCAAGGACGCCTCGATTAGGCGTTCCATGAATGATTCGAAACGTGCAAGAAAGGACATCTGTACTCCCCCTCATCGTCTAATCCCCATTGTACCATGCAGACGTGTTTGCTGGCGGTGAGGGGCTGGTGTGGAGCTGATAAATGGCTCGTTCATCGCTGAAACCCGTCTGTGCACACGTGTGCACAGACGGGTTTTGCGTAAAAAAGGTGACTACACGCGTTAATTCGGTTTGGAGAGGGAGACCAAGAAATCGGCATTGGTGCGTGTTTTGGCCATCCGGGCAAGCACCAGCTCGGTACCTTCGTTTTCGCCGAGCATGGTGACCATGCGACGCATCGTCCAGACCTGTTTGATGACTTCGGTACCGAGGAGCAGTTCTTCGCGGCGCGTGCCTGAGCGCGTAATATCAATCGCAGGGAAGACGCGTTTCTCGGCCAATTTGCGGTCGAGATGCAGTTCCATGTTGCCGGTACCTTTGAATTCTTCGTAGATGACATCGTCCATGCGGCTTCCCGTGTCCACCAAGCAGGTGGCAATGATGGTCAGCGAGCCGCCGTTTTCAATGTTACGCGCCGCCCCAAAGAAGCGTTTAGGCGGGTAGAGTGCAATAGGGTCAATACCACCCGAGAGCGTCCGTCCGCTGGGGGGGATTTCGAGGTTGTAGGCACGAGCCAAGCGCGTAATCGAGTCCATCAAGATGACCACGTCATTGCCAATTTCGACGAGGCGTTTCGCACGTTCCAGGGTCATTTCAGCGACTTTGACGTGGTCTTCGACGGGTTCGTCAAAGGTGCTTGAAATCACTTCACCCTGCACCGAGCGGCGCATATCGGTGACTTCCTCGGGACGTTCGCCGATGAGCAACACCATCAGGTGAATATCGGGATGATTGACGGTGATACCGTTGGCAATGGATTTGAGCAAGAGCGTTTTGCCGGCTTTGGGCGGCGACACAATCAAACCACGCTGTCCACGCCCAATGGGTGCCACCAAGTCAACCAAGCGCGTTGAGAGAATGTTGGGCTCGGTTTCGAGGCGAATCTGCGTATTCGGAAAGATGGGGACGAGTTGTTCTGCTGATGGTCGTTTGCGCGCAGTTTCGGGATCCATGCCGTTGATGAGCTCGACCCGCAACAACGACAAGTAGCGTTCGTTGTCTTTGGGGGGGCGTACCTGACCGACGATTTTGTCGCCGGTGCGCAAAGCAAAACGGCGGATCTGTGATTGCGACACATAGACGTCATTGGGGCTTGCGAGCATGCGCTCACCACGCAAAAAGCCGAATCCATCAGAAACAATATCGAGGATGCCTTCGCTACTCAAGTTGGTGACGGTTTCGTCGCCAGTGGTGGGTGCTTGGAGTAGCATGGCAATCAGCTCTTGTTTTTTGACCTGATTCGTAAAGGAAATGCCACTGGCACGCGCCATATCCCGGAGCTCTTGGATGGTCATGCCATCGAATTCGACGGCGAGTGCCGGGCGTGGGTCCGTTGAAATCGGTGTCGCGGCACCCGTAGGTGCAACCGGAATCGAACGCACTGCTGCTTGTTTGGGGGTCTCATACTCTTGGTCATTGGCAGCAAGGGGCGCTACAGGGGTCGGAGCAGTAGGGGCGGGGGCTCCGGCATTGGGCAACTTACTTTTAATGCGTGGCACGCCAAACTCCTTGAAATTTTGGGATTACGAAGTGAGCACAAACATTCGTCTCGTAGTGGAAGTGATGGTCAGCTGGGAATTCTCTGGGCACCGAGCGTTTTGATGAGATACGTGTAAGGGGCACACGCCGCGGGCGCACTAAGCTGGGGGAACCGAAGTACACGACGTACCACACATTCCATAATCACAAACGATAGGCAAACACACGATAATGGAATCGCAT
>JBEANH010000113.1:0-6791 GCA_041165505.1 Chloroflexota bacterium | reverse complement strand
GAGCGGCGTGGTGTAGCGTTCGGCGAGCAGGCGAATGCACCTAAAAAGTATTCGTAGACGCGCCCAAAGGCGTCGAAATCGAGGGTGTCCGGGATTTCGGCGATTTTGCGGAGCAACCCTTTGAAGAGCACACTGGCAAAGAGATGGTATGTGTGCGGCAAAATGCCGGCGAGTTGCGTGTTTTCGGTCTCAATGGCCTTCATGGCCCGGTTGAGCGCTTTGCCGATAATGGGGACGGCGTATTCTTGGGCGGTCAGCCCCGAGTTGGCACGGAACTGATCGGCAGCCGTCCACAGATTCTTTTCGAGGGTGGCCGATGCGCTGTCTTTGGCAGAGGGGGCAATCCATTTCATCCGTGGCTCTTTTCATCCGGATTGGTGGGTGTTGTGTTGGTTGTATTATACGCTAGGGCGTTGAGTTACGTAATAAAATTAAGAATGAAGAATGAAAACAACGATGTCACTCCCCAAACATCCCGCGTTGCACCCACGTATCGCGTGTGGCGCTGGTCGCACCTGGTGCGGTGGCAATCTGTGTCACGGTGGCGGTCATGGTGGCAGCATCAATAACGATGATATGTGTGTCTGCATGGATGAGCTGCCGATTTAACTCATATGTGGGGTTGTGCTGATGGCGTTGCGCATCGTATATCACGGCCCGCGGGATGCCGTAGGCCAGCGCATACGCCATGGCATGGCGTGAGCCACTGTCGTGCCCCTGGTCGTTTTCGGCATAACTGGCGGTGAGCACCACCGCATTGCTAAAGAGTGCTTGCAAGCGATCACGGGCCACATAGCGCCCGCTTAGTTCCATTTTGGAGTGTGCGCTCTCGAGATATTCGGAAATAAGTAGCCCATCGTGTTGCACAATCAGTGCGGCCAAATCGCGATTGGCGTGCGGCAAAATATCGCTGAGCGGACTGGGCAGAATCGCCACGGTGCGCCCGCCGGCATGCAGTGCCTGGCGATGGGCGACGGCATCACAGCCCATGGCGAGCCCACTCACAATCGTGACGCCCTGTGCGACGAGGGCAGATACGACGGTGTTTTCGAATTCTACGGTGTCTGCGTCGGGATTCAACAGCCCGATGACTGCAACTGTGTTGTTGGTGTTTGCAATGAGGCGGATGTCGCCACGATAAAACAACGCAACCGGTTGTTCGCTGTGTTTTACCACGCCGCGATACGCCGGGAAAAGCGCATCACCGATGGCCACCACCCCGTCAATGTGCGCTGCGTGGCTCTCGAGCCGGCGTTGTATCTGTTGTTTGCGTTGCCCAAAGTCATGGAGTGAAACATGCTCCTTAGCGGTCGCGCTAAGGAGCATCACCAGTGTGTCAATTGACGCATCGCCGTGCATGTTTTTGACAATCCATGCGTTACCGATGCCTTTGTATGTATTGGCTGTTAACACATTTAATGCGTTATCAGTACAATTCATGCTCGCTCCGTTCATCGCGACGGACGGTTTTGCCGACCGCATAAAACGTGACACTCTGTGCACCAGCGCCGTACAGGGCATTGATCGCATCTTCGTCAATATTGACCCCATATGTATATATATCATCAATCAGCAATACGTGTGCGTTGCGGATGAGTGGTGATATGGTACACGTGTCTGCGGTGATACCCGGGTATGGTTCTGGGCCATCGTTGGGATGAGTGGGTAACGATTTGCGGATGTGCGTTGTTTTGGTGTTGGTATGACGCAGGATGTAGGTGGTGCCGTCAACGGTGCCTGCGCAAGTGCGCACTACTTCACGCACCACCTGGCGAAAGAGTTGTTGCTGCGGATGATATGCGTGCTCGGCTTTGGCACGTGGCACCACACAAACGGTTAATTCGGCGTGCCCTAATTGGGCATAGAGTGCCGCGATGTCGCTGGCCAACACCTGGCGCAAGCTGGTTGTTGCCGCCGCAATTTTGTCTTCGGGGTAGCTGTTGAAGGTGTTCTTGAGGTCATTGATGTAATCCGGATTGCCAGGCTTGCCATAGCCGACATAGGGCAGGTGATAGTAGCCACGAGTTGGTGATTGCAGGCACGCATTTGCTTGGATCTGAAATGGACGCATTGTTTTCTCCTCATCAATTGTTTAACCATTTTGATTTCAAAAAAATATCACTCACGTTTAGCGTAATAATGATATTTCCTGCATTATAAATGGTGCGCGTGTGAAAATCAAATGGAACATTGGCCACAGGCACTGGCGGGGGTGTCATTGAATGGCACTGCGAAGCACGATCTTTGTCTCACGCAGAGCGCACAGAGACGCAGCGGTGGTTGTGGACATGCACGAGGTGAATCGGAATGCCGGGGCATCTCTGCGCCTCAGCGGCCTTTGCGCGAGCAGGGAAAAAGAGAGACGCAGGCAGAGAAATGGCAGATGACTATCAAATTTTCAATTCTTCATTGTTCATTTTGGTTGGTGTTCGTCAAGACTCAGGTGTGTGTGGCATTTCGGCCTGCTGGCGCAGTTCTTGCGGAGAAAGTCGTTGTATTTTGCCATCTTTGTAGATGATAAGGTGGGTATTGGTCTGGATGGCAATTTTTCGCGCCTCAGCGGCCGCGCGGATAAGGGCGTTTAGTGCGCCACGCATGGCGGGATTTTTGGCTTTGGTAATGTCGTTGGTTGTCATTGGTTTTCCTTTAGTTCAAGAAGTACTGGTGTTTCGCCTGCATTATCAAGCAGTGCCCATTCATCTACGGTAGACTTGTACACCTCGTGAAAGTTGCGTAGTCCGGCAGTAAAGCGGCGGCGGATGACGTCGGTGGGGATGTTATGACCACCGTGCTTTACGCGTTCTGCTACGCGAGCGACGGCCATTTCTACATCGGGTAGGCAAAGAAAATATAGGCTCACATGATAGCCCTGTGCGCGCCATTGTGTAATGAGTGTCACGTAATGAAGGCCGGATAGCGTTGTTTCAATGGCGAAACTTTCTCCCTTGCGTACGCAATCTGCCATCTCCCTTATCATCAACCGACCTGCCTTCAACGCTGCAGTTTCAGGAGCAAAAGGAGAGAGACCGGCAGCAATGAGATCGGCATTGATAAAGCGTACACACCGAGCCTCCTCTGGGAGGAATGAACGGGCGAACGTTGTTTTCCCTGCACCGTTCGGGCCGGCGATGATGATGATTTTCTTGTTCATGCCTGCACCTTGTGCTACGTACCTTGATTATAATCAACGATGGAATCATTATACCCCAGCACTTTTTCCGACATCATACCCTACACACGCCAGTTTTTCATTCTTAATTCTTCATCATTCCATGCTACAATCGTCTCATCCAATCCGCAGGCATCGTGCATCGTTGCACACCCACATTCAATGGAGGAATGTATGCTGACACAGGCGCAAGTCGATTTCTTTCGTGAGCACGGCTATCTGCTGGTATCGGGCATGTTTACCCCTGCCGAAGCGGCCGCCTTCCGCACCGAGGCGCACGCCGTGATTGAGCGCTTGCGCCGTATTAGCGAGGTGGATGCCACCTGGACCAGCGCCCGTGCCGTAACCGCCACCAAAACGTCGCTGTTGCACTGCCACAACGTGCAATTCCATTCGGCGCTGTTGACGCGCCTGATGACCGACGAGCGTTTGACGGATGCTGCCGCCCAGATTATCGGCTCGCCCAACGTGCAACTGCACCACAACAAGCTGTTCATCAAGCCCCCTGAAAAGGGCTCGCCCTTTCCCATGCACCAAGATCAGCCCTTTTTCCCGCACGACAAAGACAGCATGATTGCGGCGGTGGTGCATTTTGACGATGCGCCGCTCGAGAAAGGCTGCATCCGCGTGGTTGACGGCAGCCACAAAAAGGGCCCCATCCCGCATGTGGCCGACGGTGGCTGGCACCTGCCCTTTGACCAATACCCGCTCGAATCGTCGGTGGCCTGCCCCGCCAAAGCCGGCGACGTGCTCTTTTTCAGCTACCTGACGGTGCATGGCTCGGGGGTCAACACCAGTAGCGAAGCGCGCACTACGCTGCTCGTGCAGATGCGCGACCCCGAAGACCCGCCTACCACGATTACGCACCTGTCGCGCGGCCAAGGCATGATGCTACGCGGCGTGGATCCTACCGCCTCGGCGGGATCCAACGTAGAATGGAGCCTCTCCACCCCCAAACCCCAAGGCGCGATGGGCATGGGGATGGGGGATCCGATGATGGGTGGGATGGGGATGGGTGGCAAGGAAAAATGAAGAATGAAGAGCTAAGAATGGTGGGTATGGAGGTGCTGTTGCAAGGCAACAGCACCTCCATGTGTATTCAATCCGTCCGTAGATGGCGGCGGGGGCGAATGATATTCGCCCGTGCAATGGGTGTGCGGGCACGACGTGGCCAAGCTTTGTAGATAATAAAATCGATTTTACGCTCCACAAATTATTTTGTTACCCGTAGACGCTCCACAAACGGATATTAATCGATGGTGCTTCGGTCTACGAGATTGACGAGCTGTTGAAAACAGAGCGTTGCTGGACGGCGGCCACTGCCGGGTTTGATGATATTGAGCATGCCTATTTCACGAATCGTACGCAACAAATAAAGCACGGTTTTTTCATGGATGCCATGTCGTTCGTAGAGATATTTGGCTACATCAGAGGTACGGAAGATGGGTTTGTTGAAGAGCGCATCAAGCACATGAACGGCATATTGTGAGTGTGTCGCGTTATGGATGATGTGCTTTGTCTGTTCGTATAATCCACGTATCGCCGTCACGCGTGTACTATTGTGTGCGGCTTGGGTGATAATTGCCTGCAAAAAAAACATAATCCAGCCGTTCCAGTCACCGTCAGCCGATATTGCACGCAACCGTTCATAGTACTCGTCGCGGTGAAATTCGAGGTACTCTGACAGGTAAAACATGGGTTGTGCCAATGTTTGTTTTTGATAGAGGAACAGGGGAATCAAAATGCGCCCGATGCGCCCGTTTCCGTCTTTGAACGGATGTAACAATTCAAATTGTGCATGCATGACCGCTGTTTGGACAAGTACATCATGGTCGTCGCTGTTGATGTAGTGCTCCCAGGCGTGTAGGTGATCGCGCAACTGGAGTGGATTGGGTGGGACAAATGTGGCTTGTTCGCTGGTGCATCCCGCACGACCGATCCAATTTTGCTCACGACGGAACTCACCCGGAGTTTTGTCTTGTCCACGCACGCTATTCATCAGTTCACGATGGAGACCCTGCACAAAGCTCAAGCGAATTGGGTAATCTTTGAGATGATTGTGGGCAAGTTGTAGCGCTTGTCGGTAGTTGGTAATCTCTTGGATGTCTTGGGATTTTTCTCCTTGCTGCATAATACCTGCATCCTGTTCAAGTACTTCGTCGACGGTGGCTTGCGTGCCTTCGATTTTTGACGATAACACCGCTTCACGTGTCGTCAATGGTGCAAGCATCAATTCGGGATTGGGGATGCTTTGCAACAAGCCATCATACCGGGCCAAGGCTGCGTTCGCAGGCCCGATGAGTCGTACAAGTCGGGTGAGGTCAAGCCCTTGAAGCGGTAGTGAATCAGGGATATATGGTTGCATGTGATTCCCCTTTCGATTTGTCGCAGTTTGTAGTATAAAAAACGTAAAACATGGTCCTCAAAAACAAGTTTTGTGGATAATATAATCAATTATACACTCCACAAAACTGTTTGTTACCCGTAGACGCTCCATAACAATGAAAAATGAAAAATGGATGGCGTCGGGGCGAATCACGTGCGCCCGGGCAAAGATGCAAACGTACGCAGAGACGATGGAAAATGGATGATTAGGATTTAGTGGTTTTGACAATAGCAAGCAGTTTAATCAATTCTTTGCCGGCGGGCTGGAGTTCGTCGTAGCTGGCTTTGGTCATGAGTGCGGCTTGGTATCGCAACTCGATCCAGTAGTCCGTTTCGTGTGCTTCTTTCAGTGCCACAGACATTTAGTTGATGAAGTCTGGTCGGCTTTGGGCATGTTCGGCTGCGCGGATGAGCGCTCCAATCGCTGTACCACTGCGCAATACCTGTTTAGAAAGGACAAACTCACGCTTTTCCTCCTGTAAACATTGCGCTACCGTGATGATGCGTAATGCAAACACAAATGACTTTTCTTTGACGATATTTGGTTTTGCATATTGATCACATACCTCGAGTTAATGAAAAATGGAAAATGCAGAATTGAACATTATTATAATTGTTCATTTTCAATTTTCAATTTTCAATTTTCAATTCCCACACCTCCACCGTCTTAACCACCGTCGCAGCCCCCACCGTGATGCCATACAACGCCGTATTGCCGGCATAATCGGCGTATTCGGCTACCATGCTTTGGCGGTCATTGACAAAGACTTCCACCAAGAAGTGGTCAATAAAAATCCGCATCTCCAGATCTTCATCCTCCGTCAGACTGGTCATCGCAAACGGTGCTTCAGCGCTGCCCAGACGCATTGTACCCGTCTCGGGGCGAAAAATCAGCGGCAAGCCGTGGCCCTGTGCGTCGGCACACACTACGAACCCAAACAACTTGCGCTGCACCTGCGCCCGTGCCATGCAGATGCGGATTTCGACGGCTGCGTGCGCATAATCGACGAGCTGGTGCACGCCTACCGGCATGCGCGCCATATCGCCCTGTGGCGCCCCCAAATCCACGGCGTGGCGCACCAGCACGGGGCGGCGCAATGTGGCCAACTCGCGCAGCGGTGCCATGCGCAGGGTGTGGTCGGGCGCCAGCCACAGTTCACGCGGCAGCGACTGGATGGTGCGCGTGTCCATGCTGCCGTCGTTGTGCCCCAGGGTGGCCAGCCAGGCCCACATCACG